>NZ_JAHOPB010000003.1:0-300000 GCF_019039055.1 Reyranella humidisoli
GAGGGGCCGCGCGGCCACGGGCGCGCTCGACTGGCTGGGCAACAATCCCGCGGCGCCACTGATGGCGATGCCGGCGGAGCTGCGCGACGGGTTGAGCCCGGGGCAAACGGGCCGACTGGAGGCTGCGGCCATGAACGGTGGCCGCGTCGTGACGGACCGCGATCTCTACGACAGGCTCGACGACCAAGCCGTGCACGAGCCGGAACGCTTCACCGGCCTCGATCTCACGCAATACCGGCTGTCGCTCGGCAACAGCGACTACGACCGCCTGACCAAACTCCAGAAGACCCTCTCCGAAGGCAAACCCGATCCCGCCTTCGAGCGCCACCGTCTCGGCCGCTTGTTCCTGGAAGAAGGACTGCGCGCCGCCAACGTCGAACCAAACAGGGAGGAGGCCCGGCCGGCGCGGCAGCAACTCGACAGGCTGCTTGGCGCGTTCGAGGCGGTCGAGGGCAAGCCGCCGACGATGGTGGACATTCGCGGCCTCGTCGGTGACGTGGTCGGCAGCGTGCTGCCGCGAGCGGAAAGCGATCCGAATATCGGCTGGGTCTCAGGCGGCGACCCGGTCGAAGCGCTGCTCCAGGAAGTCGAAGCGAAGGACGCGCTCGATGGGGGAGAGCCCCCCATTGTCCACAGCGACGACGGCCGCGCGGAGATAGACGAAACCTTCGATCCGCAGAACATCATTCTCGCGCAAGCCGGAGGTGGCGGAGGCAGTCGCGTTCCTCCACCGCCCCGTCCCGCTGCGGCGCCAGGCCATCAGCCTGCACCAGGCATCGGGCACAACCGGCCGCCGGTGGCACCTGGACTGCCACAGGCAATCGAGAATTGGCGGCGTTGGTTTCCGTCTTCACCCCAGGCATCGGGCACTCAGCCCTCACCCGATACGGCTGGACCGGCAGCCGCCGTTGAGCGGAAGCAATCGACTCAAGCTTTCGCTGATTGGCTGGGGGAGAGAGCCCAACGGGCCGAAAGGGACCAGTATGCTGGCGCCGACGGCATAGACACGGCAGCTGGCATCAAACTCGATCCGCGTGTCGGTGAACCGGCAGCGGGGCGCGACTACTTGCCCGACGACGAGAACCATCTCAAGGGATTGCGCGGAGAGTATGGGCTGGCCAACGAAATTGCGCGACAGTTCCCGGATCACACGGTGATTGACTTCGGAAGGAAGGCGGGGCAGCGGGGGCCGGATGTGATATCGGTCGACCGTAACGGCGAGGTCACCTTCTGGGATTCCAAGTGGCGGGGTTCGGATACGTCGATCGGTCCGAGCGGTCGGGCGCATCAGACGCTGCCGTCTTTAGTCGGTGCTCTGAAACATACTCAAGAGAGAATTTGTGCGGCGATGAAGAGTGGACGCCTCTCATCTGAAGTTGGCGCCACAGCGTTGGAGTATTTGAACAAGAGGATCGTGACCATCGTCACGGTCGGCACTGGAAGTGCACGCAACGGTGTGGTTGAACGAATCGAAGGCGGTGAGCGCGCTGTCGTCTACCCGACAAGGAGGCCGTGATGCCGAGAGTTTTCGAACCCGAGGAAAGTCGTCAGTTCTTTCTCGACTTCCTTCTGGCAATTGCGACGAAGTTCGAGCCGGAAACGACCGGGCCGTTCAATCGCTCGCACTACATGTCTAGTAAACTAGAATATCTGCTCCGGGCCCATGTGCTCGGCTTGCGCGAGCAGGTGTTACCGCTGGCGCGGGCACTCGCGGGCTGGATGGAGTCACAACCGGCATGGCCAGAAGGCAAGGATACCGAGGAATCCTTTTACGCCTATCAATGGTGGGAGACGCTGGGCCTGTGCAAGTGGCTGATCGATGGCGATTCAGCGCTGGCCGAGTTCGGCCGCGCAAGCGAGGCCGACTGGAGACGATGGGACCAGTTCGACCGCTTCGAACCCAACGGGAAAAAGCTGCTGATGCGGGAGGGGCTCGAACTCGCCCTGCCGCTCAACCTCGCGGCGCGACGCTATGACGTCGGCCTGAAGCTCTGTCAGGAGGCCGGACTCACCTCCAAGGCCTCGTCGGCGCCAGCCATCGTGCGGGCGGAACTGATGCACGGGCAATGGGCCTGTCGCCATCTCGCCCACGGTGGCAAGCTTGACGCGGCCTATGTCGCCAAGGGCGAGGAGATGTTGCGCGAGGCGATAACGGAGCGCTTCATCGAGGATGGCGACTACATCAGGATGGCGTTGTGGCTGAAGGCGATCTACCACGACAGCGGGGTCACGCGGACGCCGGAGGAGACGATCCTCAAGGCCTACGACACGATGACCGGCGTCGAGAAGCCGGCCTTCGCCAGGATCTGACGGCGCGCGGGCTCATCATGACCGGCCTTCGAGAATGATCCTCAAAAGACTCGGTGAGCGCGATGTCTTCCACCCGAAAGGGAGGCAGTGATGCCGAAGATTCTCGAACGTGAAAAACGTCGCGGCAAGCATCGAGATTGAAGGGCTGCCTTCGGCAGCGCCGGCTGCGAACTCATGGCCGGTCGACGGCCTCGGGGATGACAGCCCGCTCGGCCGTCTGGTCAAGCCGCTGGATCGGGTCTCCGGGATCAGACCGCGCGCACCAGCACGTGGCGCTTGCGGCCGGCCGAGAGCTTCAGCGTCCCTTCGGAATCGAGATCGGCTTCGCCCACCGTCGCCGTGTCGCCGGCGATCGGCTTGTCGTTGAGCCGGCCGCCGCCGCCCTTGATGAGCTTGCGCGCCTCGTTCCTGCTGTCGGCCAGACCGGCTTCGTGCATCAGTTCGAACGCCGCGATCCCGGCCTTCAGCTTCGCGAGGGGCACTTCCACGGTCGGCAGCGTGTCGGCCTTGGCGCCTTCCTCGAAGGTACGCCGCGCCGTCTCCGCGGCGCTGTCGGCCGCCTGTTTGCCGTGGGCGAGCGTGGTGACCTCGGTCGCCAGGAGCTTCTTGGCCTCGTTGATCTCCTGGCCCTGCAGCGCTTCCAGGCGCGCGACCTCGGACAAAGGAAGGTCGGTGAACAGCTTCAGGAAGCGGCCGACGTCGGCGTCCTCGGTGTTGCGCCAGTACTGCCAGAAATCGTACGGCGACAGGCGGTCGGGATTGAGCCACACGGCGCCGGCGGCGGTCTTGCCCATCTTGGCGCCGGACGACGTCGTGAGCAGCGGCGAGGTCAAGGCGAACAGCTCGGCGCCCTGCATGCGGCGGCCGAGATCGGCCCCCATGACGATGTTGCCCCACTGGTCCGAACCGCCCATCTGCACGATGCAGTTGTGGCGCTTGTGGAGTTCCACGAAATCGTAGGACTGCAGGATCATGTAGTTGAATTCGAGGAAGGTGAGCGGCTGGTCGCGCTCGAGTCGCAGTCGCACCGAATCCATCGTCAGCATGCGGTTGACCGAGAAATGGCGGCCGACGTCGCGCAGCAGCGGAATGTAGAGGAGGTCGTCCAGCCACTCGGCGTTGTTGGCCATCACCGCATCGGTCGCGCCGGCGCCGAAGGTGAGGTAGTTGGCGAAGCTCTTCTTGATGCTCGCCATATTGTCGTCGATCTGCGCCGGCGTCAGGAGCTGCCGCGTCTCGTCTCGGCCCGAGGGATCGCCCACCTTGGTCGTGCCGCCGCCCATCAGAGCGATCGGCTTGTGGCCGCTCTTCTGCCACCAGCGCAGCAGCATGATCTGCAGCAGGTGACCGACATGCAGCGAGTCGGCGGTGCAGTCGAAGCCGATATAGGCGGTGCGAACGCCGCTCGACAGCAGCTCGTCGAGGCGTGCGGTATCGCTGCACTGATGCACCATGCCGCGCTCGTGCACGATGCGCATGAAATCCGACTTGAAACCCGACATCTTCCGCTCGGTCCGTTGCTTGGCTGACTGTCCCTGAAGGCGCGGGGGGTGTAACACATTCCCCCCATGGCTTCATCTTTCCTGCGGGCCCTCGGCCTGATGAGCGGCACCTCGGTCGACGGTGTCGACGTGGCCCTGATCGAGACCGACGGCGAGCGCGTGGCCTCGTTCGGGCCGACCCTGACCCTGCCGTATCCCGACGAAGCGCGTCGCATCATCCGTGCGGCGTTCGGCGCTACGGCCGAAACCGACGCGACGCGGGCGGCCGAGCGGCTGGTCACCGAGCTGCACATCGATGCCGTGCGTGCCTGGGCGGCGGAAAGCGGAATTGCGCCGGAGACGCTCGACCTCGTGGGCTTCCACGGTCAGACGATCACCCATCAGCCCGACCGCCGCTTCACCTGGCAGATCGGCGACGGCGCGGGGCTCGCGCAGGCGCTGGGCGTGCGGGTCGTGAGCGACCTGCGGTCGGCCGACGTGGCGGCCGGCGGGCAGGGCGCGCCCCTGGTGCCGGTCTATCACGCCGCCCTGGCGGCCAATCTGCCGCGGCCACTCGCGGTCGTGAACGTCGGCGGCGTGGGCAACGTCACCTGGATCGGCGCCGATGGTTCGCTGCTCGCTTTCGACACGGGGCCGGGCAACGGGCCGATCGACGACTGGTGCGCGCGACGCGCCGGTCAGCGCTACGACAAGGATGGGGCGCTTGCGGCTGCCGGCAAGGTCGATCGCGGCCGGGTGCTGCGCTTCGCCGAGCACCGCTTTTTCGCAAAGGTGCCGCCCAAGTCGCTCGACCGCGGCGACTTCAACGATGGTTGGGCCGATGGGCTGAGTGTCGTCGATGGCGCGGCCACGCTGACGCGCGGCACGGCCCGCGCCATTGCACTCGCGTCGAAGCATTTTCCCGTGCCGGTGGTGCAATGGGTGATCTGCGGCGGCGGTGCGCGCAATCCGACGCTGCTGCGTGCGATCGCCGAGGAGACGAATTGCAAAGTGGTGACGGCGGCGGATCTCGGATGGGACGGCGATGCGCTCGAAGCACAGGCCTTCGCGTTCCTCGCGGTGCGTTCCGTGCGAGGCTTGCCTCTGACGTTTCCCGGGACCACCGGTGCGCCTTGTCCGATGACGGGCGGCCGGCTCAGCGAGCCCTAGCTAGGGCTCTTTGTTGCTGGTCGCGCGGCCTGGCGGATTGAGCAGGCTCTTGGCGACGTACTTGTCGACATCGACCGCGAGCTTGTCGAGCGAGTCGTGGAAGAAGTGGTTGGCGCCCTTGATGGTGCGCGACTCGACCGTGATGCCCTTCTGTAGCGACAGGCGAGCGACCAGCTTCTGGATGTCGGCCTGCGGCACGACTTCGTCCCTTTCGGCACCGACGATGAGGCCGGACGAGGGGCAGGGCGCGAGGAAGGCGAAGTCGTAGGAGTTGGCCGGCGGGGCCACCGATACGAAGCAGTCGATCTCCGGGCGACGCATCAGGAGTTGCATGCCGATCCAGGCGCCGAACGAGTAGCCGGCGATCCAGCACGACTTGGCGTCGGCATTCATGCCCTGCAGCCAGTCGAGTGCGGCTGCGGCATCGGACAACTCGCCCATGCCGTTGTCGAAGCGTCCCTGGCTGCGGCCGACGCCGCGCGTGTTGAAGCGCAGCACGGAGAAGCCGCGGTTCACGAAAACATGGAACAGCGAGAAGACGACCTTGTGGTTCATCGTCCCGCCATACTGCGGGTGCGGATGCAGGATCAGCGCGATCGGCGCGCGTTCTTCCTTGCTCTGGTGATAGCGGCCCTCGAGGCGACCTTCGGGGCCGGTGAACATCACGTCAGGCATCGAGACTCCGGTTCTTCACCCTGATCGACACTCCGGTCGTAACCGATCTGGCGGTTGTTTCGTGGGGATTCTCTATACTTGACCAATCCGCTGGGATTAATTAAATCCGAGCGACGCAGTTGGTTTTTGCCCAGAGCCCCTGTCTGGGGCGCTGGCATATCGTAGTAACGCCTTGGTTTTCAAGAACTTTAGGCGTTTCCGTAGCGAAGACCGGCCGAATCTGGCCGTGAGGAGGATGCTGTGAAGCTCAGCACCAAGGGACGTTACGCCGTCATGGCGATGGTCGATCTGGCCCGGCACGCGCAGGCGAAGCCTGTTTCTCTGTCGGATATCGCCACGCGCCAGGAAATCTCCCTGTCATATCTCGAACAGCTTTTCGCCCGCCTGCGCCGCGCGGGACTGGTCAAGAGCGTGCGCGGTCCCGGTGGCGGCTATCGCCTGGCCCGGGGCTCCGCCGAAACCCGCGTCTCGGAGATCATCCTCGCGGTCGACGAGCCGATCAGTGCCACCCGCTGCACCGAAATGGGTGCCACCGGCTGCCGCGCCGACCGCAGCAAGTGCCTGACGCACGACCTGTGGGAGGAGCTCGGCAACCAGATCCACCTGTTCCTGAGTTCCGTCACCCTGCTCGACGTGCTGGAGCGCCGGCTTGCGTCTCGCTTGCTCGAGGCGCCGTCGGCGGCCAATTCCGACGCGATGGCAGCGGCCAGCTAGTTCGCAGAACTACCGACTCATGTCCGCGCCCGCCTATCTGGACCACAACGCCACGAGCCCCCTGAGGCCGGTGGCTTTCGATGCCATGGTCGAGGCCTTGCGCGCGGGCGGAAATCCTTCGTCGGTCCATGACGCGGGCCGGAAGGCGCGGGCGATCGTGGACAAGGCGCGACGCGAGGTTGCCTCGCTCGTGGGAGCGTTGCCGACGGAGACGATCTTCACGTCGGGCGGGACGGAAGCCAACAATCTTGCCCTGTCAGGCGCTGGGCGCCGGCGGGTGCTGGTGTCGGCGATCGAGCATGACAGCGTGCGTCGTGGCGTGCCGCACGCCGAGATACTGCCCGTCGACAGTGACGGTGTTCTGGACCTGGCCGCCCTCGACGCGACGCTCGCGGCCTCGTCCGAGCCGGTATTGGTGTCGGTGATGCTGGCCAACAACGAGACCGGCGTGCTGCAACCAATCGCCGAGGTCGTGCGGCTCGCGCGCGCGGTCGGCGCGCTCGTTCACTGCGACGCCGTCCAGGGGGCCGGCAAGGTCCCAGTCGACCTGCAGGGTCTCGGTGTCGACTACCTCAGTCTTTCCGCCCACAAGCTCGGCGGCCCGACCGGCGTTGGTGCGCTCGTCGTGCGCAACGGTGCGCCGTTCTCTCCGGACCGGCTCGGTGGAGGGCAGGAATCCAACCGTCGCGCCGGCACGGAGAACGTGGCGGGCATCGCGGGCTTCGGTGCGGCGGCCCAGGCCGCGCGTGTTGGTCTCGACGTCACCGGAATGCGCGATCAGCTTGAACTTTCTCTCGTCCAGATCGCGCCCGGGGCAACGGTGTTCGGCGCAAAGGCGCCTCGTATCGGCAATACTACGTGCATTTCGATGCCCGGTGTTCCTGCCGAAACGCAGGTCATGGCGCTTGATCTTGCCGGTGTCTGTATTAGTGCGGGTGCGGCCTGTTCGTCGGGGAAGGTGCAGCGGTCACCCGTTTTGACGGCGATGGGTGTGGCGGCAGAAGAAGCGACCTGGGCGACGCGGATCAGCTTGGGCTGGAATACCGAGCCGGCCGATATCGAACGCTTGATCACCGCATGGCAGAACCTATATATCCGAGTGCGACAGTCGGATATTTCCCACACCCATTCTAGGGCCAGGGCAGCGTAGGAGTTTCAAGGGGTTAGCATGACAGCCATTACCCAAATCCGGCGCAACGATCAGCCGATCTACCTGGATTATCAGGCGACCACGCCGATGGACCCCCGCGTCCTTGAGGCGATGATGCCGTACTTCACCCACAAGTTCGGCAATTCGGGCTCGCGCAGCCATGCTTATGGCTGGGAGGCCGAGGAAGGCACGGAGAAAGCGCGCGGCCAGGTCGCGAAGCTGATCGGCGCGGACGAGAAGGAAGTCATCTTCACGTCGGGCGCCACCGAGTCGAACAACCTCGCCATCCGCGGCGTGGCTGAGTTCTACAAGGACCGGAAGAACCACATCATCACGACGGTGACGGAGCACAAGTGCGTGCTCGATACCTGCCGCCATCTGGAACAGCAGGGCTTCGAGGTCACCTACCTGCCGGTCCGGCAGGACGGCCTGCTCGATCTCGACGTGCTGCGCGCGGCGATCACCGACAAGACGGTGCTGGTCTCTGTCATGGCCGTGAACAACGAGATCGGCGTCATCCAGCCGCTCGCCGAGATCGGCAAGATCTGCCGGGAGAAGAAGGTCTTCTTCCATACCGACGCGGCCCAGGCCGCGGGCAAGATCCCGCTCGATGTCGAGGCGCTGAACGTCGATCTGATGAGCATCTCGGGTCACAAGATCTATGGGCCCAAGGGCATCGGTGCGCTCTACGTCCGCCGCAAGCCGCGCGTGCGCCTCGTGCCGATGATCGTCGGCGGCGGGCAGGAGCGGGGCTTCCGATCCGGCACCCTGCCGACGCCGCTCTGCGTCGGTCTGGGCGAGGCAGCCGAAATCTGCATGAAGGAAATGGACGCCGAGGCCAAGCGGCTCAAGAAGCTGCAGGAGCGGATGCTGAACGGTCTGCGCGCCAAGCTGACGGACATCGTCGTCAATGGCGACCTCGAGCACCGCATCCCGGGCAACCTCAACATCAGCTTCGCTTATGTGGAAGGCGAATCTCTGATGATGGGGATCAAGAACCTGGCGGTTTCCTCCGGTTCGGCCTGCACGTCCGCCTCGCTCGAGCCCAGCTACGTGCTGCGTGCGCTCGGTGTCGAGGAGGAAATGGCCCATACCTCGCTGCGCATCGGCCTCGGTCGCTTCACGACCGAGCACGAGATCGATACCGCGGTCGACGAACTCGTGCGTCACGTCACCAAGCTGCGCGAAATGAGCCCTCTCTGGGAAATGGCCCAGGAAGGAATCGATCTCAAGTCCATCGAGTGGGCCGCCCACTAGGGGTGCCGCTTCAAGGTTCGAGGAGAGTGTCATGGCCTACAGCGAAAAGCTGATCGATCACTACGAGAATCCCCGCAACATCGGCTCGCTCGACAAGACGGCCGAGGATGTCGGTACCGGCCTGGTCGGCGCGCCGGCCTGTGGCGACGTGATGAAGCTGCAGATCAAGGTCGGCCCGGACGGGCTGATCGAGGACGCCAAGTTCAAGACCTTCGGCTGCGGTTCGGCGATCGCCTCCAGTTCGCTCGTGACCGAGTGGGTCAAGGGCAAGACGATCGACGAGGCGGAGACCATCAAGAATACCGACATCGCACGCCATCTGGCGCTGCCGCCGGTGAAGATCCACTGCTCCGTCCTTGCCGAGGATGCGATCAAGGCGGCCATCGCCGACTATCGCGCCAAGGCCACCAAGAAAGACGACAAGGCCGACGCGGCCGAGTAGCCAATCCGGAGCCCAACGCATGACCACGACCACCGAGACCCCGAAGCCGGCAGCGCCCGCCGCGCCGCGCCCGCGCCGTCCCCGTCCGCAGCTCATGATGGTGACGCCGCTTGCCGCGGAGCGCGTGAAGGGGCTGATCGAGGGACGCGGCAAGCCGACCGCGGGGATCCGCATCGGCGTGCGCACCAAGGGCTGCTCGGGCCTCAGCTACACGCTGGAGTTCGCCGACAAGCAGGAGCCGATGGACGAGGTCATCGAGGCCAGCGGTATCAAGCTGCTGGTCGACCCGAAGGCCTCGCTGTTCCTGATCGGCACCGAGATGGACTACGAGGAAGAGAAGCTGAAGTCAGGCTTCGTGTTCAGGAACCCGAACGAGAAGGGCCGCTGCGGCTGCGGCGAATCCTTCCACGTCTGAAGACCCGTCATGGATCATTTCGCGCGGCTGGGAGTGCCGGCGGCGCTAGACGTTGATGTCGCTGCGCTCGACCGGGCCTATTTCGCGCTCCAGCGGCAGTGGCATCCTGACCGCTTCGTCTCCAGGCCGCCTGAGGAGCGGGCGAAGGCCTCGTCCGAAGCCGCTTCCCTGAATGAAGCCTATCGCACGCTGAAGGATCCGCTTCGCCGCGCGTTCTACATGGCGGAGCGGGCGGGAGTGGAGATGCCGGGCGACGGCAAGACCATCGACGACCCGGAACTGCTGATGGAAGCCATGGAGGCGCGCGAGGCGCTGCACGAGGCAAGCGCCCCCGAGGCGGTCGACGCGCTGGCCGCGGAAGCCCGTCAGGGCGTGCAGAAAGCGCTGGCGGGGTTGGCCAGTTTGTTCTTGGCAAACGACAGGGCCGCCATCAGAAAGGCGCTCCTTCGCCTGCGCTACCTCGACAAGTTCGCCGAGGAGGCGCGGGCGCGTCGCATGAACATCGAACGGTCGGGCGCATGACCTTGCTGGAGATCCACGAGCCGGGCGAGACGCCGCTGCCGCATGCCGGCGAGGGCTCGCTGGCGGTCGGCATCGATCTCGGCACGACCAATTCCGTGGTCGCCATCGCCCGCGACGGCAAGCCGGCGGCGCTGCACGACGAGAGCGGCAAGGCGCTGGTGCCGTCGGTCGTGGCCTATCCCGAGGCGGGTGGCGTGCTGGTCGGCGAAGATGCCCGTGCCGTCATGGCTGCCGAGCCGCGCAATGTCGTGGCCTCCATCAAGCGCCTGATGGGCCGGGGTGCGGCCGATCTTCATGCGGTGGCCGGCGTGCTGCCCTACGAGGTCGAGCCAGGCACCGGCGAGACCGACATGGTGAAGTTGCGTATCGGTGGCAAGGCGCGGTCGCCGGTGGAGATTTCGGCCGAGATCCTGAAGGCATTGCGCACCCGCGCCGAGGCGGCGCTGGAAAAGCCCGTCGAACGCGCCGTCATCACCGTGCCCGCCTATTTCGATGACGCGGCGCGCACGGCGACGCGCGATGCGGCGCGCGTGGCCGGTCTCGAAGTCCTGCGGCTGGTGAACGAGCCGACCGCGGCCGCGCTGGCCTACGGTCTCGATAAGGGGTCCGAAGGCCTCTACGCGGTCTACGATCTGGGCGGCGGCACCTTCGACTTCTCGCTGCTGCGCCTGGAGAAGGGCGTGTTCCAGGTCCTTGCGACCGGCGGTGACACCGCGCTGGGCGGCGACGATTTCGACCGCGCCATCGCCGAGCGCATGCTGGCCGAGCGCCAGCGCGACGGGCTTGCCGACCAGGTCGACGAGCCCGCGGTGAAGACCGCGCTGGCGCTCGCCCGCCACATGAAGGAACAGCTTTCCGATCGCGACCACACGTCGGGCCGGCTGGAGATTGCCGGTACGCCGTCGTTCCACGCCCTGACGCGGGACGAGTTCGACGCCATGGTCGAAGCCTCTGTCGGCCGCACGCTCGACATCTCGCGCAACGTCCTGGCCGATGCCGGCATGGCCGCTTCCGATATCGAGGGTGTGGTGCTGGTCGGCGGCTCGACGCGCGTGCCGCTGGTGCGCACGAAGGTCGCCGGCATGATCGGCAAGCCGCCGCTCACCGACATCGATCCCGACGAGGTCGTGGCGCTGGGGGCGGCGCTTCAGGCCGAAGCGCTGACGGGCGGCGGCGACACGCTGCTGCTCGACGTGACGCCTCTGTCGCTCGGCCTCGAGACGATGGGCGGCATCGTCGAGAAGATCGTGCCGCGCAACACGCCGATCCCCGCGCAGCTCGCACAGGAATTCACGACCTACCAGGACGGCCAGAGCGCCATGGCGATCCACGTCGTCCAGGGCGAGCGCGAGATGGTCGCGGATTGCCGAAGCCTGGCACGCTTCGAACTCACCGGAATTCCGCCCATGACGGCGGGCGCGGCCCGCATCCGCGTGACCTTCGCCGTCGATGCCGACGGGCTGCTGACCGTCTCGGCAGAGGAGGGCACCACCGGCGTGGCGCAGCGGGTCGAAGTGAAGCCATCCTATGGGCTGAGCCACGAGGACATGGCCGACATGCTGTACGACAGCATGGACAATGCCGAGGCCGACATGAACCTGCGCCTGCTGACCGAGGCGCGCGTCGAGGCGCGGCGGGGGCTGCTGGCGCTGGACGCGGCGCTCGCGAAAGACGGCGGCCTGCTGTCGAGCGAGGAACGCGCCGGTATCGATGCGGCGCGGGCACGACTGGAGGCGGCGATGGCCGGCGAAAGCCGGGACGAGATCAATGCGGCGGCCGAGGCGCTCGAGGCGCTTTCCAAGCCCTTCGCGGAGCGGCGGATGGACCGCGGCATCCGCGAGGCGCTGTCGGGCCTGTCGGTGGGCGAACTTGAGAGCCGGGTCGGCGAGTAATCGGAGCGAGAGCCAAGAGATGCCGAAGATGACGTTCATTCTGCGGGACGGGACGCGCAAGGAAGTCGATGCGCCGCTCGGTCTCTCCGTGCTGGAGATCGCACACCGCAACCATGTCGACATCGAGGGAGCCTGCGAAGGATCGCTCGCCTGCTCGACCTGCCACGTCGTGGTGGAGACCGGCTGGTTCGACAAGCTCGGCCCGGCCAGTGACGACGAGGAAGACATGCTCGACCTCGCCTTCGGCCTCACGCACACGTCGCGCCTGGGGTGCCAGATCCGCATGACCGAGGCGCTCGACGGGCTGGTGGTGAAGCTGCCGGCCGCCACGCGCAACATGATGGTCGACAAGTAGGAGAGGCCGATGGCCCGCAAGCTGCGCTGGACCGATGTGCAGGACATCGCGATCGAACTCGAGGAGCGCCATCCCGATGTCGACAACGTCAACCTGCGCTTCACCGACCTGCATCGCTGGGTGATGGAGTTGCCGGACTTCGAGGACGATGCCTCCCGCTCCAACGAGAAGATCCTCGAGGCGATCCAGGCCGCCTGGATCGATGAGCGGGACTAGCCGCCGCACTTGCCCGACGCCGCAATTTGGCCGGAAATATGGGCGACAAGCCATGATCCGGGAGGGGTCCCCATCATGATCGCGACGAGAGTTCGTCCACTGCTGCTGCCGCTCTTGCTGGCCGCAGGGCTGGGCGCTTGCGCGTCCAATGCCGTCCAGCCCGGCATCGTGAGTTCGAGTGCGCCGATCGCGGGGACACCCGTCGCGGGGCAACCGCCGGGCGCGCCAGCGCAGGTTGCCTACGCCGTTCCGATGGGCGCCGGCCGTGTCGTTTCCATACGCGAGGTTGGCTTGGCGGGCGCCGGCGGACCCGGCAATGGAAGCGGGGCGCTGATGGGCGGCCTGCTGGGTGCAGGTGTCGGAGCCACAATCGGCGGAATCACCAGCCAGACGGTGGGCGGTGGCCTCGTGGGATTGCTCCTGGGTGCCGTGGGCGGCGCGATTGCCGGTACCATTGCTGACGGCCAGCGCAGTGGTGGCCGCGGCATCGAGGTGACGGTCCAGCGCGACGACGGGCAGAGCGTGACGGTGGCCCAGCGTGACGACGGGGACGTCCAGCTCGGTGACCGCGTACAGATCGTGCAGGATGGTCGGGGTGCGGCGAAGGTCGTTCGCGATGCGGCGCGGAACCCGGACTGAACACTGTCGTTTGGTTGGATCGAGAGTTCGAAAGGTTTCCCTTCAGATGTTCGGCAAGTGGTTCCTCGGCCTGCTGTTCCCCGCGATTCTCGTCACAGGTCTCAGCGCCTGCAACGGCACCAGCGGCGGCGTCCAGCCTGGTGTCGTCAATACGTCCTCGCAGGGCGCGAGCTATCGCGGCGAGAACGGACGCGTCGTTTCCATCCGTGAGGTCCCCGTGCGCGGCAGCCGCGGCTCGGGCATGAGCGACGGGACGCTGATCGGCGGCGGTCTCGGCGCTGCCGGAGGTGCGGTGGCTGGTGGGGCAATCACCAATTCGGTAGGCGGCGCGGTCGTTGGCGGTCTGCTGGGCGCGGTGGCGGGCGGTATTGCCGGCACGGCAATCGACCAGAATTCCACCCGCCGCGGCATCGAGGTGACGGTCCAGCGCGACGACGGCCAGCGCGTGACCGTGGCGCAGTACGACGACGGCGACGTCCAGATGGGCGACCGGGTCTCGATCGTCTACGACCGAAACGGCGTCGCCAAGGTCGTTCGCGACACGGGCTACCGCCGCGACTAGCCGGCCTCGGGCCGCGCTGGCGGCGGCAAGGAGCGAGGCCTATATAGGCCCCGCCATGAGCTTCAATTCCCTCGGACTCGACAGGGCGCCCGGCGACACCCGCGTGGTGGTCGCCATGTCCGGCGGCGTCGATTCGTCGGTGACCGCGGCGCTGCTCAAGGAGCAGGGCTACGATGTCGTGGGCGTCACCTTGCAGCTCTACGATCACGGCATCGCGATCGGGAAGTCGGGCGCCTGCTGCGCGGGGCAGGACATCCAGGATGCGCGCCAGGTGGCCGAGCGCCTCTCGATCCCGCACTACGTGCTGGACTACGAGAGTCGATTTCGTGCCGAGGTGATGGACTCCTTCGCCGATGCCTACGCACGCGGCGAGACGCCGGTGCCCTGCATCGCCTGCAATCGAACGGTGAAGTTCCGCGACCTGCTCAAGACCGCGCGCGAGCTCGGCGCCGAGGCGCTGGCGACCGGCCACTATGTCCGGCGCGTGATGGGCGCCGCGGGACCCGAACTGCATCGTGGCGCCGACCCGGCGCGCGACCAGAGCTATTTCCTGTTCGGCACGACGCGCGAGCAGCTCGACTTCCTGCGCTTCCCGCTGGGCGACCTGCCCAAGAGCGAGACGCGGGCTCTGGCCAGCCGCTTCGATCTCACGGTTGCCGACAAGCCCGACAGCCAGGACATCTGCTTCGTGCCCAACGGCAACTATGCGTCGGTCGTCCAGAAGCTGCGACCGGAGGCGGTGGAGCCCGGTGAGATCGTCGACATGGCGGGCAATGTGGTTGGCCGGCACGAGGGCATCGTGCGCTACACGGTCGGACAGCGCCGCGGACTGGCGCTGGGCGGGCGCGACGGCACCGACAACGATCCCCTCTATGTCGTACGCCTCGAGCCTGAGGCGCGCCGTGTCGTCGTCGGCCCGCGCGCCGCCCTCGGGCGCGACGCGATCGCGCTGTACGACGTGAACTGGCTGGACGGTCTCCACACGGGCAGCCTGCCGGTGCAGGTGCGCGTGAGGTCGAGCCAGGCATTGCGGCCGGCCGAAATCGAACTGACGGGTGAGGGCGCCGTGGTGCGCTTTCCCGAGCCCGAGATCGGCGTCTCCCCGGGCCAGGCCTGCGTGGTCTACGACCGGTCGACGGGCAGCCGTGTGCTGGGCGGCGGATTCATCCGGCGATTGACCTGACTCCGTCATCGCGGAGTAACGCCCCGGCCGGATAAAGCCGGCATGGCAACCGACTGTTCCCAAAGACCCTTCTCGCGTCGTGACTCGCTGGCGGCGCTCCTTCTGGCTTTCTCGACGCCCCTGGCAGCGCGGGCGGACGGCTATCCCGCCAAGCCGGTCCGGCTCGTCATTCCGTATCCACCGGGCGGCGGCACCGACATCACCGGGCGGGCGATGGCGCAGCGCCTTGCCGAGACGCTCGGTCAAACGGTCGTCATCGAGAACAAGCCGGGTGCCACAGGGATGATCGGCGCGGCCAGCGTCGCGAAGAGTTCGGCGGACGGCTACACCGTCCTCTTCGGCGCGGCCAGCGAGATGGCCATCAACGCCAGCCTGTTCAAGAACATGACCTACGATCCGCGCACCGACTTCGAGCCGGTGATGCTGGTCGCGACCTTCCCGCTGGTCTTCGTCGCGCAGGCATCGTCGTCACGGTCGCTTGCGGCGTTGATCGAGGCCGCAAAGGCAAAGCCGGATTCGGTGAGTTACGGATCGATCGGCAGCGGCAGTCCCCAGCACCTCGCAGCCGAGCTTCTCTCCAGCATGGCGCAGGCGAAACTGGTCCACATTCCCTACAAGGGATCGGGCCCGCTGGTGCAGGACGCGGTCGGCGGGCACATCGACATGGCAGTGAGCAGCGTGCCTGCCGCCGTGCCGCTGGTCCGCTCGGGCAAACTGCGCGCGCTCGCTGTGACGTCGTCGCAGAGGTCCGATGCCTTGCCCGACGTGCCGACGATGGCCGAATTGGGCTTCTCCGGCTACGAGTTCAACACATGGGTCGGCGTGGCTGTCCCGAAGGGAACGCCGCGCGACATCGTGGATCGTCTGCGAAGCGGCCTCTTGGCCGCGCTGGCGGCCCCCGACGTGCAGTCAGCGCTTCGCGACCAGGGGGCGATGCCCGTCGGTTCCACGCCGGAGCAGTTCCGCCAGTTCGTGCAGGACGAAGTGGCCAAGAGCGACCGCATCGTTTCGCAGGCAGGCATCAATCCGGAATGACGATTGGCCGGCGACGGACATGGTCTATCATGGCTTGATGAACAATCCGCGCCGCCGCCGGGCGATCCTCATCATCTGCGACGGCCTCGGTGCCGAATGGATCTCCGAAGCCCGCACGCCGACGCTCGCGCGCCTGCTGGCAGACCGTCTTCGCGCCGGCGACCATCGCGCCGTCTTTCCATCGGTGACCCGCGTTTCAGCCGCCTCGATCGCGACTGGCTGCTTCCCGGGGCGCCACGGCCTGGAAGGCAACCAGATGGCACTGGTCGAGGATGGGCGCATCGTCGTCCACAATGTCGGCGCGCCGTCCTTCCGGCAGACCATGCGCCGCGTTACCGGCCGCACCCTGCGCGTGCCGACGATGGCGGAGCGGCTGGCGCCGTCGGGTGGCCAGGTTGCCTACTCGAACGTCTCGCCGGGCGCGGCCTATTTCCTCGATCCTGATCATTTCGGAACGGTCCTGCATCGAGCCGGCTCGTTCGGCCCCGGCGGGGCTCCTTTGAACGGGCCCGCTCATCTCGACGTCAGTCACGACCTCGACGGCGACATCCAGATGACACGGCGCTTTTGCGACGAGGTCGTTCCGGCGGACGGCTTCAGGCTGGCCATTCTCTGGCTCGCCAATCCCGACCTCACGCTGCACCACGATCCGCTGGGTTCGCCGGAGCATCTTCATGCGCTCGAGGTCACGGACGGGCTGGTGGCGAAGGTCATCGAGACGGTGGACGCCCACGAGGATCGCTTCGACACGTTGCTCGTCGTCGGATCCGACCACGGACACGAAACGATCGCCCGCTCCGTGCATGTCGGGCAATGGCTGGCGGCGCAGGGGCTCGAGGCCGAGTTGAAGGAGGGGCGCATAGGCGTCGCCTCGCAGGGCACCTCGGCGCTGATCTATGCCGCGGACGATGCCAGGACGGCGCTGGCCGACCTGTTGCCGACCATGGCGCGGCAGCCCTGGGCCGGTTCGATCCTGACGGGCGATGCGCTGGCGGCCACCGGCCTCACCGGCGAGACGCTGTTCGCCGCCGTCGACACGACGCGGCACGACGAGCGGAACGGCTTCGGCGTTAGGGGCACACGCTGGCTGGTCGAGGATGGCGAAGGCACGCCGGATATCGGCTGCGGTCACCATGGCGGGCTGGGGCCGAGCGAAACCCGGCCGTTCCTGACCTTCATGCACCCGGATTTCGCCCCGGGCGAGGCCGCTCGTCCGACCAGCCTGGTCGATATCGCGCCTACCATCCTGGGTTTTCTCGGGGTGCGCCCGGAAGGCATGGACGGCGCCCCGATTTCGACCTGAAACGGGCACCCGCTTTTCTTGACAGGGAGCGGCCCCGCCGCTTAATAGCGCCCACCCGTGGCTGGGTAGCTCAGCTGGTTAGAGCACGGCACTCATAATGCCGGGGTCGGCGGTTCAAGTCCGCCCCCAGCTACCATTTCCCCGCCAACCTCTTGGAATTACAGGAGGTTGGCGGGGCAATGTTTCCCACAAGAGTGGGATCGTTCCGTGCAAGGAAAATGGGGTCTTCTCGACCAGCCTATCGGGGCTCGGGGAAGCGCCGGTTGTCATCGCACTGCGGCCAGGCGGCCCGTGGCTTGACGCACATCAAGGAAACATCCGGTCGCGCATCCGCACTATCGAACCGGGACGGCGCCTCTGGGCGATCGCCCCGATTCAGCTTTGCGCAATCTGTGAGGAAGCAATGAGAAGAGCCCTTGTGTTCGTGTCGTTGCTGTTGCCGCTCCCCGCGGCCGCGCAGAACCTCGAAACCGGCAGCGCGCTGGCAAAGCGCTGGTGCACGTCCTGCCATGTCGTCGAAGCCAATCAGCGTCTGGCCACCGACAGCGCGCCGAGTTTTCGGGCGATCGCTGCCCGGCCCGACACGACGGCTGCCACCATCGGACGATATCTGTCGCAGGGGCACACGCTCATGCCCGATTTCAGCCTGAGCACCCCCGAACGAGATGCCCTGGTGGCCTACATCCTCAGCCTGCGCTGACCGTCGGCGAACCAAATTTCCGGTCCGATGCGAAGCTGGCCGGGGCTTTCATTTGACCGGCGAGTGGGTCAATTTGGGATCATGGCCAACGGACAGACTCAACAGACCGACGTCATCATCGTAGGGGCGGGGCCGGTGGGCCTGTTTGCCGTGTTCGAGTGCGGCATGGTCCGCCTCAACTGCCACGTCGTCGACGTGCTCGACGATGCCGGAGGGCAATGTACGGCGCTGTATCCCGAGAAGCCGATCTACGACATTCCGGGTTTCCCCCGCATCGAGGCGGCCGAGCTGATCGTCCGTCTCAAGGCACAGGCCGCCGCGTTCCGCCCGGTCTATCACCTGGGCGAGCAGGTCCAGTCCCTCGAGCCGCGAACCGGCGGCTTCTGGCGGCTGACGACGTCCAAGGGCACCGTGCTGCAGGCCAAGGCGGTAATCATTGCCGCCGGCGTCGGCGCCTTCGGTCCCAACCGGCCGCCCTTGCCGGGCATCGAGGCCTACGAGGGCAAGAGCGTCTTCTACTACGTGACCCAGCGCGAGACCTTCCGCGGCAAGCGCATCGTGATCGCGGGCGGCGGCGACACCGCTGTCGACTGGGCGCTCTCCCTCGCCGAGATCGCGGGGCGCGTGTCGGTCATCCATCGCCGCGACCGTTTTCGCGCCGCGCCTGATAGCGAGGCGCGGCTCAAGGCGCTGGCGAAGGAAGGCAGGATCGACCTCGTCGTGCCCTATCAACTCCATGGGCTGGAAGGCGACAACGGCCAGCTCACATCCGTGACGGTGGCCACGCTCGACGGCCAGACGAAGCGCATCGAGGCCGACGTCCTGCTGCCGTTCTTCGGCCTTTCCATGTCGCTGGGACCGATCGCCGACTGGGGGCTGGCGCTCGAACGTAACCAGATCGAGGTCGATCCTGCGACCGCGGCCACGACCAAGGCCGGCATCTTCGGCGTGGGCGACGTCGTCACCTATCCCGGCAAGCTGAAGCTGATCCTCACGGGCTTCGCGGAGGCCGCCATCGCGGCACGCTCGGCCTATGCGCTGATCCATCCCGAGACGCCGCTGCACTTCGAGTATTCGACGACCTCCGGCGTGCCCGACGCCTGATCGCTATCCCACGCGTGTCATCCCGAGCGCAGCGAGGGATCCTTAGCGGCTGCCGATCAAGGATCCCTCGCTGCGCTCGGCATGACACGGTGTGGGTGGCAGCGCCCTGCCATGCCACTTACGCCGCAGCAGAGAGCTTGCGCAGGGCGGCCAGGCGGCGGGCGTAGGGCGGATCGTTCTCCGGCACCAGGGCGGGCGGCACGATGCTCTCGGCGAAGTGACAGGCCACGACCTGGCCTTCGGCTCCGCCATCTTTCAGCGGCCGCAGCAGCGGCTCTTCCATGCGGCAGCGGTCCTGGGCATGGGCGCAGCGCGTGTGGAAGCGGCAGCCCTTGGGCGGGTTGAGCGGGCTCGGCACGTCGCCGGCCAGCCGGATGCGGGCGCGCTGGGCGGTGGGATCGGGCACCGGCACCGCCGACAGCAGCGCCTGCGTGTAGGGATGGCGTGGCCGCGCGAACAGGCTGCGCTTGGGCGCCAGCTCGACGATCTTGCCGAGATACATCACGGCCACGCGATCGGAGATGTGGCGCACGACGGCGAGGTCGTGGGCGATGAAGATGTAGGAGAGGCCGAACTTGCCCTTCAGGTCCTGCATCAGGTTGATGACCTGTGCCTGGATCGAGACGTCGAGCGCCGACACCGGCTCGTCGCAGACGATCAGCCTGGGCTGCGAGGCGAGCGCGCGGGCGATGCCGATGCGCTGGCGCTGGCCGCCGGAGAACTCGTGCGGATAGCGCAGCGCATGCCAGGCCGAGAGGCCGACCTCGCTCAAGAGCTCGTCGATGCGCCGGCGCATGGCCGTGCCCGAGGCCAGCCCGTGCAGCTTGAGCGGCTCGGCTAGCGTCTCGCCGACGGTGAGGCGTGGGTTCAGCGACGCGTAGGGGTCCTGGAAGATGATCTGCATGTCGCGGCGCAGTTCGCGCAAGGCGCCGCGGCCGAGGCCGCGCACGTCGCGACCGGCGAAGCGGATGGTGCCTTCGGTCGCCTCGATCAGGCGAAGGACGAGACGGCCGGTCGTCGACTTGCCGCAGCCGGACTCACCGACGAGCGCGAGCGTCTCGCCCGGCGCTACATCGAAAGTGAGGCCATCGACGGCGCGCACGGTGCCGACCGCGCTCTGGAACACGATGCCGCGCTTCACCGGGAAATGCTTCGTGAGGCCCGATACCGAAAGAAGGGGCTCCATGCTCATGCGGCTGCCTCGGCGAGAGCAATGTCGAGCGGCGCTTTCCAGCAGGCCGAGCGGTGGCCCGGTGCGGTTTCGCGCAAGGTGGGCTGTTCCGCGCGGCAGCGAGCATCGGCCAGCGGACAGCGGGGGCTGAAGCGACAGCCAGGTGGCAGGGCGTAGGGATTGGGCACGACGCCCTCGATGGCGGTGAGGCGCTCGTCGCCGTCGCTGCCGAGACGTGGAATCGAGCCCAGGAGACCGAGCGTGTAGGGGTGCTGCGGATCGCTGAACAAGAGGCCGACCGGCGCTTCCTCGACGATCCGGCCGGCGTACATGACGATCACGCGATGAGCGAGCTCCGCCACCACGCCGAGATCGTGGGTGATCAGCATGATGGCGGCGCCCGTACGCTCGCGCAGGTCGCGCAGGAGATCGAGGATCTGCGCCTGGATAGTGACGTCGAGCGCCGTGGTCGGCTCGTCGGCGATCAGCAGCTTCGGGTCGCAGGCCAGCGCCATGGCGATCATCACGCGCTGCCTCATGCCACCGGAGAGCTGGTGCGGGTATTCATCGAGCCGCGTTTCGGGCGAGGGGATCTTCACCAGCCGCAGCATTTCCAGCGCCCGAGCCCGGGCCGCCGCGGCGGACAGCGGGCGGTGGAGCTGGACGGCTTCGACGATCTGCTCCCCCACGGTCTGCACCGGGTTGAGGCTGGTCATCGGCTCCTGGAAGATCATCGCGATGTCGTCGCCGCGCACAGCGCGCATGTCGCTTTCCGGCAGGTCGAGGAGGTTGCGGCCTTCCAGCCTGATCTCGCCCGCCGTGATCCTGCCCGGCGGGTTGGGCACCAGCCGCATGATGGAGAGCGACGTCACCGACTTGCCGCAGCCCGACTCGCCCACGATCCCCAGCGTCTCGCCCGGCGCCAGCGAAAAGCTGATGCCGTCGACGGCCGCGAACGAACTGCCGCCGGTGCGGAACTCGGTGCGCAGGCCCTCCACTTCGAGGAGGGGAGTATCAGATGCCATCATCGCCAATCATGTTCCTCTCCCCCGCTAGGGGGAGAGGCTAGGTGAGGGGGCGAGACGAGGTGTAACCCCCTCACCCAACCTCTCCCCCTAGCGGGGGAGAGGAGCATCAACTGACCATGCTTCATCGTCGTCACGTCACCGGCCGGGACTGCGGCAGGCGATCGCGCGTGCCGTAGACCGGCGGGGCGAGCTGCTCGGCGGTGCGGCCGGCCCAGTCGCGCTGGCTTACCGTCTCGAGCCGCTTGCGTTGGCCCTCGACCAGACCGGCGGTCGCTGCTTCGACATCGACCGTCAGGACCTTGCCGTCCTTCACGACCTGCGTGCCGTCGACATAGACGTGGCGGATCGCGCGGTCGCCCGCGGAATAGATCAGGCTGCGCACCGGCTCGTGCGCCGGCTGCATGTAGGGATGGCTCATGTCGACCAGCGAGAAGTCGGCCTTGCATCCCGGCGCGAGCCGGCCGATGTCGGGCCGGCGCAGCATCCTGGCGCCGCCGATCGTGGCCGCCTCGAAGGCGTGCCGCGTCGTGCCCATCTTGTAGTTCATCGTGATGGCGCGGGCGAGGTAGCAGACCAGCCGCATCTCATCGAGCATGTTGTGCGGGAAGGTGTCGGTGCCGATGCCGACCGTGATGCCCGCATCCATGTAACGGCCGATCGAGTTCATCACCATGCCGCGCCGCGCGAACACGGTCGGGCAATGCGCCACCGAGGCGCCGGAGTCGCGCAGCCGCTCGAAGTCGTTGGCGTGCGGATAGTGGATCTGCGGATGGTCGTTCAGGAAGATGCCGTGGCCGATGATCAGATCGGGCCCGAGCACGCCGATCGAGTCCAGCCATTCGATGGGCGTCTTGCCGTGGCGATGGACCATCTCGTGGAACTCGACGACGGCCTGGCAGGCATGGGTCTGCATCGGCAGGCCGCGCTTCCTGGCCTCCTGCAGCGCTTCCTTGAAAAAGCCCTCGCGGCAGGTGTCGATCTGCGCCGGGCCGACCATGCCGGAGACGCGGCCGCTCGGGTGCTTGGCGGCCTCGTCGATCGTCTTCATCGAGGCTTCAAAGGCTTTTTCGCCGGCCTTCTCGTCCCAGGCATATTCGACCGTGTGTCCGTTCTTCGTGTACCAGACGCCCTGCCGCATCATCGGGCAGGCGACCGCGCGGATGCCCGTCGAGGCGAGATCGTCGACCCAGCCTTCGCGGGCCATCGACAGGTCGGTGATGGTCGTGACGCCGCTCTTCAGTAGCTCCGACAGTGCGACCTTGGAGGAGGGCCCCGCATCCTCGGGATTGAGGCCGAACACCGTCAGGTATTCGTAGAGAGAGCTCTGGCCGAGCTTGTCGCTGCCATATTCCTCCGTGAGTCCCTTGTTCGCGGGCTCCGAGAAGGGATGGCTGTGCACGTTGACGAGACCGGGGATGGCCATCATCCCCTTGCCGTCGATGGTGGTGTCGACCGAGCCCGTGTAGCCCGGTCCGACATGGGCGATCTCGTTGCCCTTGAACACGAGATCGGCATTTTCGAGATAGACGTGTCGCCCTTCGGCCTCGTCCCATCCGACGAGATGGTCGAGGCCGGCGATCTTGGTCGTCTTCATGGACGTTTCTCTCCGCTTGCTGGCTGCTTGCTATTTGAACGCGATGCCCAGGCCCTTGTAGAGGCCGCATCCGTAGTTGCCGTGCGCCTTGATGGGCTTGAGCTTGGAACCGGCCACGACGAACAGCGGCTCATGGAACAGCGGAATCCACACGAACGCGTCATGCACCTTCTGCTGTACCGCCTGGTAGGAGGCGGTGCGGGTCGCTTCGTCGGTCGCGGTCGAGCCCTTGTCGAGCAGCTCGTCCGTTTCCTTGTCCTTCCAGTTCATACGGTTCGGCGTGGGCGTGTTGGCCGAGCGGAAGTAGAGGTTCAGGGCGTCGCCCGCACTGACATAGGGGAAGCTCATGCCGAAGGCGTCGAACTCCTGCGTGGCGAGCTTGCCCCACGCCACGGTCGAGTCGAAGAGCTGGATCTGCAGATCGACGCCGACTTTGCGCAGGTCGCCCTGTACGGCCTCGGCAATCTCCTTGAAGGTGCCCGAGATGCCGTAGATCAGCGGCGCGAGCTTCTTGCCGTCCTTGTAGCGGAAGCCGTCGGCGCCCTTCTTCCAGCCGGCCTCGTCGAGGAGCTTCTCGGCTTCCTTGACGTTCTCGCCGTAGGCGTTCCTGTCGAGCTTCGCATTGAAGTCGAGGACGTTGGGCATGAGCATCGTCGAGGCCGGTTCGGCGAAGCCGAAGGTGACGGCTTCGGTAATCGCCTTCTGATCGACGGCGAGGTTGAGGGCCCGGCGCACGCGCACGTCGCTGACCAGCTCCTTGTCGACCTTGAAGCCGATGAAGTAGGTCCAGAAGAAGTTCGCGGCCTTGGTCACCGAGAGATTCTTGTTGGCCTGCAGTTCCTTGATCGACCAGTAGGGAACGTACTGGCTGGCATCGGCCTGGCCGGCCTGCAGCGCGGTGACGCGGGTGTTCTCCTCGGGGACCACCTTCCAGGTCACCTTGTCGACCTGGGCCTCGCTGTAGTCGTAGATCGGGGGGCCCCACTTGTAGCCCTTGTGCTTGGTGAGCACGGTCGAATCGCGCGGTGTCCAGCTTTCGAAGCAGTAGGGACCGGTGCCGTCGAAGCCCTTCACGCCGAAGTCGGCGCCGAGCTGCTTGGCCTGGTCCACGTTCAGGACCGTGTGGAAGTACTGCGTCATCTGGTAGAGCAGCTCGGAGAACGGCTTCTTGAGCTTGTACTCGACCGTGACGTCGTCGGGCGCCGAGATCTTGTCGACGTCGCCCATGCGCCACTTCACGAGGCCCTTGGTCTCGGGATCGAGCCAGCGCTCGTAGGTGGCGACCACGTCCTTGGCGGTCATCTTCTTGCCGCTGCAGAAGGTGACGTCGTCTCGCAGCTTGAAGGTGTAGGTGAGGCCGTCGGGCGAAACCGTCCAGCTCGTGGCGAGGCCCGGCTTCAGCGTCTTCATGTCGAAGTCGAGGTTCACCATCGTGTCGCCCATCATGTAGATGACTTCGGCGCCCGACCGCGAGGTCGACTTGTGCGGATCGTAGCGATCGGTGTCGATCTCGCGCACGATGGTCACGTTCTTCTGCGCCATTGCCGGCGCCGCAAGGCCCGTTACGGCCACTGCGGCCAATGCCGCCAACGTCAGGTTCCTGCTCATGCCCACACCTCCTCTTTTCTCACCTTATTGCCGCAACTTCGGATCGAGAGCGTCGCGCAACGCGTCGCCCAGCACGTTGAATGCCAGAACCACGAGGAAGATCGCTGCGCAGGGCAGGGTCGAGACATGCGGCGCGATCGACAGGAACTTGCGGCCGTCGGCGGCCATGCTGCCCAGCTCGGCGGTCGGCGGCTGTGCGCCGAGGCCGAGGAAAGAGAGCGCGGCGCCCAGCAGGATCGCCTGGCCGAGCTGCAGCGTCATGTAGATCAGGATGGTTGGCCAGCAGTTGAGCGCGAGGTAGCGCCAGATCAGCGCGCCGTCGCCAAGGCCGACGGCGCGGCCGGCTTCCATGTATTCCTGCTGCATGATCGACTGTGCCGCGCCGCGCGCGATGCGGGCGATCGAGGGGATCGAGGCGATGCTCAGCGCGACGACCAACGAGAAAAGACCTGTGCCCATCACCGCCGCGATGGCGAGGCCGAACAGGATCGACGGGAAAGAGAGCAGCACGTCGATCAGGCGCATCAGCGGCTGGTCGAGGCGCTTGAAGTAGGCGGCGCTCAATCCGATCAGGGCGCCAAGCCCGCCGCCCACCAGAACGGCGGCAATGCCGATGCCCAGGGTCGCGCGCAGGCCGAACAGAATGCGGCTCACCATGTCGCGGCCCTGGTTGTCCGCACCGAGCAGGAAGTCGGGGCAGCGCGCGCCGCCGATCGGGCAGAGGCGCAGGCGCATGTTTGACGCGTAGGGATCGAACGGCGCGATCCAGGGCGCGAGGATCGCGGAGCCGACGATCACGATCAGGAACAGGGCCGCCACAGCGGCGGGCGGATCGCGCAGGATGCGCCGCCACACGGCGTTCTTGCGCCGGATCGCGGCGATGGCGCGCTGGTCGGCTTCGCTTTGCAGGGGCAGGGCCGCGTCGGTCATCCGCGGGCGATCCTTGGATCGAGATAGGCGTAGAGCACGTCGACCGCGAGATTGATGGCCATGAAGCCGACGGCGAGGATCAGGATGGCGCCCTGCGCCAGCGGGAAGTCGCTCGAGGTAATGGCGCCGACGGCCATGCGGCCGACACCCGGCCAGGCGAACATGGTCTCGGTGACGATGGAGCCGCCCAGCAGAAAGCCGATCTGCAGACCGACGAGCGTCACAACGGGGATCATCGCATTGCGCAAGGCGTGGCGCACCGTGACGCGCCAGTCAGAGGCGCCCTTGGCGCGCGCGGTGCGGACATAGTCGGCACCGAGTGTTTCGAGCAGTGACGTGCGCGTCATGCGTGCCACGGGCCCCACGAAGACCGCGCCCAGAGTGACGGCCGGGAGGATGATGCTGAGGAAGCCGTCGGGCGTCCAGATCGGGCCGTTGCGCCCCTGGAAGGGCAGGAGCCCGGCGCCGCCGACATACTGGATCAGGAGAAGGCCGACCCAGAACACCGGGACCGACACGCCCATCACCGAGAGCGCCATGATGGCGCGATCTATGAGGGTGCCGCGGCGTCGCGCCGCCAGGGTTCCCAACGTGATGCCGAGCGGCACGGCCCAGATCAGGCAGGCCAGCATCAACTCGACGGTGGGCCAGAGGGTGAGGGCGATCTCGTCGACGACGGCGCGGTTCGAGATCATCGACCGGCCGAGATCGAGCTGGAAGACGCGGCCGAGATAGCGGCCGAACTGGACCCAGAGCGGCTGGTTGAGACCGAGATCGTTTCGAATGGCGTCGACTTCGGCTTTCGTCGCGGTCGGACCGGCCACGACGGTTGCCGGATCGGTAGGCACGACCTGCAGCAGGAGGAAGCCGATGAGCAGCACCCCGAGCAGCACGGGGAGCGAAATCATCAATCGGTGGGCGATATGGCGCGCCATTTCTTTCGAAACCTGCCCCCTTCGGGTAAGAACACTGGCCCACGCCGCGACGCTCGACAAGCGCCCGGCCGTGGCATGATCGCTGCAAGAAACGCGCCGAGGAGCGTCGTCCATGTCGACTGGCAAACTGAACGAGCAGGCAAAAGGCGTCTATATCATCGCGGCAACGCCGTTCACCGATGAGGGCGCGGTCGACCTGCAGAGCGTCGATACGCTGACCGATTTTTATTTGGGGTGTGGCGTACATGGCTTCACCCTCCTCGGCATGATGGGTGAGGCCCACAAGCTGACCGCCGACGAATCGCTTTCGGTCGTCAATCGTGTGATCGGCCGGGCGCAGGGCCGACAGGTGATCGTGGGCGTCAGCCATGCGGGCCTCGAGAACGTGCGCCGCCTCTCGCACGAGGCGATGATCGCCGGCGCCTCGGGCGTGATGGTAGCGCCGGCGCCCGGCCTGAAGGGCGACGAGGGCATCTACAATTACTATGCGCAGGTCTTCCAGGCGCTGGGACCCGACATTCCGGTCGTTTACCAGGACTACCCTCAGACCACGGGCGTCTACCTGCCGGTCAACGTGTTCGAGCGGCTTGTCGACGACTTCAAGCAGCTCGTCATGCTGAAGCACGAGGATGCACCGGGCCTCGCCAAGCTCACGAAGGTCCGCGAGGGCGAGAAGAAGGCCGGCCGACGCCGCGTGTCGATCCTGGTCGGCAATGGCGGCCTCTACTATCCGCAGGAGATGCGCCGCGGTGCCGACGGCGCGATGACCGGCTTCGCCTGGCCCGAGATGCTGGTGCAGGTCTACGAGCTCTTCGCCAAGGGCAAGGCAGAGGAGGCGGAAGACCTCTTCGACATCTATCTGCCGCTGGTGAGGCACGAGGTGCAGCCGGCGATCGGTCTTGCGCTGCGCAAGGAAGTGCTGTTCCGGCGCGGCGCCATCAAGAGCCCGAAGCAGCGCGCGCCGGGCTCGTCGCTCACGGCGACGGACAAGACGGAACTCGACGGCATGATCGCGCGGCTCGAACGGCGCCTGGCCGATATGGGCCGCCTCGCCAAGGCGGCGGAGTAGGGAACATGGCTGAGTATGATTTGATCGTTCGCAACGCAAAGATCGTCACAGCCGAGCGCCAGACCGAGGGCGACATCGCCGTCCGGGATGGCCGGGTCATCGAGATCGGCCCCGATCTCAAGGGCAAGGGCACGCGCGAGATCGATGCCGGCGGCAAGTTCGTGCTGCCGGGTGGCGTCGACAGCCACTGCCATATCGAACAGAAGTCGGGCATGGGCGTGATGTGCGCCGACGATTTCTACACCGGCACCGTCTCCGCAGCGTTCGGCGGCACCACCACCGTCATTCCCTTCGCTGCGCAGCATCGCGGCATGTCGTTGCGGCAGGTGGTGAACGAGTATCACGAGGCCGCGACTCCGAAGGCAGTGATCGACTATGCCTTTCACCTGATCGTCACCGACCCGACGCCGCAGGCGCTGGGGCAGGAACTGCCGGCGCTGATCAAGGACGGCTATACCTCATTCAAGATCTATATGACCTACGATGCCATGAAGGTCAGCGACTACCAGATCCTCGACATTCTTTCCGTGGCGCGGCGCGACGGTGCACTGGTGATGGTGCATGCCGAGAACCACGACATCATCCAGTGGCTGGCGCATCACCTCGTCGAGCAGGGTCACGGCGCGCCGAAGTTCCATGCCATCGCCCATGCACGAATCGCCGAGGCCGAGGCGACCAACCGCGCGATCTCGTTGGCCCGCCTGGTCGATGCGCCGCTGCTCCTGGTGCACATGTCCGAGATCGAGGCCATCGAAACGCTGCGTCAGGCGCAGAAGAAGGGTTTGAAGATTTTCGGCGAGACCTGCCCGCAATACATCGCGCTGACCGCCGACGACATGGACAAGCCCGGGGTCGAGGGCGCCATGTGGTGCTGCAGCCCGCCGCCGCGCGATTCGGCGGCGCAGGAAGCCGTTTGGGCCGCGCTGAAGGACGGTACGTTCCAAACCTTCTCGTCGGACCATGCGCCGTATCAGTTCAATGCCGGCGGGAAGATCCCCAAGGGCGACAAGACCACCTTCAAGGAGATGGCCAACGGCGTGCCCGGCATCGAGATCCGGCTGCCGATGCTGTTCTCGGAGGGCGTCCAGAAGGGCCGCATCACCTTGCAGCAGTTCGTGGCGCTTACCTCGGCCAATCATGCCAAGCTCTACGGACTCTATCCCCGCAAGGGCACGATCGCCGTGGGTTCCGACGCCGACTTCGCGATCTGGGATGCCGACAAGGACGTGACGGTCACCTGGAAGGACCTGCACGACAATGTCGGGTATACCCCGTATGAGGGCCGCCAGCTCAAGGGGTGGCCCATCACCGTCGTGAGCCGCGGGCGCGTCGTCGTCGAGGACGGCAAGCTCAATGCCGAACGCGGCTCCGGCCAGTTCCTGCCCTGCGCCTCGCCCGATTCGTCCAAGCCGATCGGGCAGAGTGCGCCCGAGCTGCAGGCCATGTCCCGCTTCGGCCTGAAGCCGCTGTTCTAGAGGAGAGAAGCAAGTGTCCCGCCGTCTGAAAGTCTCGTCTGCCCAGCTGGGTCCGATCAACCTCGCCGACAGTCGCGCGAGCGTGGTCAAGCGCATGATGGAGATGCTGAAGGAAGCCGACAGCCGTGGCTCCAAGTTCATCGTGTTTCCAGAGCTCGCGCTCACGACCTTCTTCCCGCGCTACTGGATGGAAGATCCGAACGAGGTTGAGAAGTATTTCGAGAGCCAGATGCCGAGCCCGGACACGCTGCCGCTGTTCGAACTGGCGCGGGAGAAGGGGATCGGCTTCTACCTGGGTTACGCCGAGCGGACCGAGGAAGAGGGATCGACGCATCACTTCAACACCTCGATCCTGGTCGGACCGGACGGTCGCCTGATCGGCAAGTACCGCAAGGTGCATCTGCCGGGCCATGACGAGCATCGTCCGACGGTGCCCTACCAGCATCTCGAGAAGAAGTACTTCGAGGTCGGCAATCTCGGCTTCAACGTCTGGAAGATGTTCAAGGACGAGGTGATCGTCGGCCAGTGCATCTGCAACGATCGCCGCTGGCCCGAGACCTTCCGCGTCATGGCGCTGAAGGGCGCCGAGATGGTGGTGCTGGGCTACAACACGCCCAGCGACAACGTCTATGCGCCGCACGAGCCGCCCTATCTGCGCGTGTTCCATCACATGCTGTCGCTGCAGGCAGCTGCCTACCAGAACGGCATCTGGGTCGTCGCGACGGCCAAGGCCGGCAAGGAAGACGGGTTCTGGCTGCATGGCGGCTCGGTCATCGTGGCGCCGACCGGCGAGATCGTGGCCAAGGGCACGACCGAGGAAGACGAGGTCATCTCCTACGATTGCGACCTCGGCCTCGGCGAGTATATCCGCAACACCACCTTCAATTTCGCCAAGCACCGTCGCCCGGAGCACTACAAGCTCATCAGCGAGCGCACCGGTGTCAAAGTCGAACCGTCGAACTGAGGAACAGAGAGATGCAATACGCTTCCGACGACCTGACGCCGCACGAGCGCTACAAGGTCCTGACCGCCTTCGTGCTGCCGCGACCGATCGCCTGGGTGACGACCACGGGTCCGACGGGCACGGTCAACGCCGCGCCGTTCAGCTTCTTCAACGTCTTCGCCGAAGACCCGCCGCTTTGCATGTTCGCGATCAACAAGCGGCCGGACGGGCGCATCAAGGACACCTGGAGCAACATCGAGCGCACCGGCGAGTTCGTGGTCAACCTGACCGACGAGCCGCTGGCGCTCAAGATGCACGAATCGAGCGGCGACTTTCCGCCCAACGTCGGCGAACCCGACTATCTCGGCCTGAAGCTCGCGCCTTCGGTCGACATCAAGACGCCGCGACTGGCCGACGCGCCGTGGGCGATGGAATGCAAGACCTGGCAGGTCATCAACGTGAAGGACGATCGCCAGCTCGTGATCGGAGAGGGGCTGCGTTTCCACATCCGCGACGAGCTGTGGGACGACAAGGCCAAGCGCGTCTACATGGACAAGTATCATCCGGTCGGGCGCATGTTCGCCGACCGCTACTGCCGCACCAACGACCGCATGGAATTCCCTACAGCCCCTGTGGTCAAGGCTGCGGCGGCGGAATGATGGGCCGTGCTGGTCATTCCGAGCATTTGCGAGGGATCTTCTGATTTCGGAAGGATCCCTCGCTTACGATCGGGATGACAATTACGACCAGTTCAGCCGGGAACGCCCGATCGCCATCGAGACGGCGGCCTGGCTGGGCTCGACGACGGGCAGGCCGACATGGCGCTGCAGGCGGTCGCGGTAGCGCGCCATGCCGGCGCAGCCCATGACCAGCACGTCGGCACCGTCTTCGTCGCGCAGCTCGGCTGCGACCTCGGCCATGCGGCTGAAGGTGCGAGCCTCGTCGGCGAGTTCGACGACGCCCAGCCCGATCGCGCGGTCGCCGGCCATTCGGTCGTTGAGGCCCATCTGCCCCACATAGCGCAGATGGCGCGGGATCGACTTCCGCAGGATCGAGATGACGCCAAAGCGCTGCCCCAGGGTGAGGGCGGTGAAGATGCCGCACTCCGCGATACCGAGGACCGGCTTGGTCGTCAGTTCGCGCGCCGCATGCAGGCCGGGATCGGAGTAGCAGGCGATGACGAAAGCGGAGCAATCGTTGTCGCGTTTCTTCACCATGGCGCCGATGAGTGGGACGACCTGCTCGACATGGCCCTGGTTTTCGATGCCGGGCGGCCCTTCCTTCAGGGTGACGCATTCGATCGAAGGCCCACCGGCAATTCGCAGCGGTTCCATGGCGACGTCGATGCCGCGCGTGACGGCTTCGGTGGAGTTGGGGTTTATGACGAGGATGCGGTCGGACATGGGCCAAGGATGGCCCCTAAATTGCTATTCAACAATGCCTGATCTAACGTCACTGCCTGGGGATTTCATGGGAAGGAACGCACCTTGACGATTCAACGCCGTATTGCCGCGATCGCGATCGCAGCCCTCATGTGCGCGAGCCCCGCGCTCGCCCAAGACAAGAAGCCGCCGCTGCGTACCGGCGTCGACGGCACCTTCGCGCCGCATGCCATGCCGAAGCTGGGCGGCGGCGTCGAAGGCTTCCAGATCGACGTCTTCACCGAGGCCGCCAAGCGCATGAAGCGCGACATCACCATCGATGCCGTCAGCTTCTCGACGCTGATCCCGGGCATGCAGTCCGGCCGCTACGACTTCATCGCCGCGCCGACGACCGTGACCAAGGAGCGTGCCGAGAACATGCTGTTCACGGCGGGCTACCTGTGGACCGCGTTCCAGTTCGGCATCAAGAAGGGCAGCGCGCCGATCAAGAGCTGGGCCGACCTCAAGGGCAAGGCCGTGGCCGTGAACAAGGGCACGCCCTACGAGACGCTCGCCAAGAAGATGGGCGAGGAGCACGGCTTCACCGTGCAGGTCTATGACACCCAGCCCGACGCGACGCAGGCTGTGCTTTCGGGCCGTGCCTATGCCACGCTCGGCGGCAACACCACGATTGTCTACGCGGCGTCCAAGAACCCGCAGTTCATCGCCGACCTCGAGCTTGCCGAAACGCGTGCCCATTGGGCGGCGCCCGTGCCCAAGGACAATCCCAAGCTTCGCGCCGAGCTGCAGGATGCGCTCGACTGCATGAAGAAGGACGGCACGATGGCCAAGTTCTACGAGAAGTGGTTCAACAAGAAGCCGGCGGCCGACGATCTCGCGGTGGTGGTCACGCCGGGTTACGGCGTGCCGGGCATGCCGGGCTACGATCCGACGCCGCATGAACTGAAGTGCGGCGGCTGAGGCCGTCCTCCTGAAGCTGCAGACCGAGGGGCCTTTCCGGCATCGGCGAAGGCCCCTCGATTGCGTTTTGCTCCGCTTGAAACGACAAGAGCCCCGTGACCAGCCACATCGTCGATGCACGCGCGATCCATAAGCATTTCGGTACCCTTCACGTCCTGAAGGGCGTCGATTTGAAGGTGGACGAGCGCGAACTGGTGTTCGTGATCGGGCCGTCGGGCTCGGGCAAGTCGACCCTGTTGCGCTGCCTCAACCGGCTGGAGGAGCCGTCGTCCGGCTCGATCATGGTCGACGGCATCGACATGCTCGACGCCCGCACCAACATCAACCATGCCCGCCGCCGCATCGGCATGGTGTTCCAGTCCTTCAATCTCTACCCGCACATGACGGCGCTAGGGAACGTCACGCTGGCGCTGCGCAAGGTGGCGGGGAAGAGCCGTGCCGAGGCCGAGGCGCTCGGCCATGCGGCGCTGAAGCGGGTCGGCCTGGCCGATCGCGCCGACCATACACCGGGGCAACTCTCGGGCGGCCAGCAGCAGCGCGTGGCCATCGCCCGCTCGATCGCCCTGGAACCGCGCGTGATGCTGTTCGACGAGCCGACCAGCGCACTCGATCCCGAGCTCGTCGGCTCGGTGCTGGAAGTCATGCGCGACCTGCGCGAGAGCGGCATGACCATGATCGTCGTGAGCCATGAAATGGGCTTCGCGCGCAATGCCGCCGACCGGGTCGTGTTCATGGACGACGGGCTGATCGTGGAGCAGGGACCGCCGGCCGCCATCTTCGAGGCCCCGGCCCACGAACGCACGCGTGCCTTCATCGGCCAGATCCAGCGGCACTGAGGGCCGCACGGCATGAGCGGCTGGGATAAGTTCGTCGAAACCTTCTTCAATGCGAAGGTCATGTGGAAGTACCTGCCTGACATCCTGTCCGGCATGGTGGTGACCATCGAGCTCGCGCTGCTGATCGTCGTGACGGGCCTGGGCGCCGGGCTGGCGCTTGCGCTGCTGCGCAGCCTCGCCATCCGGCCGCTCAACTGGCTGATCATCTTCGTTGTCGACCTGTTCCGCTCATTGCCGCCGCTGGTCATCATCGTCCTGATGTATTTCGGCCTGCCCTATGCGGGGCCGGCGCCTTCGGGTTTCGTCTCGACCTGGCTGTCGCTCGCCTTCGTGCTGATGGCCTTCTCCGAGGAGATCTTCTGGGCGGGCATCACCTCGATCCCGAAGGGGCAGTGGGAAGCGTCGCGCTCGACCGGCCTGTCGTTCGGCCAGACGCTGTTCAACGTCGTGCTGCCACAGGCATTCCGGCTCACCATTCCGCCGCTCACCAACCGCACCATCTCCATCACCAAGGGCACCGCGCTCGGCACCGTCGTGGCCGTCACCGAGATCCTGGGGCAGGCGAGTTCGGCGATGTCGAATTCCTACAATCCCTCGCCGCTCATGATGGGGGCGGCGGCCTACGTCGTCCTGTTCTTGCCGGTGGTCGTCGCCGCGCGCTGGATCGAAGCAAAGTTCGCGTGGAAGCGATGATCGAGGCCTTCTTCAACATCGAGATCATGAAGGCGGCCTGGCCGATCGTGCTGACCGGCCTGTGGAACACGATCCTGCTGTCGCTGATCGTGGTGCCGCTGGGCTTGCTGGGCGGCCTGATCCTGGCGCTGCTCGCCTCCATCAAGCATCCGCTGGTGCGTTGGCCGCTGATGGCCTGGGTCGATTTCTTCCGGGCTTTCCCGCCGCTGGTGCTGCTGGTCCTGCTGTTCGCGGGTCTGCCGTTCGCCGGGCTGGAACTGGGCGGCTTCGCCTGCGTGGCCATCGCCTTCTTTCTCAACACCGGTTCGTACTATGGCGAGATCTTCCGGGCCGGCATCGATTCCGTTCCGGCGGGCCAGGTCGAGGCCGCGCGCTCCACCGGTCTCGGCCGGATGCAGGCCATGCGGTACGTCGTGCTCCCCCAGGCGGTGCGGAACGTGATGCCCGACCTGCTGTCCAACACGCTGGAAGTGGTGAAGCTCACGTCGCTAGGCTCGGTCGTCGCGGTGCCCGAGCTGCTCTACGAGGCGCGGCAGGCCCAGAGCATCACTTACAACCCCACGCCCATCGTGATGGCGGCGGTGATCTACTTCCTGCTGCTGTGGCCGCTCGTGCGATTGCTGAGCCGGCTTGAGAACCGCGCGCTGGCCAGCCGCCGCTGAGGCTCTGGCTCAGCGCTTGATGACGCAGTCGCGGTAAGTGATCGTCTGGCTGGGGCCTTCCTCGATGAAGGCCGTGTCGCCCTTGCTCCAGAAGACGAAAGTGCCACTCGAATCGGCGTAACGTATGCCGGACGCTGAGAGCGTCTGGGGCAGGCTGAACTTGCGGCCGTCGCTGAGTTGCACCACGACGCGTCCGCCGGGGATGGGGCGGCCATCCGGGGCGACGCTCGACTTTCCGTCATAATAGTCCGCCACGACCGTCTTGTTCTGCTGGCACTGATACCGGACGGTGGACATCGGCGCGTCGGGTGGCGGTACCTTGAGCGCGGGACCGTCGCTGCAGGCGACGACAGAGGCGATCGGCAGCAGCACGGCGCCCAGGGTGAGGGAGCGGGTCATGATCGGATCTCCGGCCAGAAGCGGAAAGAGGCGGCAAGGCTTCTTCAACGCCGCCAAAGGCCGGATGTTTCCCTCGCTGCTCAATCCCGGGCGAGTGCGATGATCAGGTCGCGCGTCTTTTCCCGCAGGCTCTTGCTGCGGATCTTGTAGTAGGCGCGGACCAGCTCGAGCGTCTCGCGCTTGGTGTTGAGATCGGAGTCGGCGGGCTTCTCTGGAGCCCGCGGACGTCCGGGCTTTCGCTTTGCCGCCACGGCCGTCGCGCCCATTCCGTCGAAGAAGTGTTCGACCGGAACATCGAGGACTTTTGAAAACTCGAAGAGGCGGCTCGAGCTTATGCGATTGAAGCCGCGCTCATACTTCTGCACCTGCTGAAAGGTCAGGCCTACGGCGTTGCCGAGATCGGTCTGACTCATCCCGAGAAGAGCGCGACGCTGCCGAAGTCGATTGCCGACATGAGTGTCTACTGGATGAGAGCGGGCCACGAATACCTCCATTGCGCGGGCAACATATCGCAGCACCGTCTTACACGCACCTTTCGAGTGGTTATGGTGGCGATCGGTCGTTCAATTCATTGTGCATAATCCGAAGTTCGCTGGTCGGGCGCGCCTGAAAGCTGCGGTTGCCTCTCAGGTGCGGGCTTCATACGGTGGTTGGAGGCGGCAGAGATCGCCCTTGGGAGGAAGAATGATTTTCAGTCTCGTTCGCGCGGTTTGCAGCGGTCTGTTCGCGCTGGCCTTCGCCCAGTCGGCGGCCGCACAGGCCAACTGGCCGGACAAGCCGGTCAAGATCGTCGTCGGCTTCACGGCCGGCAGTTCGACGGACGTCACCGCCCGGATGTTCGCTCAGAAATTCACGGAGGCCTGGGGCCAACCGGTGATCGTCGAGAACGTCGCCGGCAACTCCGGCGCCATCGGTGTCGACCGCGTCGCCAAGGCGCCGCCCGACGGTTACACGCTCATGTGGTCGGGCAATGCAGCCATCACCATCCTGCCGTCGATGCAGGCTCTGCCATTCGATCCGCTGAAGGATCTGACGCCGATTTCGACGTCGCTGGTAATGCCGTCGTTGTTCATGGTGAACAACGACCTGCCGGTGAAGTCGATTGCCGAGCTGATCGCCTACGCCAAGGCCAATCCGGGCAAGCTCTCCTATGGAACACCGGGCGTCGGCACGCCGCAGCATATTGCGGGCGAATTGTTCTGCTTTCTGGCCGGCATCAAGATGGAGCACATTCCCTATCGCGGCGCCAACATGGCCGACCTCATGAGCGGCGTGGTCCAGGTCGGCATCCAGAATGCCGGTGCGGCGATGCCGCTGGTCCGCGACGGCCGCGTGCGCGGCATTGCGGTCACCTCGCTGAAGCGGACGTCGAGCGCGCCGGACCTGCCCACGCTTGCGGAGCAGGGATTCCCCGGCTTCGAGGCTACTTCCTGGTTCGCCCTGCTGGGGCCGGCCGGTTTGCCCGGGGCGATCGTCGAGAAGGTGCGGGGCGACTCGCTGAAGGTGCTGGCCGATCCGGAGCTGAAGAAGAAGTTCAACGCCATGGGCCTGGACCTGGTGGGCAGCACCCCGGAGGAAACCCGCGCCGCGATCGCCGCCGACATCCCGAAGTGGGCGAAGGTGATCAAGGAAGCGAACATAACGACGGGGAAATAGCCGAGTCCTGCCGGCGTCAGCCTCAGTATTCCTCGATGATCTGCCCGTTGGGATGGATCGTGACCCGCTTGGGCACGCCCTGGGGGCGTGTCGGCACGGGATCGCGCGTGACCCGAGCCCGCCAGGATCCGTCATTCTCCTGCTGGAGACGCTGCACGCGGTAGCCCTGATTCTCGAGCCGGTCGCGGTTCAGCGAGTAGGTGTTGGGTTGAGGCGGCGGCGGCGCCATGACGGGGGCAGGCGGCGCGACGGGCGGTGGCGGCAAGGCGCCCGGAGACATGGTGTCGGGCATACGACCGCCGTTGCCGATTGATCCGGGCACCAGCTGGGCGGAGGCCGCGCCGGCAAATGCGACAACCGCCAATCCGCATCCAAGGAACAGGAGGCGTTTTTGCATGTCCTTCATATAGGGTCTCCGCCGCGATCTTGCTAAGAGGGGGCAGGGGAGAACTCGGCATATGAGCTTGAAGGGCGTCGGAGCGCGCAAGCAGCTGTCCGACATCGTGCGGCAGGCGGAGCAGGCAGCGTCACTGCCGAAGGTACTCGGTCCGCTCAGTATCGTTTTCATGGGAATCGGCGCCATCATCGGCGCCGGCATCTTCGTCCTGACGGGGACGGCGGCCGCTCTCTACGCAGGCCCGGCCGTGATCCTGTCCTTCGTGCTGGCGGGCATCGCCTGCGCCTTCGTGGGGCTCTGCTACGCCGAACTGGCGGCCATGATGCCCGTCGCCGGCAGCACCTATACCTACACCTATGCCAGCCTCGGGCAGCTTGCCGCGTGGCTGGTCGGCTGGAACCTGATTCTCGAATACTCGATCGGAGGAGCAGCCGTTGCGGTCGGCTGGTCGGGCTATCTCGACGGTACACTGGCCTTGATCGGGATCAATCTCTCGCCGCGCCTCACGAACTCGACGGGGACGGTCGTCACGCTTGCCGATGGCAGCAGCGCGACGGCGATTGCCAATTTGCCGGCCGTAGCCATCGTGGCGGTCCTTACCCTCCTGCTGGTGGGCGGCACGCGAGAATCGGCCCGCGTCAACAATCTCATGGTCGCCCTGAAACTGTCGGTCATCCTCGCGTTCATCGGCTTCGGGGTGTTCTACGTTTCGGCGGCCAACTGGCAGCCGTTCGTCCCACCCAACGACGGCACGTTCGGCGTCTTCGGCTGGAGCGGCGTCCTGCACGGCGCAACCGTGGTGTTCATCACCTACATCGGCTTCGATTCCGTTTCGAACTGCGCCCAGGAGGCGAGAAATCCCCAGCGGGACATGCCGATCGGCATCATCGGCGCACTCTCCCTGTCGACGATTCTCTACATCCTCGTGGCAGCCGTGCTTGTCGGAAGCGTTCCCTATCGCGATCTGAACGTCGCGGCACCGGTCGGCCTTGCGGTCGAGCGGATGGGAATCGGCTGGCTCGCGCTGCTGATCCAGCTCGGTGCCTTGATCGGCATCACCACCGCCATCCTCGTTCTTCTCTATGGCCAGAGCCGAATCTTCGCTGCGATGGCGAAGGACGGCCTGATGCCACCTCTTTTCGGCGCCATTCATCCGAAACTGAAGACGCCCTGGATGAGCCAGATCCTGATCGGCATCGTCGTCGCCACATTCGCGGCCGCTACCCCCATCGAGACGCTGAGCGAACTCGTTGGCGTCGGGACGCTCTTCTCGTTCGTGTTGGTGTGTGCGGCGGTCGTCCGCCTGCGCAGCCTCGAACCGAAGGCGCCTCGCCCCTTTCGGGTGCCCGGCGCACCGTGGGTGCCGCTTCTCGGCATGCTGTCCTGCTTGGGCCTGATGGTGGGCCTTTCGCCGGTAACCTGGGTGCGCTTCATCGTGTGGATGGCGATCGGCCTCGCGGTCTATTTCGCCTACGGCCGGTCGCGCGCCACCGCTCGCCTGGCAGACTAGGCTTCAGCCCAGCAGCGAGTGCCGCTTGCGCGTGAGGGGCACCACCACGACGCTGACGCCTGGACGCGCGATGGCTTCGGCCACGGCCGCCGTCACTTCCGCGCCGGTCTTCGCCAGCGTCGCCGGTGCCCCATACCCTTTAGCCAGCGCCTCTAGGTCGATGCCCGGAAGGTCGAGCCCCGGCACGTTGGGGGTTTGCTCAAGCTCGGCGAAGGATTTGAGGATCGCGTATTCGTGGTTCTGGAGGACCACGAAGACGACGTGTGCCTTCTGTTGGACGGCGGTGTAGAGCGCCTGCACGGAATACTGGAAGGAGCCATCGCCCATCAGCGCGATGACAGGGCGCCTGCGGCCGCTGCTGCGCTCCGCCAGCGCGAGGCCGACCGCGGCGGGCATGTCCCAGCCCAGGCCACCCGAGGCGAAGGTGTAGAAGCAGTCGGGCTTGTCGATGCGGAACTGGTCCTGCATCTCGGCGACCACCGAAGGCGCTTCCTCGACGAGCACGAAGTCGGCGGGGCAGGCCTTGCGAACCGCGACCATGATGGCGTCGGCGGCCAGCGGCTGGGAATCCATGTCGGGCGTCCTGGGCGGAGCTCTCAGCGGCGCCGGCACAGACGAGGTCCGCTTCTTCACAAGGGGCTGGATGGCGTCGAGAAACAGTTTGGCGTCCGACACGAGGCTGTCGCCGACCGGCGCCTTGGACGACATGTTGGGATCGTCCGTGACCTGCAGGAGGTGAGTGCCCTTCGGCACATAATCACCGCCCACATAGGGGTAGTAGCGGAAGACCGGCGCTCCGATGACGATCACCAGGTCGTGGCCGGTGAACTTCTTGCCGAGCGGTCCGATGGCGGCGGGCAGGGCGCCGGCATGCAGGCGATGGTTCTCGGGAAACGGCGTGCGTTCGGCGAAGGGGGCGGTCCAGACCGGCGCGCCGAGCGTTTCAGCAAAACGGATGCCTTCATCCCAGGCCTGGCTACGGGCCAGGTCGGACCCGTAGACGACGATGGGAGATTTGGCCGCGTTGATACGTTCTGCGAACTCGGCCACGCGAACAGGGTCGGGGCCGACGCGCGTGGCGACGGTGCGGAAGGCATCGACCTCGGGCATCGGCTTGTCCCAGTCGTCGAGCGGCAGGGACAGGAATACAGGGCCGCTCGGCTGCTGCATCGCCGTGGCGTAGGCGCGCATGAAGGCCGCTGGGATGTCCTCGGCTCGCGCGGGTTCGTAGGCCCATTTCACCCACGGTCGCGGCAGGTTGGTCGAATCGATGTTGGTCAGGAGCGGCTCGAGCAGGAGCATCTCGCGGGTCTGCTGGCCGGCGGTGACGATCAACGGCGTCTTGTTCTGGTAGGCCGTGACGATGCAACCGAGCGCATTGCCCATGCCGGCGCCGGTGTGGACGTTGACGATCACCGGCTTGCGGAGGCCTTGCGAAAGGCCGTCGGCGATCCCGACCACGCTGGCCTCCTGAAGGGCCATCACATAATCGAAATCATGGGGAAAGTTCTTGAGGAACGTTTCTTCCGTCGAGCCGGGATTGCCAACAACCGTGGTGACTCCCAGCTTGCGAAGCAGGTCGAAGGTGACGTCCTTGACGGTGCGCATATGGATCATCCCTCTTCGATTGAGTCGACGACCCGCACTCTAGTGGGCTTTGACGCTCGCGACACCCGCAAACGACCCGGCGAAATACGGACATGCGAACGGAGCGCCCCACGAGGGGTAGGGCGCTCCGCCGTTCCGCAAGTGAGTAGGGTGTGGCTCCTACTGCTCGCGGATGTTGCCGTTGGTGTCCAACGTGACGGCCACTTCGACGTTGTTGCGCATGGCCTTGCCGGTCCAATTGCCGGCCGTGTCACGGGTCAGGGACTTGATGCCGTTGTAGCCTTTGGCCTCGATCTGCGACTTGGCGGCGGCTTCGGCGGCGGTCGCATTCGACGAGGTGGCCGGAAGGTTGGTATTCGGATTGCTGGTCTGGCCGGGCATCGAATTCATGTCACGGCCGGCCGGCGTGCTGGGCTGCATGGTCTGTGCCCAGGCGGCGCCGCCGATGGTGGTGCTGGCGATCACGGCGAGGGTGACGAGCTTCTTCATGAGTATCCTCCATTGGGTTCTATCGAGCTGCACAGAATGAACGCCGGCCCGATCTCTGGTGTTGCATCGAAAAGCCGAAAGAGAGAGTTGCTGGAGAGCCTTGATCCGGCCGCGAAGTGGCCCGAACGGGCCGGGGACGACGCTTGATGGAGTGGGTTCTCAGCCCGTTTGCCGTCGGCCACGCCGGCCTCTTTGCGGCCGCTTTTCTCGCTGCCACGATCTTTCCCTTTCAGTCCGAACTGGTGCTGGTAGGCCTGCTGGTGGCGGACCCATCCCACTGGCCGACGCTCCTCCTGGCCGCCAGCGTGGGCAACACGCTGGGCTCGATCGTGAACTGGATCCTCGGGCGCTTCGTCGAGCGGTTCCGCGACCGCCGCTGGTTTCCGGTGAAGCCCCGCGACTACGAAAGGGTCGAGCGCTGGTACGCACGCTGGGGCGTGTGGTCGTTGCTGTTCGCCTGGCTGCCGTTCGGTGGCGATGCGCTGACGGTCGTGGCGGGGGCTCTGCGCACGCCGCTGCTGCTCTTTGTCGTCCTGGTGGCCATCGGCAAGACCGCGCGCTACGCCGTCCTCGTCGCTGCGACGCTGGGTTGGGTCGCCTAGCGGCAGAGATCGTGGCATCGAAATTGCTTATCTCTCCACAGTTCCAAAGGGGCTGGGGGAGGCACTCATGCAGTCATCATCGTTCCGCCGACGTACTGGACTGGCGGCTCTTACGCTGACGCTACTTTCGGCGATGCCGGCCGTCGGCCAGGACAAGGTGCGGTTTCAGACCGACTGGATCCCGTCAGGCGAGCACGCGATGTACTATGGTGCCTGGAGCAAGGGCATCTACGCCAAGCACGGCATCGATATCACCATCACGCGCGGCTACGGCTCGGGCGACACCGTCACCAAAGTGGCCGCGGGGGCGGCCGATTTCGGCGTGGCCGACATTGCCGCGGTCATGACGGCGCGGGCGCGGACCAACGTGCCGATCAAGACGATCGCCGTGCTCTACAACGAATCTCCCCATTCGCTGTTCGTGCTGAAGAGTTCAGGCATCACCGACTTCAAGGGGCTGGAAGGCAAGAAGATCGGCATCACGCCGGGCAACAGCCATCGTTTCTACTTCCCGGAGGTCGCAAAGAAGGCGGGGACCGATCCCAACAAGCTGATCTGGACCAACATGGACGGGGCGGCGATGGCGGCCCAGCTCATCGCCAAGAACATCGACGCAGCGCCGTTCTATTCGATCCATTATTATTACATCAACAAGGCGGCGGTTAAGGCCGGCCAGGAAATCCTGCCGCTCCCGTTCGTGGAGGTGGGCTTCAAGATTTACGCGGCCACCTTGATCACCACTGACAAAATGGCCCAGGACAAGCCCGATCTGGTGAAGCGTTTCCTGGCCGCCAGCAAGGAGGCCTTCGAATGGGCCGCCGCCAATCCCGAGGAGGCCTGCAAGCTGCATGTCGTGCGCTTCCCCGAGGTCGAGCTCGACGACTGCATGGGCAGCGTGAAGGCGGTCATGAAGTTCGTCTTCAACGACCACAGCAAGGAATTCGGCTGGGGCAAGGAAAGCCCGGAGCGCCTCAAGTTCTCCTGGGAAACCATTGCTTCGGCCAATGAGCTGAAGCCGGAGTTCGACTACAAGACCGCCATCGATACGAGCAAGGTGACCAAGTAGCGGGGCGGGACATGATCTCGCTCAACCGGGTCACGCGCATCTTCAACAGCCGTGACGGCGACCAGGTCACGGCGTTGCAGGATGTCTCCCTCGAGATCGGCCGCAACGAGTTCATCACGCTGGTCGGTCCCTCTGGCTGCGGCAAGTCCACCCTGCTGCGCATCGTGGCGGGCCTGATCCTGCCCACGGCGGGACGGGCCTCGATCGGAGGGGCGGCGATCACCGAGCCGCGCTCGGAGACCGGCATCGTTTTCCAGGCGCCGACCCTGCTGCCCTGGGCCAGTGTGCTCGATAACGTGCTGTTCCCGCTGCGGATGATGCACCGCATCGATTCAACCAGCACCGACAAGGCGATGGCGCTGCTGAAGCTGGTGGGACTTTCCGGCTTCGAGAGCAAGTCGCCGCGCGAACTGTCGGGCGGCATGCAGCAGCGTGTCGCGATCTGCCGCGCTCTTGTGCACGATCCCGACATCCTTCTGATGGACGAGCCGTTCGGCGCCCTCGACGCTCTGACGCGCGAGGAAATGACCATGGAGCTGCTGCGCATCTGGAGCGAGCGGCCAAAGACGGTGCTGTTCGTGACCCACTCGATCACCGAGGCGGTGGTGCTGGCGGACCGCGTGGTCGTGATGTCGCCGCGCCCCGGCCGCATCCAGGAAATCATCGAGATAGGCTTGCCGCGGCCGCGCAGTTTCGAGACCGAGGCCACGCCGGAATTCCACGAGGCCAGCCAGCACATCCGTCAACTCATCTTTGGAACACGCCATGTCGGTCCAGGCCGCGCCGCCGCTTGAGGAGCGGCAGAAGCCGCCCCGTCGCCGCAAGAAGAGCGCGGCCCTCTATGAGGTCGTGCTGCCTCTGATCGCCACGGCCGGCCTTTTTCTCCTGTGGGAAGCCGCCTGCCGGGCGTTCAAAATTCCGGGCTACCTGCTGCCGGCACCCAGTGAGATCTGGAAGGACACGCTGGCGATCGGCCCCACCGTCGCGGGCCATACGATGGCGACGTTCAAGACCGTGATGCTGGGGTTCGTCGTGTCGATCCTGATCAGCCTGCCGCTGGCCGTGGTCCTGACCGCGTCGCCCGCGATCGCCGCGGCGGTCTATCCGTTCCTGGTGTGGACGCAATCGATACCGAAGGTGGCGCTGGCGCCGATCCTGGTCGTGCTTCTGGGTACCAACGAGCTGCCGCGCATCGTCATCACCGTGTTGGTGGCGTTCTTTCCGCTGGTGATCTCGGTTGCGACGGGGCTGCTCTCCGTGCCGCCGGAGCTGATCGAACTCAGCCGCGCCTGTCGTGCCTCGAAGCTCAGCGAACTGCTCCGGATCAGGCTGCCCTATGCGATCCCGTTCATCTTCGCCGGCCTCAAGGTCGCGATCTCGCTCGCCGTCGTCGGCGCGGTCGTGGCGGAGTTCGTCAATGCGGATGCTGGTCTCGGATTCCTGATCCAGACCTCGACTGCGTTCTTCAAGGTGCCGGTCGCCTTCGGAGCGCTTATCATCCTGTCGGTGATGGGCGTCGTCCTGTTCCAGCTCGTGGTGGCCGCCGAACGGATATTCTTCCCGTGGTCGAGCAGCAACACGACACCGGGTGCCTGACCAGCCGCGCTAGGGGAGTGAGTAACATGGCAAAGAAGCCGAATACGCCGATGACGGTGATCCGTGGCGGCCGCGTGGTCGACATCAAGGGCCATTCCGCGCCCAAGGCCGATATCCTCGTGAAGGGCGATACGATCGTCGAGATCGGGGCGAAGGTCGCGGCCCCGGATTCCGCCACGGTGATCGATGCCAGCGGCAAGCTGCTGCATCCAGGCCTGATCAACGGGCATACCCACAGCCACGGCAACCTCGCCAAGGGCATGGTCGATCGCGTGACCCTCGAACTGTTGCTGACGGCCAGCCCTTACATGAGCGGCGCCCGCACGCTGGAGGACAAGTACCTGTCGAGCCTGATCGGCGCTGCCGAGATGGTGATGAAGGGCTGCACCGCGGCCTATGACCTGGCGGCCGAGTTTCCGATGCCGACGGCGGAAGGGCTGGCGGCCATCGGTCAGGCCTACGCCGACATGGGTATGCGCGCCATGCTCGCGCCGATGGTGGCCGATACGAGCTTTTTCCAGGCGATCCCCGGCCTGATGGACCAGCTGCCGCCGTCGCTGCAGAAGGAAGTCGAGGCCTATCGATTCTCGCCCTACAAGGCGAGCGTGAAGCAGATGAAGAAGGCGCTGCACGGCTGGAAGCTCGACGGGCAGGGCGTTCATCTCGCCGTCGCGCCGACCATCCCGCACCACTGCAGCAAGGAATTCCTGCTGGCCTGCCTGAGGCTCGCCAGGGACTACGACACCGGCCTGCACAGCCATGTCTCCGAATCGAAGGTTCAGGTGATCGCGGGCTACAAGCTCTACGGCACCTCGCTCACGGCCTACATGGATTCGCTGGGCCTTGTCGGGCCGAAGTTCACTGTCGGCCACGGTGTATGGCTCGACGGCGACGACATGAAGCTGCTGGGCGACAAGGGTGCGTCGGTCTCGCACAATCCGGGTTCCAACATGGTGCTGGGTAACGGCATCGCCGACATGCGCGGCATGCTGGATGCAAAGGTGAATGTCGGCATCGGCACCGACGGAGCGAGCTGCTCGGACAATCAGAACATGTACGAGAACATGCGGCTGGCCTCGATGGTCTCGAAAGTGCAGGGGCCGGATAACCGGAAGTGGATCAGGACCGAGGAGGTGCTGCACGCGGCGACTGCCGGCAGCGCGCGGGCGCTCGGCCTGGGTGAAAAGATCGGGAAGATCGAGGTCGGCTACAAGGCCGATATCGTCTTCCTCGACCTCGGCCACATCAACTGGATCCCATGCAACGATCCGACCAACCAGATCGTCCATACAGAGGACGGCTCGGCCGTCGAATCGGTGATGATCGCCGGACGCATGGTGCTGGAGGACCGCAAACTGCTGAACGTCGACATGGTGCAGTTGGCGCGGCTGGCCGAGAAGGCACGGGAGCGGCTCGACAGGGGCCGCAAGCCCGCCAAGGCGCTCTACGACAAGCTGGAAAAGGTCGTGAACACCTTCTGCCCGGGTCTGGCCAAGCAGCCGCTACATATCGACCGGTTCGGCGGCAGCCACCATCATGGCTACCACCACCATCACTAGTAGCCGAGGCGCCAACCGTTCTTCAGGTAGCCGTAGCGCACCAGGCGCACGGCTACGATGCCGTTCAGCGCGAATCCGCCGACCACCGTCACCAGCATCAGGATCATGCCTTCCATCGAGGCGCTGAACAGATAGACGATGATTGTCAGCCCGAAGATTGCGCCTGCCGCGATCGCCGCCATGGCCAGCACGTCGACCAGGGCCAGCAGATAGAGCCCCTTGGTGAGGACGAACAACGGCCCGGAAAATGCCGCCCAGACATAGGACCACTGGTCGATAACCATGAAATCCTCGTTATCGGCCTTGTCGAAGCGGTACGTCGGAAACAGAGCGTCTACGATCACAGGTTTTGTTCAACAATTATCAGGGTTCGATTACAGCGGGAACCTATCATGAGCGATGCAATTGGGCCAGCGGCCGACGGTGCTCAAGCCGCGGTAACGCCGATCAAAGTATCGTGCAACCAGAACATGGCGACGTAGGCCACTGTACCGATCACGACGACCAGCAGATCGTTTAGCGACCAGCCCGACGCAGGGGCGCCCGGATCGCCTCGCCTTTTCACGGCGATCCGGTCGTAAACCGCCCAGGCCAGCAGTCCGCCGAAGAGAAGCATCGACCCCAGGTCGCCATTCACCAGAAGGTGCGACAGGGCCCAGGCCTTGACGGCGACCAGCATGGGATGCCGGAGCAGCGATTTGATACGGCCCGCGGGCGCATAAGCCGCCGTCAGGGAGACGAAGGCAAACCACAACAGGAAGAGGGAGAAAGGATGAAGGAACGAACGAGGCGGATCCCAGATCTGGATGTATCCACCGCTTCGATAGCGTCCGAAACCGATGACGATCAACGCGAGGCCGACCGCAGCCAGGAGCGAATAGAGGCCCTTGTAGCCACCTTCGCCCAGACGTCCGATGGCGGCGGCTCGCGCACCCCTCATGGTTGTAAAAGTATGAATACCCAGGAAGAGGACGAGACCAAGGATGAGCAGAGTCATGCGCCGCTTATAGCACGCAGATGCTTGCGTCGCGGCAGCAATTACCCCGCCAGCTACTGGACCTGTGTCACGCTGCCGGTGCTGTCGACCGAGACCGCCACTTCCACGTCGTTCCTGGATGCCCTAGCGTGCCAGGATCCATCCGCCTTGCGGGTCAGGTCCCTGATCTTCGTGTAACCGCTCGCCTCGATCTGCGTCCTGACGGACGATTCACTCTGGGCGGTCCCCGGCATGCCGGCGGGCGGGACGGCGGGCGTCGTGGACGTACCGGTCGTCGGCGGCATCTGCGCGGCGGCGATGGAGACGGACGCAACGAGAGCCGCGGCCGCGGTCGGGATGAGTTTCATCGGACACTCCTTGCATTGAAGCTCTGCGAAACAATGCAAACAGGCGCCTGACGTTCCCTGTGGCGAGACGCGTCCTGCCTCACGCGAGGTCTTCAGTGGAGACCGTCAAGCGGTAGTCGGGAGAGCACCCGAGCACTCTCACGAATGTTTGGTCGATCAGCAGGGCGATGTCGGCCGGATCGTTTCCGGAGGTCCCCACGGTGGCGAAGGCGTTGGCGTCCCAGTCGACCAGGTCGAGCGCGACACTTTCCAGCGTATCGACGGCGCCACTCAATTCGAGGCGGGTGAGGGGATCTTCTGCAAACGGATAGGGGGCCAGGTTGATCGTCTCTGCCATCACCTGGATGGAGACATCCATGCCGTCCGCATTCACGGCCTCCAGCGTGCAGCAAAGCAGGCCGCCCTCGTTCTTCTCACCATAGATGTCGGCGAGGGCTTCGCGGATCGCGCCCATCTGTTCTTCAGCCATTCACTTCTCCGATCATTGGCCTCTATCGAGGTGAGGCGCATCTCCTGCGTCAGGCTACCGTGAAGTAGTGCAGCGCCATTCCGACCAGGCCGGACGCGACGATCGGGTAGGCGGGATTGATCTTGGTCCGCCACAGCAGCAGGAATACGACGAGCGAAATCACGCCGAAGAACAGGTCGGTGATCGCTCCTCTCCCCATGATGATCGCGCCGGCGAGTACGAGGCCCACGGCAACGGAGCCCAGGCCGGCCTGAATGGACGGCCGCCACCGCCAGGTCGCCAGATGCGTCCAGAGACGGCCGATGAAGAAGGTGAGCAGGCCCGTCGGCAGGAAGAATGCGATCAACGCCACCAGTGCGCCCGGAATGTGGCCGACGACGACGCCGATCGAAGCGACCATCATCATGTTCGGTCCCGGCGCGAGCTGGCCCAGGCTGTAGAAATGCAGGAGCTCGGGAAAGGTCAGCCAGTGATAGGTATCGACCGTGAGTTCCTTCATTTCCGGGAAAGCGGCCATGCCGCCGCCCACGGTGAGGAGCGAGAGGTAGGCGAAGACGCCTGCGAGATCCCAGAGATTCTTCACGGGACGTCCTTGTCGCGCGGGCGATGCCACCAGATCGCGACGATGCCGGCCACGATCAATGCATAGGGTACCGGCACCTTGAAGAAGGCGACGGCCGCGGCGGTGAGAAGTACGAAGACGTAATCGGCAAGGGTCTTGAGGGTCTTGGCGCCGAGCTGGACCAGCACGACCACGATCAGCCCCACCGCACCGGCCGCGATCCCGTGCAGGAAGGCCTTGGACCAGGGACCGTCGCCGCCTGCGCCGTAGGCGAAGCCCGCGGCGATCATCAGCGAAGCGCCCGGCAGGCACATGCCCAGCGTGGCGACGAGCGCCCCCATCCCGCCGCGCAACCGGTCGCCCACCAGGATCGACATGTTGGTGGCATTGAGGCCGGGCAGGGTCTGGCTGATGGAGAGCAGCTCGACGAAGCTGAGATCGTCCAGCCAGCGCTGGCGCACCACCAGACCGGTCCGCAGGTAGCCGACGACACCGCCGCCCAGGCTGGTCGCGCCCATAACGAGAAATACCCAGAAGAGCTTTCCGAGCGAAGGCGGAGGCGGTGGCGGGGACGTGTCTGCGACGCTCATTCGTGTGCTTGCGGCGGGTTGCCCTTGAGGCGGTAGACGGCGCCGGTCTTGGTCGTGGTGAGCGAGAGCCAGTCGGCGGCGACCTGCTGGAGTTCGAGGAAGAAGCGCTCGCAGTGGTTCAGCGCCTTGTGCTTGATGTCGTCGGGTCCGGTGAACCGAAGCTGGAAGGCGAACTCGCCCACGAACGCGTGATGGTCGCCGCGCGCGCGCCACAGGCCGAGATTGGCCGTCGCAGCCGTGTGGTGGCCGAAGTCGAGCAGGCAGATGTCCTGGAGCAGTTCCTCGACGATGGTCTGGTTCACGAGCGACACGTCGTTCGGCCCGTCGCACTTGATCGTTCCGAGGGTCGGAAAGATCTGCGTCAGTTCAGGGAGGGACATGTTGCCCAGCGACGACATGACGATGCGGGCGGCCTGCGGCGCCTGGCTCAGGCCGAACTCGACATTGTGCGAAAGCAGACGCCGTAGCCCGCCGATCCGCTCCTTCAGCGGCATGACCTCCAGCTTGAACTTGATCTTGTACTTGCCGTCGATGTGCGGCCGCGCGTCAAGGGCCTGCGCCTTCGCCATGTTGTCGCTGCGGTACTTGAAGACGATCTCGGGATCGCCGATGGCGAATCCATCCTCGTAGGCGATGCGCCGCCGCACGATGAAGCTATTGTTGTAGAGATGGTAGCCGCCGGTATCGAGGAACAGGACCTCACGGACTTCCGGTCGCTGCTGGGACTTGGGCGTGTGCTGATAGCCCACGCCCGTCGTTGCCGCGGCCCGCTGGACCAGAGCGGCGAACTCCTTGAAGACATGGGCGGAGGTGAAACGATCCGGCTTCAGGATCAGCTTGCACTGAAGGTATTGGATGTCGTCATAGCGGCGACCATCGGCGTAGGTGCCGGACTCACGTTCGCCAAGCCATTGGGCGATCTGCCCGTCGTCCTGATGTGAATGCATGCTTCCCCCTTTCGATAGCGTAGCGCCGGCCTATCGCGCTGTCATCTGAGCCGAGGCCGGCTGGTCCGCCCGGCCGTAGGTCTCGACCCTGCCGTCGGTGAAGCAGACGTAATAGCGGTCTGACATGGACCACGGCGTTCGGCTCCAGAAGTCCTTGAGAACCGTATAGTAGGCGCAGTCCTTGCCCGGTGAGTGCGTCGATCCGTCGGGCGGTCCCAGGAGCGTGCGGACCTGGTCGCGATCCATTCCGGCCTGGAGGCGTTCGACATTGTCGCCGTGCACGCAGCCCGTGAGCAGGGCAATCGAAAGCAGGCATGCAGAGTACTTCATGGCTTTCTCCTTGCGATTAGTCTGGCTGGGCCTCGCCGCCAACAATTGTCGGGCAGGCGGATGGCTGGCGCAAATCCGAACGATGCGCTACGTCCGATGGATGCAAGACCATAACAGATTTGTCGCGCCGGGCCTCAAGGCGTCGCTGAGCGGCGCCACGGCCGGCCTGCCCGAAACCCCCATTTCCGAAGTGGCGATGACGGTGTTCGGCGATCCCGACGTCGTGCCGCTGTGGTTCGGCGAGAGCGATCTCGTGACCCCGGATTTCGTGCGCAATGCGGCCGCCGCCGGCCTGCAGGGCGGCGACACGTTCTATACGTGGCAGCGCGGCATCCCCGAGCTGCGCGGCGCGCTGTCGGCCTACACGGAGCGCCTCTATCGCATCAAGTGCCCGATCGAGCGCCTCACGGTCACGACCGGCGGCATGCAGGCGATCCTGCTGACCTGCCAGCTGCTGCTGGACCCGGGCGACAACATCGCCATCGTCTCGCCGATCTGGCCCAACATCACCTCGGCCACCAAGCTGGTGGGCGGCGTGCCGAAATACGTCGCGCTCGACCGTACGCCATCGGGCGGATGGAAGCTCGACCTGCAGAAGGTCTTCGACTCGGTCGATGAGCGCACGCGCGCGATCTTCGTGAACTCGCCGGGCAATCCGACCGGCTGGACGATGACCACGGAAGAGCAGGCGGCCCTGTTGGACTTCGCTCGCAAGCGCGGTGTCTGGATCATGGCCGACGAGGTCTATGCCCGCCTGATCTACAGCAAGCGGCCCGACGGCCGGCAGGTGGCGCCTTCGTTCCTCGAACTGGCCGGTCCCGGCGATCCGGTGATCGTGCTCAACAGCTTCTCCAAGCCATGGGCGATGACGGGCTGGCGGCTGGGCTGGCTCACCCATCCGGCGGCGCTGGGCGACCAGTTCGCCAAGCTGGTGCAGATCAACACGTCGGGCGCGCCGGCCTTCCTGCAGAAAGGCGCCGTGGCGGCGCTGGAGCAGGGCGACGGCTTCATCCACAAGATGGTCGAGCGCTGCCGCGCCGGCGGCGAACTGGTATTCCAGCGCCTCTCGGCCCTGCCGAGGGTCAAGATCGCGCGGCCGGATGCCGCCTTCTACGCCTTCTTCTCGGTCGATGGCGTCGAAGATACGCTGGCCTTCTGCAAGACCATGGCCAAGCAGTACAAGGTCGGGCTCGCGCCCGGTGAAGCCTTCGGGCCGGGCGGGCAGGGCAACGTACGCCTGTGCTTCGCGTCGAGCGCGGAGCGTCTCAGCAAGGGCCTCGATCGCGTCGAAGCGGCGATCAAGGCGTTGTAGTTCGATTGCGGGGTGGCAAGAGCTTGTCATCCCGAGGCCAACGGCCGAGGGATCCTTGCTTTGGCGAAGGATCCCTCGCTACGCTCGGGATGACAAAGTGTCCGCAACTCCCTCCATCGCCGTCCAGCACCTGCGCAAGGTGTATGGCGAGATCGTCGCCGTCGACGATCTGAGTTTCTCGGTGCCGCCCGGCACCGTGCTTGGACTGCTGGGCGGAAACGGCGCCGGCAAGACCACGACCATCGCGATGCTGCTGGGCCTGCTCGAACCGACGGGTGGCAGCATCGAGATCCTGGGCATCGACATGCTGCGGCGGCGCTATGCGGCGCTGCCACGCATGAACTTCTCCTCGCCCTATGTCGACCTGCCGCATCGGCTGACGGTGCGCCAGAACCTGCAGTTCTATGGCCAGCTCTACGGTGTGAAGGACCTGAAGCGCCGCATCGTCGAGATCGCCGAGCACATGCAGGTGGCGCCGTTCCTGGATCGGCCGGCGGGCAAGCTGTCGGCCGGCCAGAAGACGCGCGTCGCGCTGGCCAAGGCGCTGATCAACAAGCCCGACGTGCTGCTGCTCGACGAGCCAACGGCCTCGCTCGATCCCGACACCGCCGACTGGGTGCGCGGCTACCTCGAAAGCTACCAGCACGAGACCCACGCCACGATCCTGCTGGCCTCGCACAACATGGGCGAGGTCGAGCGGCTGTGTGACGACGTGATTCTGCTGCAGGCGGGCAGGGTCTTCGAAAGGGGCAGCCCGCGTGAACTGCTGGAACGTTTCGGCCGCGAGGACATGGAGGAAGTGTTTCTCGACATGGCGCGTGGCCGCGGTCGCGGGCTCGACGCGCTCAAGCCCGCAGGAGGGAAGCCATGAGCGGCTCCATCGGCCGCATCCACGCGCTCGTGCTGCGTCACATCTACCTCTGGCGCAGCTCGGTGATGCGCCTGGTCGATTCGATCTACTGGCCGGCCGTGCAGATGGTGATGTGGGGCTTCATGACCCAGTACCTGCTGCCGCAGGCCTCGTTCGTCGCGCAGGCGGCGGGCGTTCTGCTGTCGGGTCTGCTGCTGTGGGAGGTCGTCGTACGCGGCAACCTCTCGCTGTCGATCGCCTTCCTCGAGGAGATCTGGTCGCGCAATCTCGGCCATCTCTTTGTAAGTCCGATCCGCTCCTGGGAGCTGGCGACCGGCATCATCATCGCAGCGCTGCTTCGCACCTTGCTGGGCATGATCCCGGTGTCGCTGCTGGCCTGGGCCTTCTTCGGCTACTCGATCTACACGCTCGGCCTGCCGCTGCTCGCCTTTTTCGTGATCCTCCAGATGTTCTCCTGGTCGATCGGGTTGGCCATGTCGGGGCTGGTGATGCGGGTGGGGCAGAGCGCGGAGAGCTTTGCGTGGGCGGCCGTCTTCGTGCTGATGCCAGTCAGCGGAGTCTATTATCCCGTTTCGGTCCTGCCGCACTGGCTGCAGGTCATCGCCTGGGGATTGCCGCCTGCCTACATCTTCGAGGGAATGCGCGCGATCATGGCGGACAAGACGGTGCATTGGGACATGCTCGCCGTCGCCTTCGGGCTGTCGGTCGTCTACCTGGTCGTCGGATTCCAAGTCTTCCAGTGGTTCTTCCGCTCTTCGCGCCGGGCCGGTTCACTCCTCGGGCAGGGCGAGTAGAATAGCGCCGATTTCGGAGGTGAGTGATGTTCAAGCATTTGATGGTTGCAACCCTGGTATCGCTCGCCGCCGCAGCGTGTTCGGACGTGGACAAGATGGCCAACCAGCCCCTGACGCCGCCGAAGCCGGTGCCCGCCTGGTCCAGTGTCTATACGGTGCCTTACGATTCGATGGTGACCTGCCTCGCGGCGCCGGCCGCCAGCGGCTTCGTCGTGAACATCGAGCCGTCATCGGCGCCGGGCACGACGTCGATCCTCTACGTGCCGCAGAGTGCCCCGCAGGCGGAATCGCGTTACGTCGTGAAGCGGGTGCCGGACGGCACCATCCAGGTCGACTGGATCCGGATCGGAACCGTGGGCGGCCTCGACTGGCTGGACGTGCAGGCGCGCCAGCGTGCCAACCGTTGCGGCGGAATCAGCTAGCTGGCTAGCGGGCGTTGAGCACGGCGGTGCAGGCCGCCGGCAGCTTCGGCTTGTAGGGCTTGGGCGGCGTGGTCGGAGGGACGACCGGCGCCTTGCGGAACCACGAGTCCAGTGCCTCGCCGCAGCCGTCGTCATGCGCATAGTCCGCCTGCGGCTGGCATTGCGGATTGCCGGGTGGGCAATACAGGCGGATGTGGAAGTGCGAGTCGTGCCCGTACCAGGGCACCACCTTGCGCAGCCATGAGCGGTCGCCGCCGACCGTCTGGCAGAGCCGCTGCTTGATCCATTTGTTCACGAACATCCGGTCGAGGTTCGGCATCTGCGCCGCCGTCCGGAGCAGGAACACATGCTGCTCGTTGAAGACCGCATCGTCGATGCCGCTGTCGTCGGCGAGCACCAGGGAGCGCAGGCGCGGATTCTCGCGGTCGGCCGGCGCGCGGCGCGCGCCCGGCTGACGCTCGAACCAGATGTCGGCGTCGAGTCCGATCTGGTGGCTGGCGTGGCCGGAAGGGGCGGGACCGCCGCGGGGCTGGCCAATGTCGCCGATGTAGAGATGGGCCTGGCCCGCCGCCCGCATCTTCTCCGCCAGGGTCTTGATGAAGTCGATGGTGACCGGCTGGCCCCAGTAGCGGTTGCGGCTGACGCGGATGGCCTCGTATCCGGGGCCCTCCAGCGGCAGCGCCTGCGCGCCCTGCAGGCAGCCTGCGGTGTAGAAGCCGATCGATTGCGTCGCACCGGGCGACGGCGTCGTCACGGTGGCCCAGTCGTTGGCTCCAGCCGCACCGGTCAGGGAAAGGAAAACCGCGAGTAGCGGAACCAGAAAACGCACCATCTTGTTGGCACGATAGTCGCTCGCTAAGACTTTGCCCATGGCCGACTACGAGTTCCTCCGGATCGAACGCCACGGCGCCGTCACGTCACTGACACTGAACAGGCCGCAGCGGCGTAACGCGCTGACGCACCGCATGATGCTCGAACTGGAAGACGCCTTCGTGGGCGTCGGGCGGGACGGCAGCTGCCGCGTCCTGGTGTTGCGCGGGGCGGGCGGGCATTTCTGCGCCGGCGGCGATCTCGACGCGATGGCCGACCTGCCGCCGCTGCCGGCCTCGGGGGCAGACCCGCTGGTGCCCGCCTATCGCCAGTTCGGCAACGCTCTGCTGGCGCTCGATGGCCTGCCGCAGGCGACCGTCGCGGTGGTCGAGGGCTCGACGGTCGGCGCCGGCTTTGGCATGGCCTGCTGCTCGGACGCGGTGATCCTGCACCACAGCGCGCGCTTCGGAATCCCCGAGCCCAAGGTCGGTTTCATCCCCTCGCAGATCATCCCGTTCCTGGTGCGCCGGATGGGCGAAGGGCCGGTGCGCGACCTGGCCGTTACGGGGTGCGTGATCGATGCCGTCGAGGCGCATCGGCTGGGAGTCGGGCGCTATCTCTGCGCCACCGGAGACGAGGTCGAGGCGACCCTGCGAGGCCTGCTCGACGACATTCTGAAGATGGAGCCCAAGGCGCTGGCGGTCGCCAAGCGGCTGGTGATGTCCTGCGCGACGAAGGAAGATCGCGTCGTGATGGACGAGGCGGCCGAAAGTCTGGTCGGCCTGCTGCGGCAGCCGGAAGCGGCCGAAGGGATCAGGCATTTCATGGCGAAGACCACGCCCTCATGGGCCAAGAGGTAGGCATGCGAAACTATCGCCACATCGAAGTCAGGCCGGTCGCCGGCGCCCTCGGCGCCGAGATCCATGGCGTGGACATGTCGCAGGATCTGGAAGCCGACGTCGTGGCCGAAATCCGACAGGCCTTTCTCGACCATCTCGTGATCTTCCTGCGCGGCCAGACCGTTACGCCGCCGCAGCAACTCGCCTTTGCCCGCAAGTTCGGCGATCCGGTCGAGTATCCGCAGCTCAAGGGGCTGCCCGAATCGCCGATGATCACGCCCGTCGTCAAGCTCGAGCACGAGCGCAACAATTTTGGCGGCATCTGGCATTCGGACACGACCTACCTGCAGGTGCCGCCGATGGGGAGCATGCTGCTCGCGCGCGAGGTTCCGCCGTTCGGTGGAGACACCCTGTTCGCCAACCAGTATCTCGCCTACGAGGCGCTGTCGGACGGGTTGAAGGCGACGCTCGACGGGCTGGTCGGCGTGAGTTCCTCGGCCAAGGCCGACGTGACCAAGACTCGCGAAGACCGCATGAAGGCCGCCGGTGCGGAGCTCAAGATGCTGACCGCCGAGCATCCGATCGTGCGCACCCATCCCGAGACCGGCCGCAAGGCGCTCTACACGTCCGACGCGCACACCGCACACATCAGGGGTTGGACCGAGAAGGAAAGCCTGCCGCTGCTGCGCTTTCTGTGGGAGCATCAGACGCGACCGGAGTTCACCTGCCGCTTCCGTTGGGAGGCTGGGTCGCTGGCCTTCTGGGATAATCGCTGCGCGATGCACAATCCCATCAACGATTATCACGGCTTCCGGCGCGTCATGCACCGCATCACCCTCGCCGGCGACAAGCCGCGGTAACGGAGAAGCACATGTCCGGATTGGGAGGTCTGCTGGCCGTCCTGCTGCTGGTCGCGGCCAACGGGTTCTTCGTCGCCGCCGAATTCTCCCTGGTCGCCGTCCGCCGCAGCCGCGTGATCGAGCTGGCTGCGTCGGGGCGGGGAAATGCCCAGGCGCTGGTGCGTGCCCTCGACCGTCTGGATTCGAATCTCGCGGCGACGCAGCTCGGTATCACCATCTCCTCCCTGGCCTTGGGCTGGATCGGGGAACCGGCCATCGCGCACCTGATCGAAAAGCCGCTCGCCGGGATCTGGGGCACGACGGCCGGAATCAGCGCCTATGCCATCGCCGTCGGCATCTCGTTCGTCATCATCACGGCCCTGCATATCGTGCTGGGCGAACTCGCGCCGAAGAGCCTCGCGCTTCAGCGCAGCGAGGGCACGGCCCTCTGGGTGGTCCGCCCGCTCGGCGTCTTCCTGTGGCTGCTGCGGCCGGCGATCTACGTGCTGAATGGCGCGGGCAATCTCGTTCTGAGGATGTGCGGCCTGCGGCCGGGGACGAGCGAGGAATCGCTGCACTCGCCGGGCGAGCTGAAATTGCTGGTCGCTGCGAGCCAGGATGCCGGGCTTCTTCAGGACGCGCAGGAAGAGATCGTCATGCGGGCGCTGGACATCGGCAACCGTCGGATCGGCGAGATCATGACACCGCGAACCGGCCTCGACTGGATCGACGTCAACGATTCACCCGAGGAGATCATGCGGACGGTTCGGGAGAGCCCCTACGAGCAGATGCTGGTCGGCCGCGGCAGCGTCGACGATCTGCTGGGAGCCGTCACCAAGACCGATCTGCTGAACCAGATCCTGCGCGGCGGCACGCTCGACCCCGCAGCGGCGGTCGGGGCGCCGCTGATGGTTCACGAAGCGATGCCCATTTTCAAGGTACTGGAGCAATTCAAGCAGGCCCCGGTGCGGCTCGCCGTGGTGGTCGACGAATATGGCGGTATCGAAGGCATCGTCACCCAGGCCGATCTGCTGGAGGCACTGGCGGGCGACATTCCGGAGATCCTGGGCGAGGGCCCCGACATCGTGGAACGAGAGGACGGTTCTCTGCTGATCGACGGCATGGCGCCGGTGCATTCGACACTCGACCGGCTGGGCCTTCGGGTGCCGCCGCAGGTCACCACCAAGTTCCACACAATCGCGGGATTCGCGCTGGCCCAGTTCGGTCACCTGCCGGTCGCGGGCGAGCGGTTCACCTATGAGGATTGGACCATCGAGGTCGTCGACATGGATGGAAGGCGCATCGACAAGCTGCTGGCGATGAGGGCGCCGCAACTCGAACTCTGATGAAGCTTTCAGCGTGACGAGGTGGGGGTCATGGTGATGGTGCCGACGGCAAAGCGCGCGGTCTCGCCACGGGTGCCGCCGATGTTGATGTAGGCGAGGTTTTGCCAAGGTTCGACGAAGTTGCGCGCCCAGGGCGACAGCATGTTGCCCGATTGGCCGAGCGGCGTGGCGAAGCGGCTGTTCTCGAGGTCGCTGAAATCGTAGATGCCGCGATAGCCGGCGCCGTGGACGGCGTCGAACGGCCGGTTGCCGCGGAACGAGGGGGAGGCGCGGTTCAGAGTCTGGTTGCCGCCATCGGCCGGGTAGCGCACGGAGGCGATGTTCCGCAGGAGCGGCACGCCGTCGAACAGCGGATGGCGATGCACGGCATGATGCTCGCGGCCCCACTGCCACTTGGTCATATCGGAGCCGTTGCGGCGGGAGATCCAGTCGAGTGCCCGCTCGAGCGCCAGCGCGATGGCGTCCTCGCAGGTTTCGGTCTGCTTGGTGCCGCCGTCGTCGCACCAGCCCGGCTTGTCGCGCAGGATCCGCACCATCAAGGGGACGTCCGGCACGGGAAGCGAATTGTAGAGATCCTCGCCCAGCTCGTCGGCAAGGAGCCCGCGCTGCAGTTCGGCGATCCATGCGTCGTAGATCAATGGCTCCGGCCGTCCTGCGAGCATGAACATGTTCCAGCGACCGAGCAGATCGCGGGCCTGGGCTGCCCGTGCGTTGCGTGGCGCGCCCTTCAGCAGCCAGGGCAGCATCTCGGCGGCATCGAGGGTCATGTTGTCGGCCTGCATCACGATCATGCCGTAGACAGGATGGCGCGGGACCTCGCCCAGGAGCTGAGCGGCCCGGCGCTGGCGGTAGGGCTCGGCCCAGTCCTTGCTGATGAAGTGGCGGTAGTCGTCCGGCACGAGGCGACCGTTGGCGTTGACGATCAGGCCGGCCGGCGGATTGTAGGTGCGCGGCAGCTCGTCGAACGGCACGAAGCCCGCCCAGTCGTATTCGGAGGTCCAGCCGGGCACTGGCATCGAACCGTCGCCCTTGCGCCGGATCGGCACGCGCGCCGGCGAGATCAGGCCGATGTTCCCGGAGGTGTCGGCATAGACCATGTTCTGCATCGGCGAGACGATGCGGCGCGTCGCGGCCAGGAACTCTTCCCAGTTTTGCGCCGAGCCCACACGGGCGAAACCTTCCGCCGACGTGTCGGCCCCGTCGAGCGCCGTGGCCTGCAGCGCGAGCACGTGTCCCTGCGGCGTCAGGCCTTCGCTGCGGCGGACGAAGTCGTCGATCACCGGACCATGCCGCGTCTCGCGCACGCGCATCGTGACGGGCTCGCCCCAGGCGACCTTGATCGTCTCCTCGCGCACCGCGAAGGGGCGGGCGCCGTCGGGCGTGATGTAGCGATTGGGATCGGTGGGATCGACGCGCTCGACGAAGATGTCCTGGCTGTCGAGGTTGGTTGTGGTGAAGCCCCAGCCGATCGTGCCGTTGTGACCGAGCACCACCGCCGGTGAACCGGGCGAGGTGGCGCCGCGAATGTCGAAGCCCGGGCCGACCAGCCGGGCGAGATACCAGACGCCGGGGAATGTGAAGCCGAGATGGGGATCGTTGGCGAGCAGCGGCCGTCCCGATACGGCGTGCGCCCCGGAGAGGACCCACTCGTTGGACGCCATGCGCTTGCGCGTGAATTCGTTGTCGGTCCCGCGGAAGATGCGATCGAGATCGATGTCCTTCACGGCCGACAGAACCATCGACAGGGTCGAGTCCTTGCTATCGCCGGCGGGTTCGATCAGGAACTTGACGCCGTCTTCGCCGATTTTCTGCGAGAGCCGGAGCCGCAGCAGTTCGGCCCGCCAGTTGCCGTCCAGGCCGAGCGCCATCAGCTTTGCCCAGACGAGCGAATCGGCCGGCCGCCAGGGCTCGGGGCGATAACGCCCGCCGGACAGCAGCTTTATCAGCGTGAGCTCCAGGCCGAACTGCTGGTCGTCGTCGGCCAGCCAGGCATTGACGCCGGCGGCATAGGAGTCGAGCCGCGTGCGCATGGCGGGCGAGAGGGCATTCACGCTCTCCGAGGCGCGGCGATAGACGCCGAGGCCGCGCATGGTGCGGTCGCTGTCGACGAGGCCGCTGCCCACCAGCGTGGGCGGCACGAGTTCCGCCAGCCGTCCCTGGCCGATACGGCGCATCAGCTCCATCTGCCAGAAGCGATCCTGCGCGTGGACGTAGCCCAGCGCGAATGAGGCGTCCTCGATCGAGCCCGCGGTGATGTGCGGCACGGCGTTTCGGTCGCGCATGATCTCGACCGGCGCTTTCAGACCGACCAGGTCGAGCTGGCCGCTGTAGCTCGGCAGGGCGCCGCGAACCTGGAAGTAGGTGCCGGCAAGGAAGATCGCGACCGCCAGCGCCGTGCCGACCAGGAACTTGCCCAGGAAGGCTGCGACGCGAACCAACAGCCTCACCGGCTCAACCGCCGAGGTAGGAGAGGATCGTGTCGCGGTCGCTGTCGAGGTCCGGCGCGGGCCGTCGCGTCGTCGGGTCTGGGAAGGCCGACATCTTGAGCGGGTTGCCCGCGAGCTTCAGCGTGCCGCCGCTGCCGTCCGGCACGTCGACCAGCATGTTGCGCGCCGCGACCTGCGGATGCTCGATGGCCTGCGCGATGTTGTTGATCGGGCCACAGGGCACGCCGCCCTTGGACACGACAGCGATCCAGTGATCGGTCGTGTTCGTCTTCAGGACGGACTCGATCTCGTCCTTCAGTTTCTTCTGGCTCTTCTGGCGCAGCGCGTTCGACTTGTAGGCGGGGTCGGTCGCCATGTCGGAGCGGCCGAGCGCCTCGCACATCTTGACGAACAGGCTGTCGTTGCCGGCGGCGATGATCATCGAGCCGTCGGACGTGGCGAAGGCCTCGAACGGCGTGATGGTTGGATGGCGTGCGCCGAGCGGGCCGGGGATTTCCTTCTCGACGGTGTAGCGCATGATCGCGTTCTCAAGCAGCGCGAGCTGGCAGTCGAACATTGCGATATCGACCTTGGTGGACTCGCCGGTCTTGAGCCGGTGCACGATCGCGGCGTTGACGGCGACGGCCGTGTAGAGACCTGCGCCGATGTCGCCGATCGACATGCCGACGCGGCTCGGCGGCTGGCCCTCGTTGCCGGTGATGCTCATGATGCCGCCCTGGCCCTGCATGACCATGTCGTAGGCGGGATCCTTGGAGTTCGGACCGGTATGGCCGAAGCCCGAGGCCGAGGCGTAGATGAGCTGCGGGTATTTGGCGTGCAGCGTCTCCCAGCCGTAACCCAGCTTCTCCATCGTGCCGGGGCGGAAATTCTCGACCACCACGTCGGCCTTCTCGAGCAGCTTCTCGAAGATCTTACGGTCGCCGTCGGCCTTGAGGTCGAGCGCGATGCTCTCCTTGCCGCGGTTGACCGACGCGAAGTAGGTCGACTTGCCGTTCACGAACGGTCCGTAGGCGCGGGCGTCGTCGCCGCCCTTGGGCGGTTCGACCTTGATCACCCTGGCGCCCATCTCGGCCATCAGGAGCGTGCAGTAGGGACCTGCCAGGATGCGGGACAGATCGATCACGAGAATGCCCGACAGGGGGCCCTTGGTATTCTGGGTCATGTCCGGTTCTTAGCCAGTGGATCGCCGCGAATCCAGCCACACATTGACCGCCGCCGCGGAGATGACGATCGCACCGCCAATCAAGGTGAGATCGTCCGGTTTTTCGCCATCGAACAGCCACACCCAGATCGGCCCGAGCACCAGTTCGAGCAGGCCGAGCAGCGAGGCCTGGGCCGCGGGAATCCGCTTCAGGCTCGCCATGTAAAGCAGCAGCCCGATCGCGAGCTGGCCGGGGCTCAGTGCAAAAAGCCAGGGAAGCTGTGCCCAGGTGACGTTTTCCGGATGGGCAAAAGGCAGCGCCACCAGACCCGAGATGAGACCGGCCAGCCAGATCGACGGCGTCATGCCGATGTCGCGGCGGTGCCGCACGACGACATAGTTGCCGCTCATGCACAGGACGACGATCAGCGCGACGGCCATGCCGGCCAGTGCGCCGGGCTGCAGGGAGCCCGCGACGCTGATCGCGAGGCCGACGACGGCCGCTGCCATGGCGACGATCGTGTGACCATGCAGTGGCTCGCCGAGGAAGATGCGGGCGGCGAGCGCGGTGATGAACGGCGTCGCGCCGAACATGATCAGCACGTTGGCGACCGGCGCAAGGCCGAGCGCCAGGATGAAGCTCACGAAACTTCCGGCCAGCAAAACAGCACTCAGCAGTAGCGCCGGCCCGCCGTTGCGCACGTCGATCATGACCTGGCGGCGCTGCCAGATCAGGAGCGGCAGCATGGTGATGACCAGCAGGGCGGAGCGCCAGAACGACACGTCCCATGCGGGAAGGTCGATCCGCCGCACGATGACGCCGGCCGTGCTGAAAACAGCCGCGGCGACGACGGCGAACAGCACACCGAGCAGGGGGGAACTTGGCGAGGCGGCGGACGTTTTCATCGAAACGAAAATGTGAATACGGACCCGCCGTGCCCCCGTCCATCGATTCCCTCGATCTGCCGCCGTTCAAGCCGCGCTTTCCGTGGTGGGGCCCGGACCTCCAGACCATCGCCATTCGGCTGACGTCTGCGCGCGTCTGCGATCTTGCACCTCATACGTGCGAGCGAATGGCCTTCCCGATGGCTGACCGGACCGGCGATATTCTGCTCGGCATGCTGGATCGCCCCGTGGAGCCAGTCGAAGGGCGCCCTCTCATCCTGTTGATCCACGGCCTGACGGGCAGCGAGAACAGTGCCTACATGCTGAACGCGGCGCGTCATCTGCTCGACAGCGGCTATCCGGTGTTGCGGCTCAACCTGCGTGGCTGCGGCCCGTCGCGCCCCTATTGCCGCGAGCATTATCATGTCGGTCGCACCGCCGATTTCAGGCGCATCCTGTCCCAGCTTCCCGAGGAACTCTCGGAAAACGGGGTCGTGGCGATCGGCTACTCGCTGGGCGGCGCCATGCTCCTGAAATATCTGGGTGAGGAGGGTTCGTTCTCGCCGCTGCTCGGCGCGGCCACCATCTGCGCGCCGATCGACCTCTCGCGCACCTGCAGGCACATGATGCGCGCGCGCAACTGGCTCTATCACACCTATCTTCTGAACGACATGAAGGCCGAGGCGCTGGCGACCGGCGCGCTGACGACGCCGGAAGAACGCGAGATCATCAAGTCCGCGCGCAGCGTCTGGGACTACGACGACCGGTTCATCTCGCCGCGCTACGGCTTCCGCGGCGCCGAGGACTATTACGAGCTGTGTTCGCCGCTCACCTTCATGCCCGAGATCCGCGTGCCGACCATGGTCATCGCCTCGTGCGACGATCCTTGGATCCCCGTCGAGTACTACCGGGAGTTCAACTGGTCCGACAATCCGTCGCTCGTGCCGCTGATGCCGCCGGCCGGTGGTCATATCGGCTTCCATGCTCATGATAGCGCCCGGCCCTGGTGCGATCTTGCGGTGCAGAAATTCATCGACCGGCTTGCTACCATCGAGGCGTGAGCCTCGACCTTCCGCCGTTCCGTCCGCGCTTCCCCTGGTGGGGCGCGGATCTCCAGACCCTCGCCAACTACCTGCGGCCGCCGCAGCGAGATCTCGCGCCGCACACGTCCGAGCGCCTGACGATAGACCTGCGTGACGGGACGGGTGACCGGCTGATCTGCACCCTCGACCGGCCGGCAGCGCCGAAACGGGATACGCCACTCACGATCCTGATCCACGGCCTGACCGGATCGCAGGAGAGTTTCTACATCTACAGCATGGCACGGCGGCTGCTCGATGGCGGGCAACGAGTCCTGCGAATCAACCTGCGCGGTGCCGGCCCGTCGCGCGCCACCTGTCGCGGCCAATACTATGCCGGTCGCAGCCGGGATTTCCGCGCGCTGCTGACGAACCTGCCGGCTGACCTGACCCATGCGGGCCTGAGGGCGGTCGGCTATTCGCTGGGCGGCGCAATGCTGCTCAAGTATCTCGGCGAGGAGGGTGAGGCCGCGTCGTTGCAGGCAGCCGCGACCGTCTGCGCGCCGATCGATCTGTCGGCGACCTGTCGCCGGATGCTGCAGGCCCGCAACGTCGTCTATCACCGTCACCTCCTTCGAATGATGAAGATCGAGGCAACGGCAGAGGGTGCGGCGATCTCCACGGCCGAGCGCGCGGCGATTCTGGGTTCCCGGTCCGTTTGGGATTACGACGAGGTCTTCATCGCCCCGCGCCATGGTTTTGCCGGAGCTGAAGATTATTATGAGCGCTGCAAGCCCGTCGCCTTCATGGGGGCGATCCGCGTGCCGACGTTGGTTCTGGCCGCCCTCGACGATCCCTGGATTCCCGGCGGGCTCTACAGCGGCTACGATTGGGCGGGAAATCAAGCGCTCGTGCCGGCATTGCCGGCGCACGGCGGCCATGTCGGCTTCCATGGCGCCGGCAGCCGGCATCCCTGGAGCGACCAGACCGTCATGAGGTTCTTCGAACGTGGGTGAGACCGAGCCAATGGCGATGATCGTAGGCGTGGCCTGTTCGGCGGTCGCGCTCGTGCTGGCGTGGCGGGCCTATCGTGGGGCTGCGGAAGAGCAGGAGCGCCGCAAGCGCGAGCGGGAGGAGCGGGAACGCTCCGGCCGTCTATAATTTTCCGACCATCCGGCGTCCTGAGCGGAGCGCTGAAGCGCGTAGTCGAAGGACCTCTTTTCGCTTTGACACACCGTGCGCCGGAAAAGAGGCCCTTCGACTGCGCCGCCCTTCGGGCGGCTTCGCTCAGGGCGACGAGGATTTGTTCTAGTTGAGTTGCAGCGGTTCGGCCGGCGGGCCGTCGCGCAGCAGGGCCGGCAGCAGTGTGCCCAGGTCGAGTGGTTCGAAGCGTTCCGAGGAGCTCGCGATCTCGTCGGCGGTCCACCACCGGTGGCCGCGCGTCCAGCTCCGCTCCTTCTCGTCGAGCCCCGACATGTCGACTTCAGTGCGGTCGGTGCGGGCCAGGAAGAAGCGTTCCTTGTGCAGAACGTCCTTGCCGCGCCAGCTCATGCGGCGCTCGCGCGACCACACCCAGCGCGGCGTGTCGATCACCGGCAATTTGGTCTCCTCGCCGGCCTCGCGCACGGCCGCCTCGGCATAATCCTCGCCCGGATCGACCATGCCGCCGATCATCACCCAGAACGGATCGAAGAACGGCTTGGCCGGATCGAATACCTTGGGATCGTGGACGTTGAACAGGAACAGCCGGTCCTCGGGATCGAGCAGGACGAGCCGGGCCGAGGGACGTTCGATCATGGGCGCTCGATCATCTGGACTTGAGCAGTCGCGCGGCGTCGATCGCGCCGTAGGTCAGGATGCCGTCGCAGCCCGCGCGCTTGAAGCCGGTCAGCGTCTCGATCAGCACTTTGTTCCAGTCGAGCCAGCCGCGATCGGCCGCGCCCTTCAGCATCGCGTACTCGCCGCTCACCTGGTAGGCGTAGGTCGGCACGCCGAACGTGTCCTTCACGCGACGCACGATGTCGAGATAGGGCAGGCCGGGCTTCACCATGACCATATCGGCGCCTTCCTCGATGTCGAAGCCCACTTCGCGTAGCGCCTCGTCGGAATTGGCGTAGTCCATCTGGTAGGTCTTCTTGTCGCCCTTCAGCGCGCCCGAGCTGCCGATGGCGTCGCGGAACGGGTTGTAGAAAGCCGAGGCGTACTTGGCGGCGTACGACATGATCTGCTCGTGCTGGAATCCCTTGGCGTCCAGCGCGGCGCGGATGGCGCCGATGCGGCCGTCCATCATGTCCGACGGCGCCTGGATGTCGGCCCCGGCCTCGGTCTGGACGATCGCCTGTTTGACCAGCGCCTCTACCGATTCGTCGTTCAGGATGCGGCCGTCGCGCACGATGCCATCGTGGCCGTCGCTGTTGAACGGGTCGAGCGCCACGTCGCAGACAATGCCGATGTCCGGGACGGCCTTCTTCGCGGCGGTGATGGCACGGCAGACGAGATTGCCCGGATTGTAGGCCTCGCGTGCGTCGGGCGTCTTGGCCTTGGGATCGGTCTCGGGGAAGATCGCGATGGCGGGAATGCCGAGATCGCGGGCCTCCTTCGCAGCCTCTGCAAAGAGGTCGATCGAGAGGCGGTCGACGCCCGGCATGGAGGCGACTGGGGTGCGGGCGTTGGTGCCTTCCTGGACGAAGACCGGCCAGATCAGGTCGTCGACGGAGAGCCTGTGCTCGGCGACGAGGCGGCGGGACCATTCCTCGCCGCGGTTGCGGCGCAGGCGGGTCGTGGGATAGCGGCCGAGGGTCGTGAAACGGGCGGACATGAACCGCCTTATGGCGCGAACCGTGGAGGGCCGCAATGCGGCTCCTTTTCCTGCGGAAAGCCGCCACCAGACTTGATACGGTCTGCCCGATGGATTTTACGCTTTCAGAGGACCAGCAGGCATTCCGGGACACGGCCCGGCAGTTCGCGACAGATCGCATGCTGCCGCAGGCCGCGCGCTGGGACGCCGAGAAAATCTTTCCGGAGGAGGTGCTGCGCGAAGCGGCGGCACTCGGCTTCGGCGGCATCTACGTGCGCGACGACGTCGGCGGCAGCGGCCTCAGCCGGTTCGATGCGGCTCTGATCATGGAAGAGCTGTCGGCGGCGTGTCCCAGCACGGCGGCCTACATCTCGATCCACAACATGGCCGCCTGGATGATCGACGCTTTCGGCGACGAGGATCAGCGCCGGCGGTTCCTGCCCAGGCTCTGCTCCATGGAGCATTTCGCGAGCTATTGCCTTACCGAGCCGGGCGCAGGCTCGGATGCGGCGGCGCTGTCGACGCGCGCCGAACTGCAGGGCGACCATTACGTGCTGAACGGCAGCAAGGCCTTCATCTCGGGCGGCGGCCGGAGCGACATCTATGTCGTGATGCTGCGCACCGGAGGAGCGGGAGCCAGCGGCGTCTCGACCCTGGTGGTCGAGGCGGGGACGCCCGGCCTGTCGTTCGGCAAGCAGGAGAACAAGCTCGGCTGGAACAGCCAGCCGACAGCCTCGGTGATCTTCGAGAACTGCAAGGTGCCGGTCGCCAACCGGCTCGGCCCCGAGGGGCACGGCTTCAAGATCGCGATGATGGGTCTCGACGGAGGGCGCATCAATATCGGCGCCTGCTCGCTGGGCGGCGCGCGTGCCTGCCTGGAGACGGCGTCGCGCTATGTCGTGGAGCGCAAGCAGTTCGGCAAGCCGCTGGCCGACTTCCAGGCGACTCAGTTCAAGCTCGCCGACATGGCGACCGAGCTCGATGCCGCGCGACTCCTGATCTGGCGTGCGGCGTCGTTGCTGGACGCCAAGTCGCCCGAGGCGACGCAGGCCGCCGCCATGGGCAAGCGCTTCGCGACCGACGCCGGCTTCCGGGTGGTCAACGAGGCGCTGCAATTGCATGGCGGATACGGCTACTTGAAGGATTTCCCGCTGGAGCGCTATCTCCGCGACCTGCGCGTGCACCAGATCCTCGAAGGCACCAACGAGATCATGCGCGTGATCATTTCGCGAAGGCTCTTGATGAGCTGACGCAGCCCGTGTCATCCCGAGCGTAGCGAGGGATCCTTCGCGGCAGTTTAAGGATCCCTCACTACGCTCGGGATGGCACCGAATTTGGAGTTTGAATTGTCCGAAGCTGAAATTCTGTTCGATGTGAAGGATGGGCTGGGCGTCATGACGCTCAACCGGCCCAAGGTCCTCAATTCGCTGTCGCACGGCATCATCCTCGAGATGGAGCGCGTGATGCCTGAGTGGGAGAAGGATCCTTCCATCAAGGCGGTGGTGCTGCGCGGCGCGGGCGACCGGGCTTTCTCCGCTGGTGGTGACGTGGCGGGACTTTATCGCGAGATGCGCGACAATCCCGCGGGTACGCTGCGGCGCGATTTCTTCCGCGACGAGTACATCGTCAACCGCCGCATCTACCGCTACGCCAAGCCGTGGATCTCGCTGATCGACGGCATCAACATGGGCGGTGGCGTCGGCCTCTCGGCGCACGGCTCCCATTCGGTGGTGACCGAGAAATATCTCTTCGCCATGCCGGAAACGACCATCGGTCTCTTTCCCGATGTCGGCGGCGGCTACTTCCTGACGCGCCTTCCGGGTGCGCTCGGCACCTTCCTGGCGCTCACCAGCTATCGCCTCAAGGCGGCGGACGCGGTGTGGGCGGGTATCGCGAATGCCTTCGTGCCGAGCGCCAAGATCGACGAGCTGCAGGCGGCTCTCGGCGCGGCCGATCTCTCCGGCCCGCGCGCCAACGAGAAGGTCGATGCCGTGATCGCCAGGTTCCAGGCGGATGCCGGCGACCAGACGCTGCCGGCGCTGATGCCGGAGATCGATCGCTGCTTCTCGGCCGAGACGCTGCAGGAGATCGTGGCGGAGTTGAAGAATTCGAACAGCGAGTTCGCCCAGAAGCAGCTCGCCGCGCTCATGAAGCTCTCGCCGCTGTCGATGGCGATCACGCTGGCGCAGCTCAAGGCCTGCGCCAACAAGTCGTTCGAGGACACGATGACGATCGAGTACCGCATGTCGCAGCGCTGCATGCAGAAGGGCCACGATTTCTTCGAAGGCGTGCGCGCGCTGCTGATCGACAAGGACCAGAAGCCGCAATGGAACCCGCCGACGATCGACGGCGTGACCGCGGCGATGGTCGAGGAGCATTTCAGGCCTGTTGTGAACGATCTGTTCTTCGACTGAAGCGGCAGCAAACCAAACGGAGGAAACCATGGCGAAGATCGCCTTCATCGGTCTCGGCAATATGGGCGGCCCGATGGCCGCCAACCTGGCAAAGGCGCAGCATCACGTCGTGGCGTTCGACCTGTCGGACGCCGCGGTAAGCGCGGCTGTGGAGAAGGGGGCGCACAAGGCGTCCTCCGCGGCCGAGGCCGTGAAGGGCGCGGAGATCGTCGTCACCATGCTTCCGGCCGGCAAGCATGTCCGCGAGGTCTACGAGAAGGACGTGCTGCCGAACGTCGGAAAGGGCACGCTGCTGATCGACTGCTCGACCATCGACGTGGAAAGCGCGCGCCATGTGGCCGCGCTGGCCGAGAAGGCCGGCATGGACATGGTCGATGCGCCGGTCTCGGGCGGCGTCGGCGGCGCCACCGCGGGCACGCTCACCTTCATGGTGGGCGGCAGCGAGGCGTCGTTCGCCAAGGCCAGGCCCATCCTGGAAAAGATGGGCAAGAACATCGTTCTCGCCGGCACCAGCGGCGGCGGCCAGGCGGCCAAGATCTGCAACAACATGATCCTGGGCATCTCGATGATCGCCGTCAGCGAGGCCTTCATGCTGGCCAAGCGGCTCGGGCTGGACGCGCAGAAGCTGTTCGACGTGGCCTCGACCGCGTCGGGGCAGTGCTGGTCGCTCACCAACTACTGCCCGGTGCCGGGTCCCGTGCCGGCTTCGCCCGCCAACCGCGACTACCAGCCGGGCTTTACGGCGGCGATGATGCTGAAGGACCTGATGCTGGCGCAGCAGGCAGCCAATGCAGCCGGCGCCAGCACGCCGCTCGGCGCGGAAGCCGCGCAACTCTTCAGCCTGTTCGTCAACTCGGGCAACGGCGGCAAGGACTTCTCCGGCATCGTCAAGATGCTGGACGGCAAGTGAGGGGCGCATGATCACGCTCTACGATCTCGCCTTCGAGGAGGACCGCCGCCCCAGCCCGTTCTGCTGGCGCGCCAAGTTCTCTCTCGCCCACAAGGGCCTCGACTACACCGACGTGCCGATGGGATTCACGGAGAAGGAGAAGATCGCCTTCGCCGATTCCAGGACCGTGCCGGTGATCAAGGATGGCGAGAAGCCGGTCAAGGACAGCTGGGCCATCGCCGTCTACCTAGACGACATGTACCCGGAGAAGCTGCTGCTCAAGAGCGAGATGGGGCGATCCTACGCACGCTTCATCAACGGCTGGGCGGACACCGTCATCAATGCAGCGCTCTTCCCGCTGATCGTGGGCGATCTCTACGATCGGGTCAGGCCCGAGGACAAACCCTACTTCGCGGAGTCCCGGGGCGCGCGGCTGGGCACGAAGGACTTCACCGCTTTCCAGGAACGGGCCAGAGAGAAGGGGCTCGCGACGCTCCGCACAGCCCTCGAACCGGCGCGCCGGGCCTTGCGCGAGCAGAAGTTCCTGTCGGGCGCCGAAGCGGCCTATCCGGATTACATTCTCGCCGGCAGCTTCATGTGGCCACGCACGATCAGCCCGCTCGAGTTGCTTGATGCCGACGATCCGGTCCATGCTTGGCGCGAGCGCATGCTCGACCTGTTCGACGGCATGGCCCGCAAGGCGAAGACGGCGTGATGCCAGGCACGTTGGACACGCCGTTCGATCCGGCACAGCATCGCTTCGGGCCGGCGCACTGGTTCGAGGACCTTTCGGTCGGGCAGAAGTTCTACATCAACTCGCGGACGCAGACCGAGGCGCTGTTCTCGGCCTTCCAACTCGCGAGCGGCGACAACCATCCGATCCACTACGACCGGGAATACTGCAAGGCGCTGGGCCATCGGGACATGCTGGCCCACGGGCTGCAGGTCGCGATCCAGGGTGCGGCCGGTGGCGGCATCTTCCCGCATTTCGTGGGCGAATCGCTGGTCGGCTTCCTGGAGCAGTCCTCGCGATTCCTGAAGCCTGTCTATGTCGGCGACACGCTCTATCCGATGCTGGAAGTGACCGACCTCAAGCCGGGACGTACCACGGGCGTCGCCGTCCTGAAGCTCACCATTCACAACCAGAAGGGCGAACTGGTGTGCGATGGCGAGCACAAGTATCTTGTGAAGAAGCGGCCGCAATAGACGGCAGGAGGAGAGAGTTATGATCGGCGTTATCGCGAAACTCACCATCAAGCCCGGCACCAATGCCGACTTCGAGGCGACCATGAAGGCCCTTCAGGCCAAGGTCCATGCCGACGAGCCGGGTAACAAGCTCTACGCACTGCACAAGACGGGCGACGTTAACGTCTATGTCATGCTGGAGCGCTACCAGGACCAGGCGGCGCTCGAAGCCCACCGGGCCGCGCCGCACTTCAAGGAACTCGGCCGCAAGCTCGGCGACTATCTCGCCGGCCGCCCCGATGTCCAGGTGATGGAAGAAGTCTGAACGACGAGCGGGTCGAGGTCAGCGCATGGAGGGTTTTACCCGTCGCCACACAAAACCCGGCACCGCGCCTGGCACGCTGGCCGGGCGTGCACCGGTGCCCGATGAAGCGCTCGACTTCACCCTGGTCGAATATACGCCGGACGAGATCGAGATTCTGCACGGGGTGGAGGTGGACCAGTGCCGCTTCCACCTCGGCACACCCGGTCATACGTGGATCGACGTGGGTGGACGGCCGAGTTCGGAAATGCTGCGCAGCCTCGGCATGGCCTTCAACCTCCATCCGCTGGCGCTGGAGGACGTGTTCCACGCCAACCAGCGCAGCAAGCTCGACCTCTACGAGGGGCAGGGCTTCATCGTCCTCAACGACCCGGTCTATGAGGACTGCACGCTGAAGGGCCGGCAGGTCAGCATCTTCTTCGGCGACAACTACGTCATTTCCTTCCATGACCTGAAGGCCGACATCTTCAAGCCGGTGCGCGACCGCATCCAGACGGCGGGCTCCCGGTTGCGCACCTTCGGCATCGACTATCTGGTCTATGCGCTGATCGATCTCGTGGTCGACCGCAAGTTCCCGCTGATCGAGGCCGTGTCGACCCACCTCGAGGAGCTGGAGGAGGAGGCGCTCGGCCATCCGACGAAGGACACGCTGGCCCATATCCACCAGGCGCGGCGCGCGCTGGTGTCGTTTCATCGCATCCAGTGGGCCGAGCGCGAGACGGTTCTGGCGGTGATGCGGCCCGACGTTCCGTTCATCATGCCGGAAACGCGCACGTACCTGCGCGACTGCTTCGATCACGCCGTGGCGGTTCTCGAATTGGTCGAGAGCTACCGCGAAATGGCGAACGGCCTGATGGAAGTCTATCTCATGGACTCGTCGAACCGGATGTCCGAGGTGATGAAGACCATGGCGATCATCACCGTGTTCTTCATGCCGCTGGGCTTCCTCGCCGGCATCTACGGCATGAACTTCGACCGTGACACCGGCAACATGCCCGAGCTGGGATGGAAATACGGCTACACGTTCTTCTGGGTGGCGGTCGTCGTCATCGTCAGCTCGATCTTCCTGTGGCTGAAACGCAAGCGCTGGATCTGAGGGCGCCATGACCTGTCGAATATACGGCTCGGAACTGTCGCCCTACTCGGTGAAAGTCCGGTCCTTCTTCCGCTACAAGAACATCGACCACGACTGGATCCCGCGCTCGCCCGCGGTGCAGGCGGAGTTCCAGAAGTATGCCAAGCTGCCTCTCGTCCCGCTGGTCGTGACGCCGGAAGGCGAGGGCATCCAGGATTCCACGCCCATCCTCGAACGCTTCGAGGCCTCGCATCCCGAGCCGTCCGTAATCCCCGACGATCCGGCGCTCGCCTTCGTCTCGGCGCTCCTCGAAGAGTATGGCGACGAGTGGGGCAACAAGTGGATGTTCCACTATCGCTGGCGCTACCAGCCGGACGTCTGGTCGACGGCGGAACGGATCGCCCTGCAGATGATGGGCGCGCAGGGCACTCTTGCCGTGGCGCAGGCGCGTGCGGCCGTCGCCGATCGCATGACTGGCCGGCTGGGCTTCGTCGGATCGAACCAGCAGACGGAGCCGGTCATCGAGGCCTCCTTCGCGAAGGCGCTGGGTCTGATCGAGGCGCATCTGGCGTCGCGCCCTTATCTATTAGGCGGCCGGCCGGCGATGGCTGACTTTGGCCTGTGGGCGCAGCTCTATGAAGCGGCCACCGACCCGACGCCCGGGGCGATCATGCGTGCTTCCGCCCCCAACGTGATGGGCTGGATCCAGCGCATGGTCGCACCTCGGGCCGAAGGCGGGTTCGAGCCGCTGGCGGCGCTCGCGCCAACGCTGACGCCGCTTCTCGCTCAGGAAGTCGGGGCGCTTTTCCTGCCCTGGTCGGCAGCCAACGCGGCCGCCATCGGGCATGGCCACAAGAGCTTCACGATCAGTCTCGGCGGAGCGGAGTGGACGCAGGAGCCGCAGAAATACCATGCGCGTTCGCTGGCCGAGATTCGCCGCAAGTTTGCGGCCGCGAAGGCAGCAATGGGTCTTGAGCCGCTGCTGGCAGCGACGGGTTGCCTGGTGGGCCTCGCCGGCTAACGCAGAGACGTCAGGATCAGCGTCAGGCCGGACAGGCAGAGCAGGGCGAGCAGGATGCGGCGGAACTGCGCATCGTTGATGCGGCCGTAGAGCGCCAGGCCGATGCGCGCCCCGATCAGCGTCGTCGGCACGGTGATGGCGGCCCAGATAAGGAACGTCCGGTCGAGAAAGCCTGCGATCACGGCCGAGACGAGGGCCAGGAACAACACGCTCATGTTGAAGGGCTGGTTGACGCCGCGCTGCTCGTCCTTGCCGAAGCCGCGCAGCTGCGCCCAGATCGCGGGGGCCGGGCCGCTGAGGCTCGCCATGCCGCCCAGCACGCCGCCGACCAGGCCCACGGCCGCGTCGGCCGCTCGACCGCCGCCCGTGATGACGGGCGGGCGTCGCACGATGGCCATCCAGGCGCTGTAGACAATCAGGAGGATGCCGACGCCGACCTTGAGCGGCTCCGGCTTCAAATGATGGAGAAGGAGTGTACCCATCGGCACGCCGACGATTCCGGCCGCCAGCATTGGCCAGAGACGCGACCAGCGCACGCCGCTCCAGATGCGGGGCAAGGACTGGATGTGGCCGGCGACGCCGCAGAGGGCGGTGAGGGGGGCGGCCGTGATGGGCGACATGGCCTGCAGCCAGAAGCCCAGCGCCACCAGCGCGTAGCCGGTGCCGCTCAATCCGTTGACGAAGCCCGCGGCCAGCGCCCCGGCGACGACGATCGCGATGTCGCCGGGGGGAGGCAGGGGCACGCCGCTCAGGCTCCGGTGCTGAACGCCTGCATGCCGGTGATGGCGCGGCCGAGGATCAGCGCATGGACGTCATGCGTGCCCTCGTAGGTGTTCACCGCCTCGAGGTTCATGGCGTGACGGATCACGTGATACTCGTCCGAAACGCCGTTGCCGCCATGCATGTCGCGGGCAACGCGGGCGATGTCGAGCGCCTTGCCGCAATTGTTGCGCTTGATCAGCGAGATCATCTCCGGCTGGGCGTGGCCCTTGTCCTTCAGTCGGCCGACCCGCACGCAGGCCTGGAGGCCGAGCGCGATCTCCGTCTGCATGTCGGCGAGCTTCTTCTGGATGAGCTGCGTCGCGGCCAGCGGCCGGCCGAACTGCTTGCGCTCCATCGTGTAGTTGCGCGCCTGCTTCCAGCAGAATTCGGCGGCACCCATGGCGCCCCAGGCGATGCCGTAGCGGGCGTTGTTGAGGCAGCCGAACGGCCCGCCGAGACCGGCAACATTGGGCATCATATTCTCGACCGGCACGAAGACGTCTTCGAGCATGATGGCGCCGGTCACCGAGGCGCGCAGGCTGAACTTGCCCTCGATCTTCGGCGTCTCGATGCCCTTCCAGGCGCGTTCGAGGATGAAGCCACGGATCGCCCCGCCGTCGAGCTTGGCCCAGATGACCAGCACATCGGCGATCGGCGAGTTGGTGATCCACATCTTGGAGCCGGAGAGCTTGAAGCCGCCGGGCACCGTCACGGCGCGGGTCTTCATGCCGCCGGGATCGGAGCCGTGGTCGGGCTCGGTGAGGCCGAAGCAGCCGACCCATTCGCCGGTGGCGAGCTTGGGCAGGTACTTCATGCGCTGCTCTTCGCTGCCATAGGCATAGATCGGATGCATGACCAGCGAGGACTGCACGCTCATCGCCGAGCGGTAGCCCGAATCGACGCGCTCGACTTCGCGGGCGACCAGCCCGTAGGTCGTGTAGTTGGCGCCGGCGCAGCCGTACTTCTCCGGCAGGGTCGAGCCCAGCAGGCCGAGCGCGCCGAACTCATTCATGATCTCGCGATCGAACCTCTCGTTGCGGTTTGCCAGCAGGACGCGCGGCATCAGCTTGTCCTGGCAATAGTCGCGCGCCACGTCGCGGATCGCGATCTCATCCTCGGTGAGCTGGTCGTCGAGGAAGAACGGGTCCTCCCAGTCGAAGGGCTTGGCATCGGCGGTGATGCCCTTGGCGGCGCTCTTGATCGGGGTGGCGGCGTTGGCCATGTCTGCTCCTGGCTATTTCGCCCGCGTCTTATCAGGCAGGGCGTGCCGCGCCAACGGGCTAAAGAGTCGTACCGGCGCCGGTTTTGCCTGTCAGTGCCCGGAAAAGCTCGAGGTTGAGCTTGCCGAAGGCCTCGGTGGCCCGCAGTTCCACGGTGCGCGGGCGCGGCAGGTCGATGCGGAGGTCTGCCGCCATGCGGCCCGGACGGGCCGACATGACGATCACGCGATCGGACAGGAAGACCGCCTCTGGAATGGAATGGGTGACGAAGAGCACGGTCTTGCGGGCCTCCCGGGCGAGGTCCTTCTCGCCCCAGATGCGCAGCAGCTCCAGGGCCATGTCGTCCCGCGTCATGGCGTCCAGGGCGCCGAACGGCTCGTCCATCAGCAGGAGCGGCGGGTCGAGGAGCAGGGCGCGGCAAAGGGCGGCGCGTTGCTGCATGCCGCCCGACAGTTCGCGCGGCAACTTGGGTCCGAAGCCGGCGAGGCCGGCCATCTCCAGGAGTTGCTCGGCGCGGGAACGAAACTTCGCCGGATCCTTGCCGGCGAGTTCGGCCGGCAGCAGCACGTTCTCCAGGATGGAGCGCCATTTCAGCAGAATCGGGGCCTGGAAGACCATGCCGATATCGGGGATCGGCTGGGTCACCGTCCGGCCCGCCACCGTGATCGTGCCGCGCGTGGCCGGCCGCAGCCCGGCCACGATCCGCAGCAGGGTCGACTTTCCGCAGCCACTCGGGCCGACCAGCGAGACGAACTCGCCGGCGCCAATGGACGCGGAAATACCGGCGAGGGCCTCTACCGGGCCGCTCGCCGCCTGATACGTCATGCCGACCTCGTGGAGGTCGATCAGTCCCTTGTTCACGCGACGCGACTGGCTGGATCAGTTCGGCATCGCGACCTTGGTGAAGAACTCGGTCGAGTAGACGTCCTTGCACTCGACCTTCTTCGGCAGGCCCATGTAGGCGTTCACCAGGTCGACCGAGTCGCACATCTTCTTCTCGTCGATCCAGCCGATGCCGTTCTTGGCGTAGCGATCGGTCTTCATCAGGCCGAGGCCGATCAGCATGTTCGGCGTCATCACCTCGACGTCCACCTCGGGCACGCGCTTCTTCAGGATCTCCATCGCGGCCTTCGGGTCGGCCATGACGTCCCGCCAGCCCATGTAGGAGGCCTCGAGGAAGTCCTTCAGGGCCTTCGGCTTGTCCTTCATCGTCTTGGCGCTGGCGATGATCGACATGGAATACATGTCGAAGCCGAAATCCGCCCACGGCATCATCACCACGTTGCCCTTGCCGGCGGCCTTCTCGTAGAGCGGCAGGCCGGTGCTGTAGTCACCGACGCCGTCGACGCGCTTCTCGGCGACGGCGGCGATCTTGGCGGCGGGCTCGATGTTCACCCACGCGACCTTGGACGGATCGATGCCGTTCAACTTGGCGAAGGCCGGGAACATCTGGCGCTGCGAATCGCCCGGAGGCGCCGCGAGCGTCTTGCCTTCCAGGTCCTTGGGCTTGGAGAGGGGCTTCTCCTTCAGGCTGAAGATGTTGAGCGGTGTCTTGTCGAACACCATGCCGACCGTCTTCACGGTCGTGCCGCGGCCGACCGAGGCGATGACGACGGCGGCGTCGGCGAGGCCGGCATCGGCGCGGCCGGTGTCGACCTTGGCGATCGAATCGCCCGAGCCCTTGGAGTTCTCCAGCGTCACGTCGAGGCCCTTGGCCTTGTAGTAGCCCTTGTCGAGCGCGACCCAGTAGGCGGCATGATCGCCGACCGCGAACCAGTTGAGTGCGAAGGTGAACTTCTCCTGCGCCGAGGCGGCGCCGGAGGTGGCCAGAAGCGCGGCCAATGCGAGCGATAGTGTGCGAGTCATAACGGTCTCCCTTTTCCCATCCCCGAACTCAGTCGACGCCCTCGGCCCACGGGGCCCAGAGATGCGCCAGCAATACGACGGCGCCGTAGAGCACGAGGCCCACGACGGAAATCCAGACCAGGGCCGCGAACGCCACGGAGGTGTTCATGCTGCTCTGCGTGGTGACGATGACGTAGCCCAGGCCGCGCTGGGAGGCGACGAACTCGCCGACGATCGCGCCCACTACGGCGGCGGTCGCCGTGATCTTCAGCGCGCTCAGGATGTAGGGGAGCGCGTTCGGAATGCGGATCTTGACGAAGATCTTCCATTTCGGCGCGTTGAAGACGCGGCCGAGGTCGAGCATGTCGGGCTCGACCTGGGACAGGCCGACGGCGGTGTTGATGACCACCGGGAAGAAGCCGATGAGCGCCCCCATCAGCATGTTGGGGAAGATGCCGTAGCCCATCCAGATCAGGAACAGCGGCGCGATCGCCACTTTGGGCAGCGTGTTCACGAATACGAGGAACGGCACGAGGGCGTTGGCGAGGATGGGCGACCAGGCTATGGCGACACCCAGGGCGACGCCGACCACGGCGGCCATCAGGAAGGCGCCGATGATCTCGAATGTCGTGGTCCAGAGATGTGGCCACCAGGCGGTGTCGCCGTGCCAGAGTGCATTCCAGACCGAGAGCGGCGCGGGCAGGAGATACTCGCGGATGTTGCCGAAGGTGACGGCGGCCTGCCAACTCGCGAGCAGGAAAGCGAACAGAGCGAGGGTCGGCCAGTATTGCCGACTGAGCGCACCCAGTTTCGTCATGCGCACGATGCGATGAACCTGTTCACCGCTTTCGTCCCGCTGATATCATGCAGCCCCATGCGATGAGACTGGCGAACGCGCATTTGCCCGTCAAGGCGAGGTTCGTCCGTGAAGCTTTCCCTCTGCAATGAAGTCATCCGCGACCTTCCGTTCGAGCGCCAGTGCGCCCTGGCGGCGGCGCTCGGCTACAAGGGTCTCGAAGTCGCGCCCTTCACCCTGGACGACGATGCATGGCGCATGCCGGCGGCGCGGCGCGCCGAGATCCGGCGGGCCTGCAGCGATGCGGGCCTCGTGGTGAGCGGCCTGCACTGGCTGCTGGCGGCGCCCGCCGGGCTGTCGATCGCGAGCGCCGACAGGGCCGTCTGGCAACGCAGTCTCGACGTGATGCTGGCGTCGGTCGATCTCTGCGCCGAGCTGGGTGGTGCCTACCTCGTCCACGGTTCGCCGGCCCAGCGCCGTGTGGCCCTGCCCGATGATGCGAAGCGGGTTGAGGAAGCCTGGACCGCCGCCGCGGCTTCCTCGGAGAAGGCGGGCGTCGTCTATTGCCTGGAGCCGCTGGCCCGGCCGGAGTGCAACTTTGTGAACACCCTGGCGGAAGCTGAAGCCGTCGTCCGACGGATTGGAAGCCCGGCCTTCCGGTTGATGGTCGACACGCTGGCGTCGAGCCTGGAAGAGAAGGAGCCGGTCGCTGACGTCATCCGTCGCTGGATGCCGACCGGGCTGATGGCCCATGTCCAGTTCAACGACCGCAACAAGCGCGGGCCGGGCGAGGGCGCCGACAGGTTCGCGCCCGTCGTCCAGGCCTTGCGCGACACCGGCTATGAGGGCTGGGTCGCCATGGAGCCTTTCGTTTACGAGCCCGACGGCCCGACCTGCGCGGCGCGCATGATCGGCTACGTGCAGGGCCTGCTGGAGCAAAACCCATGAAAGTGAAGGTTGAGGCGGTCGACCGCTTCGAGCGAGACCACCGCCTGCGCCTGCCGTTCCGTTTCGGCGTCATCACGGTGACACAGGGCATCCAGGCGATCATTCGTGTGCAGATCGTGCTGGAGGACGGTCGCAAGAGCGAAGGCGTGGCCGCCGAGGCGCTGGGCGCCAAGTGGTTCGAGAAGAGTCCGGACTTCTCCGATGCGCAGAATCTCGACCAGCTCCGTCAGGCGCTGCAACTCGCCATCGACCACTACGTGGCGCGCGGCTTCGATACGCCGTTCGGCCTCTACGCCGGCAGCTATCGCCAGCAGATCGCGCGTGGTGCCGAGCTCGGCCTCAATCCATTGGTCGCTTCATACGGTCCGGCACTGCTCGACCGCGCGATCATCGATGCTGTAGGCAAAGCGACGGGGCAGTCCTTCGCGCAGATGATCGCGGCCAACGTGCCGGGGATCGCCGCGACGGACCTGACGCCGGACGTGGAGGCGGCGCATCTGGCGGGTTTCCTCGCGGGCTTGAAGCCGCGATCCTCGATCGATCTTCGCCATACGGTGGGCCTGGTCGATCCGCTGACGACGGCGGAGAGGCCGGCGTCGGAACGCGTGAACGACGGCTTGCCGGAGACGCTGGAGGAGGTCGTCTCCCATTATCGCGGGCGGTATTACAAGCTGAAGGTCGGCGGCGACATCAAGGCCGATCTCGACCGGCTGACACGCATCGCCTCGGTGCTGGATGCGGCAGCGGGCGACTACAAGGTCACGTTCGACGGCAACGAGCAGTACGATGATGTCGACGGCATCGTCGAACTGTGGCGCAAGGTCGAGGAGACACCGGCGCTGGCGAGGATGGTGAAGGCGACACTGTTCATCGAGCAGCCGATCAAGCGCCAGGCGGCGCTCAGCAGGCCGGTCACGGCACTGGCCAAGTATCGCCCGGTCATCATCGACGAGTCCGACGGCGAGTTGTCGACGTTCCCCGAAGCGCTCAAGCTCGGCTATGCCGGCGTTTCGAGCAAGAACTGCAAGGGGTTCTACAAGTCGATCCTGAACGCCGCGCGCGTCGCGAAGCTCGGTCCCGGTTACTTCATGTCGGCCGAGGACCTGACGACGCAGCCCGGCGTGAGTGTCCAGCAGGATCTCGCGCTGGTCTCGCTGCTGGGCCTCACCCATGTCGAGCGCAACGCCCATCATTTCATCGACGGCATGTCTTCGGCGTCCGATGCCGAGCAGAACGCCTTCGTGACTGCGCATCCCGATCTCTACGAGCGGCAACCGGGCAAGCCGGCGCGGCTCAAGGTCAACAACGGGGCCCTGGCGCTGGGTTCGCTGGGCTGCCCGGGCTTCGCCGTCGGCGTCGATCTCGACTTCGCAGCGCTTCGGTCGATGCCCGCCGCACCGCGCGAGCGGCTGACGCCGGCCCACCCTGGAGGCAAGAAATGAGCGCCAATCTTCCCGCGCGTTTCGAAAGCGTCGAGGCCGTCGAGAACTTCATGACTGCCCCGTCGGCCGAGCTGGTCGCCGACCTGGCCGCGACGCCGGGCGACATTCTCGTGCTGGGTGTCGGCGGCAAGATGGGACCGACCCTGGCGCGCATGGCCAAGCGCGCGGCACCAACCAAGCGCATCATGGGCGTGGCACGCTTCAGCGAGCCCGGCGTGAAGGAAGCGCTGGAGAAAGCCGGCGTCGAGCCGATCGCGGCCGACCTGCTGGACCGTGCGGCGCTGGAGAGCCTGCCAACGGCGGCCAGTGTCGTGTTCATGGCCGGGCGCAAGTTCGGCGCGACGGGCGACGTGCCGCTCACCTGGGCGATGAACGTGCAGGTCCCGGCGATGGTCGCCGAGATCTTCAAGGAATCGCGCATCGTCGCCTTCTCGACGGGCTGCGTTTACCCGTTCGTGCCGGTCGACAGCGGCGGCGCCACGGAAGAGGTGCCGCCAGTTCCGCCCTCAGGCGACTACGCCAACTCCTGCGTCGGGCGCGAGCGCATGTTCGAGTATTTCTCGGCACGCCACGGCACGCCGGGCCGGCTGTTCCGCCTGAACTATGCGATCGACATGCGCTACGGCGTCCTGCACGACGTCGGGCGCAAGGTGCGTGACGGCGAGCCGATCGACCTGTCGATGGGCCATGTGAACGTCATCTGGCAGGGCGATGCCAACTCCGTCGCGTTGCGCTGCCTCGCACGCGCCACGACACCCACCACGCCGATCAACGTCACGGGCCTGGAGACCATCGAGATCCGCCGGCTGGCGGCCGAATTCGGCAAGCTGCTGGGCAGGACGCCGACGCTCACCGGCAGGGAAGCGCCGACCGGCTGGCTGAACAACGCCAGGAAAATGGAGAAGGAGTTCGGGCCGCCGAGCGTGCCGCTCTCGAAGATGATCGAGTGGACGACCGACTGGCTGCAGCGCGACATGGCCACGCTGAACAAGCCCACGCACTACGAGGTGCGCGATGGCAAGTACTGAGCCGCTCGACGTCCGGCCGATCGACCCCGAGCAGGGCGACGCGGTGTGGCCTCTGTCGATCGAGGCGGGCTGGAACCAGAACGTCGCCGACTGGCGCTTCATGCTGGGGGCCGGCCGCGGCTTCGGCTGCACCGCGCCTGACGGGACGTGGCAGGCCAGCTCGCTGATCCTGCCGCTCGGCCAGAAGCTCGCCTGGATAAGCATGGTGCTGGTGACGAAGGACCGGCGCCGTGGTGGTGTTGGCACAGGCCTGCTGAAGCGCTGCATCGAGGAAGTGCGCGCGGCCGATGCCGTCGCGGGCCTCGATGCGACGGAGCAGGGACGACCGATCTATCTGCCGCTGGGATTTCGTGACCTCTACCCGATTGCCCGCTGGCATTTCGACGGGGCGAAAGGTGGCGCGGTTGCGCCGCCGGCCGGCGTCACGATCCGGCCGGTCACGCCGGCCGACCTGCCGCGGCTCGCCATCTACGACCGGCCGCTGACCGGCATGGAGCGGCCGTCGATCCTGATGCACCTTGCGCTGCGCCAGCCCGGCCGCGCCTGGCTGGCGGAAGATGTGGGCGGCAAGATCGTGGGCTTCGTGTTGGGCCGTGAAGGCCGGGTGGCAACATCGCTTGGGCCGGTGGTCGCCGATCGCGAGGCGATCGCGCTCGCGCTGATCTCGCAGGCGGCAGCCGCCGCGCCGGGTCCGTTCATCATCGATGTGCCGGAGGCGCACGAGGCGGTACGAGGCTGGCTTCTGGAGCAGGGGGCGACCTCGCCGCGGGGCTACATGCGCATGACCCTGGGGACGGCGAAGGGGCTGGACGATCCCTCGCATGTCTTTGCCCTCGCAGGCCCGGAACTGGGCTAGGATACCAGCATGAGCACCGACAAGGCCCTTCACTGGCGTGATCTTCCGGCGCCGGTCCTGTCCCTGCTGCGGCAGGGCACCGTCATCCCGGCGCATCCGCTTGCGCTCGATACCGAACGGAACTTCGACGAGCAGTCCCAGCGCGCGCTGAGCCGCTACTACCTCGATGCCGGCTCGGGCGGTCTCGCTGTCGGGGTCCACTCCACGCAGTTCGCCATCCGCGAGGTTGGGCTCTACCGCCCGGTTCTCGAACTCGCCATCGGAACGGCGCGCGACTGGACGGACCGGCCGCTGGTCATGATCGCGGGCGCGGTCGGCAAGACGGCTCAGGCCGTCGAGGAAGCGCGCACGGCGCGGTCGCTCGGCTATCATGCCGTGCTGCTGGCGCTGGCGGCGCTGAAGGGTGCCAGCGAGGACGAGCTGATCGAGCATTGCTCTACGGTCGCGAAGGAGATGCCGCTGATCGGTTTCTACCTGCAGACGGCGGTGGGCGGGATCAAGCTGTCGCGCGAATTCTGGACGCGCTTCGCTTCCATAGACAATGTCGTGGCGATCAAGGTGGCGCCGTTCAACCGCTATCGCACGCTCGATGTCTGCTTCGGCATCGCCGCCGCGCATGCCGAGGATCGCATCACTCTCTACACCGGTAACGACGATCACATCGTGGCCGATCTCGTGACGCCGATGGTGGTTCGCACCGGCAATCGCGAGGTGACCCTGCGGTTCCAGGGCGGACTGCTCGGCCACTGGAGCGTCTGGACGCGCGGCGCGGTGAACATGCTGGAACGGCTCAAGCTCTCGGTCTCGAACGGCGCAGTCCCGCCGGAAGTGTTGGCGCTGGATTCGTTCGTGACCGACTGCAATAGCGTAGTGTTCGACGTCGACCATGATTTCGCGGGCTGTATTCCGGGCTGTCACGAGATCCTGCGGCGACAGGGGCTGCTCAAATCGGTCGAGTGTCTCGATCCGCACGAGAAGCTGAGCCCCGGCCAGAGCGAGGGCATTGACCGGCTCTATGCGACCTATCCCGAACTGCACGACGACGCCTTCGTGGCGGCGAACCTAGAGCGCTGGCGGAACTGAACCATTGGAAGATCTGTTTGCGACGCACGATGCCCTTGCCGTCGCGGAACTCGTCCGCAGCCGGAAGATCGGGACGCGTGAAGTTCTCGATGCGAGCCTCGTGCGGCTGCGCCAGGTCAACGGGCAACTGAACGCGATCACCGACTTCTACGAGGGCGATCTGCTCGGGAAGTCGGTCGCGGCGGCGGGCGAGGGGCCGTTCCTCGGCATTCCCTTCGTGGTTAAGCAGCTCATGGCCGATTGCGCCGGCACGCCGACCACGGTCGGTTCGCGCTTCTTCGCCAAGGAGCCGGTCGCGGCAAACGACAGCGCTGCCGTCGCACGCATGCGCCGCGCCGGTCTGGTGATCGTGGGACGCAGCAACACCAGCGAGTTCGGGCTCGCGCCGACGACCGAGCCCGCGTTCGGCGGCGCGACGGTCAACCCATGGCGTGCCGACCTGTCGCCGGGCGGCTCTTCCGGCGGCTCGGCGGCCGTCGTGGCCGCGCGGGCACTGCCCTTGGCGCATGCGACCGACGGCGGCGGCTCGATCCGCATTCCGGCCTCCCTGTGCGGCCTGTTCGGCCTGAAGCCCTCACGCGGCCGCATCAGCCTGGCGCCGATCGGCGAGACGCTGGCCGGGGCGGGTGCGCAACTATGCGTATCGATCTCGGTCCGTGACAGTGCGGCGTTGCTCGACGCGCTGGCAGGCGGTGAGCCGGGCGATCCGTACCGCGCGCCAGAGACCGAAGGCACGTTCCTCGATGCGACCCGGCGGGCGCCGGCCAAGCTCCGCGTCGCCTTCCTGCGCAAGCCCGTGGGCTGGGAGTCGATGGACCCGGTGTTGATAGCCGCCGTCGAACGCACGGCGAAGCGGCTGGAAGCGCTCGGTCATCTCGTCGAGGAGGCCGCGCCGGACTACGACGCCGAAGCAACGGGCAAGGCCTTCGGCACGGTGATGTGCGCCAATACCTTCACCAACATCCAGGTCCGCGCCAACGGTCGCGTGCCGGGGCCGGACGATCTCGAGCCGGTGACGCGGCTCTACGCGGAGCAAGGCGCCAGGATCGGCGCGCACGATTACATCCGTGCCGTGCAGACCTTCCATCGCACGGGCCGACAGCTCGGCGCCTTCTTCGAGAGGTTCGACATCCTCCTGTCGCCGACCATCGCCCGCACGTCGCTGCCGCTCGGCACGGTGCGCATGGATGGCACACTGGAGAAGTACGAGCAGGGGCTGGCGCCGATGGTGGCGTTCACCGCCGTGTGCAACGCCACCGGAGTCCCAGCCATGTCGGTGCCGCTCGAATGGACCGAAGACGGTCTGCCCATCGGCATGCATTTCGTCGCTCGCTATGGTGCCGAAGCGACCCTGTTCTCACTGGCTGCCCAGCTCGAACGGGCGCATCCGTGGCGGGATCGGCGGCCTTCCGGAGGGAAGTGATATGACGGGCAATTTCTGGCGCATGGTGGTCGCGGGTTTCATCGCCGGCGCATTGAGCGTGCTGGTGTTCCATCAGCTCGGCTTCCACTTCGCCGCCGAGCTGGGTTACGGCCGCTCCAATCTCTACAGCATGCGGCCGGTGCCGCCGTGGGGCGTGCCGACCATCGTCTCACAAGTCTTCTGGGGCGGCCTGTGGGGTATCCTCGGCGCCTTCGTCGTCACGCGTCTGCCGGGCGTCCTGAACGGCGCGCTGGGCTGGATCCTGTTCGCGGCCGCGCTGGTGCTGGCGGTGAACTGGTTCGTCGTGCTGCCGCTCAAGGGCGCTCCCGTGGGCGGCGGCTGGCGCCTGCCGGGCGTCGTCGTGGTGCCGATCGTCTATGCGCTCTGGGGCTTCGGCATGTGGCTGTTCTATGTGCTCGCGCGAAAACTGATGAAGTAGGGTGGAGACGGGGCAATGAAGATCGTCGACGCGCAGGTCCATATCTGGGGGCCGAACACGCCGGAGCGGCCGTGGCCGGCCCGCGCCGAACCGCACCGGGAGCCGCTGGGCAAGGACGAGCTGCTGGCCGAGATGGACAAGGCCGGCGTCGACGGCGTGATCATCGTGCCGCCGTCGTGGGAAGGCGACCGCAACGACCTCGCCAACGAGGCGGCGAAGGCGCATCCGACCCGGTTCGCGACCATGGGACGGTTCGATCCGGAGGCACCGGGCGCGACCGGCCAGCTCGCCGACTGGAAGAAGCAACCAGGCATGCTGGGCGTGCGCTTCACCTTCCACACCGAGGTACTGCGCCAGCCGCTGCTCGACGGCCGATTCGACTGGGTGTGGGGCGAACTGGAGAAGCACGGCATCCCGGCGATGGTGCTGTTCCACCACGAATACATGCATCTCGCCGACAAGGTCGCGGAGCGCTATCCCGGCCTGCGACTCGTGCTCGACCATCTCGGGCTGAAGAGCGGCAAGGGCTTCACCGAGACCACTAACTTCGCGACGCTGGACAACGTGCTGGCGCTTGCCAGGCGGCCCAACGTGGCGGCCAAAGTCTCTGCCATGCCCTGCTACGCCGACGACAAGACCTATCCGTTCAAGTCGGTGCATCCGCAGATCCAGCGCGTGTTCGATGCCTTTGGCCCCAAGCGCACCTTCTGGGGAACGGACCTGTCGCGGCTGCCCGGCAGCTACCGCCAGGGCGTGACCATGTTCACGGAAGAGATGCCCTGGCTGAAGGGCGACGACCTGGAAGGCGTGATGGGCCGCGGCATCTGCGAATGGCTGGGCTGGAAGCTCTGACCGTCGGTCAGAGCTTGCGTAGCACCGTCTGCGAGCCGCCGCCCCAGATCGGGAGATAGGCCATCTTGTAGCCGGCGCCGCCGGTCACGATCGGATGGATCGCCTCGGGCGAGGCGGCGACGTCGCCACCCTTGTCGAACAGATAGTGCTGGATGCGCTTGAGGTCCCAGCCGTCGTGGCGGGCGATCTTCTCCGCGAGTTCCAGCGGCAGCAGGACGACCTGCTCGCCACGATCCTTCTTGCGGCTCTGGCCCGACATCACGATCTCGGCGCGCATGCCGGCGACGATCGGGTCGAGGATCGCTTGGGGCGTGGCGCCTTCGCCGTCGCCCGGCAGCACCTCGGCCGTGCCGGATATACCCATCACCGTGACTGCGCTGGCATCCCGGCCGAGTCCGTGGCGCTCGGTGAAGGACGGGAAGGGGCCTTCGTCGCGCTCGGCGAAGCACAGGGTAAACTTGGCCGGCTGGCCCATCGTCGCCATGTCGCCCGTGTCCGAGCGGGCGCCGCCGATGTTGCGCAAGGACAACTGCAGGGCGCGGCCGATGCAGGCATTGGCGCGTGTACCGGGGCCGATGGCGTTGGTCAGAGCGTTGACGCCGAGCGTGCGGGCGATCGGGCCGTGGACGCACAGCGCCACCGCCGCGCTGCCGGTGGTCGTGGCGATGCCGAGAAGGTTGAAGTCCGGTTCGAGGATCGCGGTCGCGGCCGCCAGCACGACCGGCAACTCGGCCGGAACGCAGCCCGCGATCACGCATTGATAGGCGACGCTGTCCGGCGTGATGTCGCCGAACATCGGCGGCATCATGCCCAGCGATTCCGAACGGCCGCCGACGCCGGCGACCATGGCCTCAAGACGCCGCCGGGTCGGCGGCACCAGGGGGAGGCCGTCGGAAAGTTCGGCCTCCGTCAGGATGCGTTGTGCATCTTCCCAGTTCGTCCCGTCGGAGACGATGGGCCAGCCGCACCACTCGTCCATCAGGCGATGCGCGTGCAGGCGACGGTGGTGCCGCCGAAAGACGGGATAAAGGCCGAGTGCTTGCCCGGGCCGCCCGCCACGGTGATGTGGATATCCTTCGGGTCGCGGCCGATCGTCAGCCAGTCGCCGTCCGGCTTGTGACCCGTGGTCTCGTAGGTCACGAGGTTTTCCTTCGAGACGCGCGAGAGATGGACGCGCGAACGCTTCCACAGCTCCTCGCGGATGCTGTCGATCGTGAAGCCGTCCCGCTTGAGCGTCGCGGCATGCTCGGGACCGATGATGACGAACATCGGGCCCTTGCCGTAGATCGTATTGGAGCCCGGGTTGGACATGCCGCCGGCGAACGTGGTCAGCAGGCCGTCGCCGGTGGTCGAGCCGTGATCGTTGAGGTTATGCGGGCCTTCGCCCGACATCACCGTCACGACCGAGTCCGTGGGCGCGAAGCCGCGCTGCACGTGATAGGGCGTCCAGGGATTCTCTTCCTCGTTCTCGCCGAAGCAGAAGGTGAACTTGGCGGGATTGCCCTGGGTCGAGCGGTCCATCTCGCCCGGCTTGGCGCCGGCGACGTTCAGCAGCATCAGGCCGAGCGCGCGGCCGATCGTGGCATTGGCCTGGCGGCCTTGTCCGAAGCAGTTGGTGCCGCAGTTGATGTTGAGCTCGTGCCGGATCGGGCCGCTCACCATGACCATCGGCGCGCAGGAGTGCGTCGTGGCCAGCGTACCGTGCAGATTGTATTCCGGGTCGAGCACGCCGCGCAGGGCGGCGGTCACGACCGGGAAGTATTCCGGCTTGCAGCCCGCCATCACGGCGTTGGCGGCGAGCGCCTGGACCGTCGGGACGATCTGGCGCGGCGGCACCGGCGCATAGGGCCGGTTGTCGCCGCGAACGGTCTCGACGAACTTCGCGACCTTGGCCTCGGTGGGGACGAAGAGCGGCATGCCGTCGCTCCAGCCCTGTTCCGTGGCATACTCGTTGAAGGCTTCGACATCCATCTCTCCGATGTCGATCACTTCCTGTTCGGCGATGTCCTTCATTTCGTCGTCGCCTCGGTCAGTCCCTTGGTCGCTGCTTCGATGCGCTCCCGCAACTCTTCGGCGTTCAGGCCGCCGACGGGATGCTTCACCACGATCAGTCGCGCTTCGACCTTGCGGGCTTTCGCCTGGGCAAGGACCAGCGGCTTGAAGGTCTCAGTGGCGATCACGAAAGAGGTGACGCCGAGCTTCTCGAGTTCGAGGCTGTCGTGGAAACTCCACGATGAACAGCTTCCTCAATCCCCTAAGGCTAGCAAGGCACCCTTGTAGTTCTTCGCGACCTTTTCGATCAGTTCCTTCGGCGCCGGCTGGCTGGCGCTGTTCTTGGCGTGGAAGTGGATGTTGTCCACCGAACGGTGCGCACCGAGCATGGCGCGGACGCCTTCCAGCAGCTCACGGGCATTCGGCTTCGAGTTGGAGATCAGCGCTATGGCGTCGGTCGCCCAGTTGATGGGCTGCAACGTCACCTTGGCGGGGCCGGCGGCGGCCATGCCGAAGCTCGGATTGAAGATGCGCATTCTAATTTTCCTCCACGCTACTTGTTCAGCGCCGCGACCGCCGATTGGGCGGCCCTTTGGCCGTCGGCGATGGCGTTGGCCAGATATTCCTTCGAGCCGGACCTGACGTCGCCGGCGGCAAACACCAGCGGCAGGCCGGTCCGGCCTTCTTCGTCGACAACGATATGCCCGGTGGCGTCGCGTGCAAGCGAATCCGGCAGGAATTCCGCAGCGGGAGACCGGCCGACGTAAACAAAAACGGCATTCGTCGGAATTCTGTTTCGCTGGCCGTCATTCTCGATCGTGACGGCCTCGAGGCCGTTGCTGCCTTCTACGGCGACGATCCGGCCCGGCTGGGAGGTCACGCCTTCGGGAACGTCGCCGTCGGGCACGCCGAGCATGGTGACTTCGCCGGCAATGCCGACGAGCGCCTTCGCCTCGTACGGGGCCCATCCGGTGGCGCCGGCAATGATGACCGGCTGTCCGGCGTAGAGGGGGCCGTCGCAGTTCGCGCAGTGGGAAAGGCCGCGACCTTCGTATTCTTCCTCGTTCGGCAACCCGAGCTTGCCCTTGTTCAGGCCCGTCGCGACGACCAGCGCGCGGGCGGTGTGGCGCTCGCCATCGGTCGTCTCGATCTCGAAGGGGCCCTGGCCGGCAATCGACGAGACTTCGCCGAAGCCGATCTCGACACCCGCGACCACCGCATCGTCGGTCAGGCGCGACGCCATCTGCGCGCCGTCGAAGATCTCGTCGAAATCCTGGAGTTCGCCGAGGTTCATGATCTCACCGCCCGGCGCGAGCTTGTCGAGGCAAAGTACCTTGAGGCCGGCACGGGCGATGTCGGTGGCGGCGGTCAGTCCGGCAGGACCGGCGCCGATGACGATGACGTCGTATGAGGGGGGTTCCATGTGACCTTTAATCGGCACTTGGGCCCCCGAGTTCAAGTGGCTTTTGGGCCGCCCCGAGGGTATCCGGCCGGGCGCAGCTCTTCCAGCCGTGCCTCTGGTCCGTGATTTGCAGGCTTCTCATCTTGAGCTTGCCAGTTCCCGAGAAAGCATCGTAGGTCGCAGGGGCAGGGAGACAGAAACAGGGCATGGCGTATTTCACGCAACAGCTGATCAACGCAATCACGCTGGGCGCCATCTACGGGCTCATCGCCATCGGCTACACGATGGTCTACGGCATCATCGGCATGATCAACTTCGCGCACGGCGAGGTCTTCATGATCGGTGCCTTCATCTCCCTGATCGGCTTCATCATCTGCGGCAGCCTGGGCATCAGCTCGGCGCCCATCGCCATCGTCCTGGTGCTGCTGTTGGCGATGTCTTTCTCGGCCGTTTACGGATGGGCGATAGAACGAACGGCCTACAGACCCTTGCGGGGCTCGTTCCGGCTGGCCCCGCTGATCTCCGCCATCGGCGTTTCGATTGCCCTCCAGAATTACGTCCAGCTTGCCCAGGGCGCGCGGCCGAAACCGGGCGGACAGATCGTCTCCGGCGGCTTCAACCTCTTCACAGTCGACGGCTTCGACGTCCGCGTGACGTGGCTACAGATCATCATCGTGCTGGTGACGGTCGTGCTGATGGCGGGCTTTACCTGGGTGATCGCCCGGACATCGCTCGGCCGCCAGCAACGGGCCTGCGAGCAGGACATGAAGATGGCTTCGCTGCTGGGCGTGAACGTCGATCGCACGATCTCGCTCACCTTCGTGCTGGGCGCGGCACTGGCCGCGGTCGCCGGCATGCTGTTCCTGATGTACTACGGCGTCGTCGATTTCTTCATCGGCTTCCTGGCGGGCATCAAGGCCTTCACGGCGGCGGTTCTGGGCGGCATCGGTTCGCTGCCGGGCGCGATGCTGGGCGGGTTGCTGATCGGCCTGATCGAGGTCTTCTGGGCCGGCTACTTCTCCAGCGAGTACAAGGACGTCGCGGCCTTCGCGATCCTCGTGCTGGTGCTGATCTTCCGGCCGAGCGGCCTGCTCGGCAAACCGGAGATCGAGAAGGTCTGAGCGCATGGCGCAGCGCCTCCCCCTCATGCTGAAGGATGCGGGCCTGACCGCCTTCGTCGCAGCCGCCCTCGGCATCTTCATCGTCGGCTTCCGCACCGTCGACATGGGCGGCGGAAAGGGGCTGGGCTTCGACTATCATCTCGTCGATCTCGCCGTGGCCGTGGCCGTCATCTTCATCGGCCGGCTCGGCCTGTCGATGGCCGCCAACGGCCTGCGCTGGCCCGCCATCGTGCTCGGCGTCGCGATGATCGTGGCCGGGGCCTCGCCGATGAAGCTTCCGTCTGGCTTCCTGCACTGGTTCGTGGCGCTGGGCGGTGTGCTGCTGGTGATCCGCGCGATCTGGCCGTGGGCCAACGACGCGATGGGCGCGGCGGCGCGGACGCCGTCGGGCGTGGCGCTGGGCAAGGCCGGCTCGAAATGGTTCGGCTGGCTGCTGCTGGCCGCCGCCGTCCTGATGCCGTTCACGCCCTTCGCCGACCAGAAGACGATGGACCTCGGCGTGCTGATCCTGACCTACGTGATGCTGGGCTGGGGGCTCAACATCGTGGTCGGACTCGCCGGCCTGCTCGACCTGGGCTACGTCGCCTTCTATGCGGTCGGGGCCTATGCCTATGCGCTGCTGAGCACACAGTACGGGCTGGGCTTCTGGACGGTCCTGCCGCTCGCGGGGATGATGGCGGCGCTGTTCGGCATCATGCTGGGTTTCCCGGTCCTGCGTCTGCGCGGCGACTATCTCGCCATCGTCACCCTGGGCTTCGGCGAGATCATCCGCTTGGTCCTGCTCAACTGGTTCGACCTCACCAACGGACCGGCCGGCATCGGCTCGATCCCGGGGCCGACCCTGTTCGGCGCGGTGTTCGCCGAAACGCCGCCGCCGGGCAAGCAGACTGTATCGGAGATGCTGGGCATCGCCTTCGACGGCAATCACCGGCTGATCTTCCTGTACTATATCATCCTCGGCCTGGCACTGATCACCAACCTCTTCACGCAGCGTATGCGCCGGCTGCCGGTCGGACGCGCATGGGAAGCGTTGCGCGAGGACGAGACGGCCTGCCAGGCGCTGGGCATCAATCCCACGAACACCAAGCTCACCGCCTTCGCGATCGGCGCCATGTTCGCGGGCTTCGCCGGTTCGTTCTTCGCCGCCAAACAGCGCTTCATCAGCCCCGAGAGCTTCGTCTTCATCGAATCGGCGATCATTTTGGCCATCGTCGTGCTGGGCGGGATGGGCAGCCAGATCGGCGTCGTGCTGGCGGCGGTGCTGCTGATCGGCCTGCCGGAATGGTTCCGAGATCTCGGCAGCTATCGCATGCTGGCCTTCGGCCTCGCCATGGTGCTGATCATGGTGTTCAAGCCGCGTGGCCTCATCTCCCATCGCGAGCCGTCGATACGATTGCATCCGGGGGGCGGCGGATGAGTGCACCGCTGATCGAGGTCGAGCACCTCACCATGCGCTTTGGCGGCCTGGTCGCAATTGACGACGTCTCCTTCGCCGCCCGTCCGAAATCCATCACCGCCATCATCGGACCGAACGGCGCAGGAAAGACCACGGTCTTCAACTGCATCACCGGCTTCTACAAGCCGACAGTCGGACGGCTGACCTTGCGTGGGGCCGGCGGCGAATTCCTGCTCGAACGCATGCGCGGGCACGAGATTGGCCAGAAGGCCAAGGTCGCGCGTACCTTCCAGAACATCCGGCTGTTCCCCGGCATGACCGTACTCGAGAACCTGATGGTGGCGCAGCACAACAAGCTGATGCGCGCCTCGGGCTGGAGTCTGCTGGGGCTGGTTGGGGCCGGGAGCTTCCAGCGGGCCGAGGCAGCCGCGGTCGAACTGGCGCGCCTTTGGCTGGAGCGCATCGGCCTGTTAGCTGACGCCGACCGGCCGGCCGGCGAACTGCCCTACGGCGCCCAGCGCCGGCTCGAGATCGCCCGCGCCATGTGCACCGAACCGGTGCTGCTCTGCCTCGACGAGCCGGCGGCCGGCCTCAATCCGCGCGAATCCGCGGAGCTCAACCATCTCCTGGTCTCGATTCGCGACCGCGACGGGATCGGCGTGCTGTTGATCGAGCACGACATGAGCGTCGTGATGAACATCTCGGACCATATCGTCGTGCTCGACTACGGACGCAAGATCGCCGAGGGCGATCCGCAGGCAGTGCGCAACGACCCGGCGGTGATCCGCGCCTATCTCGGCACCGACGAGGAGGCGCTCGATGGCTAAGCCCTCGATCCTCTCCGTGAAGGGCATCGAGACGTTCTATGGCGCGATCCAGGCCTTGCACGGCGTCGACCTCGACGTGGCGCGCGGCGAGATCGTGACCCTGATCGGCGCCAACGGTGCGGGCAAGTCGACCCTGCTGATGACGATCTGCGGCAATCCCCGGGCGCGCAGCGGCACCATCGTATTCGACGGCGAGGACATCACCGGCCTGCCGACCCATCAGATCGTGCGGCGCGGCGTGGCGCAGGTGCCGGAGGGACGGCGCATCTTCGCGCGCATGAGCGTCTACGAGAACCTGCAGATGGGCGCGATCCTCGCCGATCCGGCCAACTTCAAGAGCGATCTCGACCGCGTCTTTGCCATGTTCCCGCGGCTGGCGGAGCGGCGCGACCAGCGCGGCGGCACGCTGTCGGGTGGCGAGCAGCAGATGCTGGCCATTGGCCGCGCGCTGATGAGCCGGCCGCGGCTCCTCTTGCTAGACGAGCCGTCGCTTGGGCTCGCGCCGCTGATCGTGCGGCAGATCTTCGACTCGATCGGCCGCATCGCGCGGGAAGAGGGGGTCACCATCTTCCTGGTCGAACAGAACGCCTTCCATGCGCTGCGCCTGGCAGACCGGGGCTACGTGCTGGCCAACGGCCGGGTGCGCCTCAGTGGCAGCGGCAAGGAGCTGCTGGCCAACCAGGAAGTCCGCGCGGCCTATCTCGAAGGCGGCCACGGATGAGCCCGCTCGACACCTTCATGTTCGACTGGTTCGGCGACACGCTGTTCAACGTCGTGCTGTTCAACCTCGTCCTGATCGGGCCTGCATCCTTCGCGGCGGGGCACGCGGTGGCGCTCACGTGGCGGCCGTGGCCGCAGGTCGTCTTCTACACTGCATTGCTGTCTGCCACGCTGCGCTTCCTCGACTATGCGCTGGCCAATGGCGAACTTCTGTCGCTCGCCGGATTTGGGTTCGGCTGGGCGGTGCAACTGGCGATCGCGGCCTTTGCCTACCGGCTCACGCGGGCGCGCCAGATGGTGCGCCAGTATCCCTGGCTATACCGGCGCAAAGGCTTGCTGGGCTGGGACGAGCGGCACTAAGCTTGCGGCATGCTCCGCCTCGGCGGAGGAGGCTCGAACAATCAGGGAGACCCGGATGAAGAAGTTTTACGGCACGCTGGCGGTCGCAGCCGTTGCGCTCATGGCGACGCCCGCGTTCGCCCAGATCAAGATCGGCTCCGCCGGTCCGATGACCGGCGCGAACGCGGCCTTCGGCGAGCAGCTGAAGCGCGGCGCCGAAATGGCGGTTGCGGACATCAACGCCGCTGGTGGCGTGAACGGCCAGAAGCTGGAACTGGTGATCGGCGACGATGCCTGCGACCCCAAGCAGGCGACCGCGGTCGCCAACAAGATGGTGTCGGACAAGGTCGCGTTCGTGGCCGGGCATTTCTGCTCGGGCTCGTCGATCCCGGCGTCGGACATCTACAAGGAAGGCAAGATCCTGCAGATCACGCCGGCCTCGACCAACCCGAAGCTGACCGACGACGCGGCCGGCAAGGGCAACACCACGGTGTTCCGCACCTGCGGCCGTGACGACGTTCAGGGCACGACGGTCGGCAACTACATCCTGAAGAACAACAAGACCGCCAAGGTCGCGATCCTTCACGACAAGTCGCCCTACGGGAAGGGCGTGGCCGACGAGACCAAGAAGGCCCTGAACAAGGGCGGCCTCCGCGAGACGATGTACGAGGCCTACAACGACACCGACAAGGACTTCGCCGCGCTGATCAACAAGATGAAGCAGGCGAAGATCGATATCATCGTGCTGGGCGGCTACCACACCGCGGGCGCGCTGATCATCAAGCAGGCCCGCGAGCAGGGCCTCGCGGCGAACATGATGGGCTTCGACGCGCTCGAGACGGCCGAGTTCGCCCAGCTGGGCGGCGCGGCCACCAACGGCGTGATGATGTCGTTCCCGCCGAAGGCCGAGGACGACCCCAAGAATGCCGCCCTCGTGAAGAAGTTCCGCGACGCCAAGTACAATCCGGAAGGCTACACGCTGTTCAGCTACGCCGCCGTGAAGGCCTGGGCCGACGCCGCCAACAAGGCGAAGTCGACCGAGGCGGCCAAGGTTGCCGCAGCCTTGCGTTCGGGCAAGTACGACTCCGCCGTCGGCGTGCTCGAGTTCGATGCCAAGGGCGACATCAAGGACGCGGTCTACGACATTTACGTCTGGAAGGACGGCAAGTCCTCGCCGATCAAGAAGTAGGGCAGAACAGCCCTGCGACGGAGAGGCCCGGCATCCGCCGGGCCTTTTTCTTTCCGAATCAGTGTCTTGTGGGTCGCTTTCCACGATTTTGGGGGACCGTGACACCGCGGCCCCCGATATGGTATCGGGAGGCTCAATAGATAGAGGGGATCGATCGTCGATATGCCGGGGGGCGCCATCGCGGTCGCGTCGGATCATGCCGGCTTCGACCTTAAGGAAATCCTGAAGCGCGACCTACAGGAAGCGGGTCACGACGTGCTGGATCTCGGCACGAATTCGACCGATTCCGTCGACTATCCGGACTTTGGCCGGGCCATGGGCGAGGCCATCGCGTCGGGCAGGGCGGGACGCGGCGTGCTCGTGTGTGGCAGCGGCATCGGCATCTCGATCGCGGCCAACCGAAATCCCAAGGTTCGCGCAGTGCTCGCGCACGATGTGACTTCGGCGCGGCTGTCGCGCGAGCACAACGACGCGAACGTCATCGCCTTCGGGCAGCGCCTGATCGGCGTCGAAGTGGCGCGCGAGGCGCTCAAGGTCTTCCTCGATACCGAATGGGCTGGCGGTCGCCACGCCGGCCGCGTCGACAAGCTTTCAAAGGGTTGAGTGTCATGAGCCAAGCCGCCGTCAAGATGAGCGATTCTCCGCTGCCGATGTTCACCGTGGGTGTGGCCGAGTCCGATCCGGCGATCGACGCCGTCCTCAAGGGCGAACTGCATCGCCAGCAGGAGCAGATCGAACTGATCGCCTCGGAGAACATCGTCTCGCGTGCCGTGCTCGAGGCCGCGGGATCGGTGCTCACCAATAAGTATGCCGAAGGCTATCCGCGTCGCCGCTACTACGGCGGCTGCGAGGAGGTCGACAAGGCCGAGGACCTGGCGATCGAGCGCGCCAAGAAGCTCTTCAACTGCTCCTTCGCAAACGTGCAGCCGCACTCCGGCGCGCAGGCCAACCAGGCCGTCTTCATGGCGCTGCTGCAGCCCGGCGACACGTTCCTCGGGATGGCGCTCGACCAGGGCGGCCATCTCACGCACGGCTCGCCCGCCAACCAGTCGGGCAAGTGGTTCAAGGTCGTGTCTTACGGCCTCAAGCCCGACACGCATCTGATCGACTACGAGCAGATGGAGGAGGCGGCCCGCCGCGAGAAGCCGAAGCTGATCATCGCCGGCGCCTCGGCCTACTCGCGCCAAATCGACTGGGCGCGCTTCCGCAGGATCGCCGACGAGATCGGTGCCTATTTCATGGTCGACATGGCGCACTATGCCGGCCTGGTCGCGGCCGGCGTCTATCCGAGCCCGCTGCCACATGCCCATGTCGTGACGACGACGACGCACAAGACGCTGCGCGGCCCGCGCGGCGGCATGATCCTGTCGAACGATGCCGAGCTCGGGAAGAAGATCAACTCGGCGGTGTTCCCCGGCCTGCAGGGCGGCCCGCTGATGCACATCATCGCCGCCAAGGCGGTGGCGTTCGGCGAGGCGCTGAAGCCCGACTTCAAGGTCTATGCGCAGCAGGTGGTCGACAATGCGCGGGCGCTGGCGGCGACGCTGACCGAGCGCGGCCTGAAGATCGTCTCGGGCGGCACCGACAGTCACGTCATGCTGGTCGACCTGCGTCCGAAGAAGGCGACCGGCGTGTCGGCGGAGAAGGTGCTCGACCGCGCCGGCATCACGACCAACAAGAACAGCATTCCGGGCGATCCGGAGAAGTACACGATCACGTCGGGCGTGCGACTCGGCTCGCCGGCGGGCACGTCGCGCGGCTTCGGCGTCGCGGAGTTCCAGCAGATCGGCCATCTGATCGCCGACGTGCTCGACGGCATCGCCAAGAACGGCCCGGACGGCGACGCCCAGGTCGAGGCCCAGGTTCGAGCCAAGGTGCACGCGCTTTGCGCGCGCTTCCCGATCTACCGCGACTGACAAGGCGCAAAGCCAGAAGAAAACAGGGGAACTAGATGCGCTGTCCATTCTGCGGTCACGAGGACACTCAAGTTAAGGACTCGAGGCCGACCGACGACAATTCGGCGATCCGCCGGCGGCGCTATTGCCCGTCCTGCGGTTCGCGCTTCACGACCTTCGAGCGCGTCCAGCTGCGCGAACTGACGGTGGTGAAGAAGAACGGACAGCGCGTGCAGTTCGATCGTGACAAGCTGGCGCGTTCCATACAGGTCGCCTGCCGCAAGCGGCCGGTCGACCCGGATCGCACGGAGCGCGTCGTGAACGGCATCGTGCGCCGTCTCGAGAGCTCGGGCGAGAGCGAGATCCCCTCGACGCAGATCGGCGAGCTGGTGATGGACGCGCTGCGCGCCCTCGATCCGGTAGCCTATGTGCGGTTTGCCTCGGTCTATCGCAACTTCCGCGAGGCCCGGGACTTCGAGGAGTTCATCTCCGACCTGGCCGATACGGCTCACTTCAAGGACTGACCGATGATGCGCGCGGCGCTCGCGCTGGCGCGCCGTTCGCTCGGCCGCACCTGGCCCAATCCCGCCGTCGGCTGCGTCATCGAGCGCGACGGTCAGGTGATTGCGCGCGGCCGCACGCGCGACGGCGGCCGGCCGCATGCCGAAGCCGATGCGATCGCGGAAGCGGCAAAGGCCGGCGTGTCGCTGGAGGGCGCCACCGCCTACGTCACGCTGGAACCCTGCGCGCATCACGGTCGTACGCCGCCCTGCGCGGATGCGCTCGTGAGTGCCGGTGTCGCGCGTGTCGTGTCGGCGCTCGAGGACCCCGATCCGCGCGTGAAGGGGCAGGGGCATGCGCGGCTGAAGGCGGCCGGCATTGCCGTCGAAGTGGGTGAGGGCGCGGCCGACGCCGCCCAGATCAACGCGGGATTCCTGCGGCGCGTGCGTGAAGGCCGGCCTCTCTTCCATCTCAAGATGGCGGGCTCGCTCGACGGTCGCATTGCGACCGCATCCGGCGAGAGCAAATGGATCACCGGTCCGGCGGCGCGCCAGGACGGCCATCGGCTGCGCGCGATCCACGACGCCATCCTGGTCGGTGCGGCGACGGCTGCCGCCGACGATCCCGATCTGACCTGCCGGCTGCCGGGACTCAGGTCGTACTCGCCGGTCCGTATCGTCCTCGACTCGCAGGCGCGCCTGTCGCCAACCTCCAGACTCGCGACCTCGGCACGCGCCACGCCAGTGTGGCTCGTCTGCACCAAGGACGCTCCGGCGGATCGAAGAGACAGGCTTGCCGGCCTCGGTGTAGAGATCGTCGAGGTCGACGTCGGCACGGACGGGCGTATCGACGTTGCGGCGGCCGCACAGGCGTTGGGCACGCGGGGGCTGACCCGGGTCCTCGTCGAGGGCGGCGGCCACGTGGCCGCGTCCTTCCTGAAGGCTGGCCTCGTCGACGGCATTTCGAGCTACCGCGCCGGGTTGATCCTGGGCGGAGACGGCCGCTCTGCGGTCGGCGGACTGGAATTTGCACGGCTCGGTTCCGCGCCCCGGTTCCGGCTGGTTTCGGCGCGGCAACTGCAGGGCGACACGCTGGAAACCTGGCGGCGGGAGGATTAAGTAGCGGCCATGTTCACAGGTATCGTGTCCGACATCGGCGAGATCGTCTCGGTTGACCCCGGCGGCAAGGCGGGTGACCGTCGATTCGTCATCGCCACCCGGCACGACATGGCGCCGATCGCCATCGGGGCCTCGATCGCCTGCTCGGGCTGCTGCCTCACGGTGGTCGAGAAGGGCGCCGGCCGGTTCACGGTCGAGGTCTCGGCGGAGAGCCTCGACAAGACGCATCTCGGCGACTGGACGGTCGGCAGCCGCCTCAACCTCGAATTGTCGCTGAAGCTTGGCGACGAGCTGGGGGGCCATCTCGTGTACGGTCACGTGGATGGCGTCGGCCGGATCGTCTCCATGACACCGGAAGGCGGCAGCGTGCGCTTCGTGTTCGAGGCGCCGCCCGAACTGGCGCGCTTCGTCGCGGCCAAGGGGTCGGTGGCGATCGACGGCATTTCGCTAACGGTCAATGAAGTCGATGGAAACTGCTTCGGCGTGAATGTGATTTCACACACCCAGGCGGTTACCACTCTGGGACAGACCAGGGTCGGCCAGCGGGTCAACCTTGAGGTGGACATGCTCGCGCGTTACGTTGCGCGACTGTTGGAGCATCAGAAAAAATGAGTGCGCTCGAAAAGGACGCTTGGCGGGTCACCTTCAGCGAAGTGAAGGCCGCCGCCGAGGACATCATCGAGGAGGCCCGGAAGGGCCGGATGTTCATCCTTGTCGACGACGAGGATCGCGAGAACGAGGGCGACCTGGTGATCCCGGCTCAGTGGGCGACCCCGGAGGCCATCAACTTCATGGCCAGGCACGCGCGCGGCCTGATCTGCCTCGCTCTCACGCGCGAACGGGTCGAACAGCTCGGCCTGCCGCTGATGTCGCAGAACAACCGGACCCGCCACTCGACCGCGTTCACCGTCTCGATCGAGGCGCGCGAGGGCGTGACGACCGGCATCTCGGCCGCCGATCGCTCGCGCACCGTTTCTGTGGCGATCGATCCGTCATGCGGGCCGCAGGACATCGTGACGCCGGGCCATGTCTTCCCGCTGGTTGCCCGCGACGGCGGCACGCTGGAGCGTACCGGCCATACCGAGGCTGCGGTCGATATCGCGCGCCTGGCAGGCCTCAATCCGGCCGGCGTGATCTGCGAGATCATGAACGACGACGGCACGATGGCCCGTCGCAACGACCTCATCACCTTCGCGCAGCGCCACGGGCTCAAGATCGGCACCATTGCCGACCTGATCGCCTATCGCCGCCGCTACGACTCGATCGTGAAGCGCATCAGCGAGACCGCGCTCGACAGCACCTGGGGCGGCGACTTCCGTTGCGTCGTCTACGTGAACAAGGTGACGATGGCGCAGCATGTCGCGCTCGTGAAGGGCGATCCCGCCGCGGGCGGTCCGGTCATGGTGCGCATGCACGCCGTCAATCTCTTCACCGATACCCTGGGCCAGCGCAGCGGTGGCCGCGGCGGCGAGATCGAGGCCTCGATGCGCGAGATCGCCAAGGAAGGCCGCGGCGTCATCGTGTTGATCCGCGAGCCGCTCACCGTCGTCCTGGCCGAGCAGCGTCGCCGCGCCGGGGAGCCGATCGAACCGGCTGGGCAGGAGTTGCGCGACTACGGCGTCGGCGCCCAGATCCTGATCGATCTCGGCGTGAAGGAAATGGTGCTGCTCAGCAACTCCCAGAAGAGCGTCGTCGGTCTCGAGGGCTTCGGTCTTAAGATCGTCGCCCAGAAGCCGGTCCCCGGCCGCGCGAAGGTTTAAGCATGTCGACACGGACCGAAAACCCGACCGCCCGGCCGGCGGTCGCCGGCGTCAAGGGCGCGCGCATTCTCATCGTCGAGTCGCGCTACTACGCCGATATCGCCGACGCGCTGATCGATGGCGCCAAGCGGGAGATCGTGAAGAACGGCGCGAAGGTGGAAAGCATCGTCGTTCCGGGTGCCTTCGAGATCCCCGGTGCGATCGCCCTGGCGGCCGGCAAGAAGGGCAAGCGGTACGATGGCTACGTGGCCCTCGGCTGCGTCATTCGCGGCGAGACCACACATTACGACTATGTCTGCGGCGAGAGTGCCCGCGGACTGATGGATCTCGCGGTCCAGAAGAAGCTGGCGATCGGCTATGGCATCGTGACGGTCGAGAACATCGAACAGGCGCGGGCGCGTGCCTTTACGGATCGCGGCGACAAGGGCGGCGATGCGGCCCATGCCTGCCTTGCGATGGTGGCTCTGGCCCGTCGCTGGAATAAATCGTGAGCGACGCCAAGCCGGCCGTGCCCAGCCGCCGCCAGGCCGCCCGGTTGGCAGCGGTCCAGGCGCTTTATCAATGGCAGGAGGGGCAGGATGCCCCGGCCGAGATCATCGAGCAGTTCCTGAAGGTGCGTACCGGCGAAGCCGGCGAGGGCGGCATGCGCCGCGACGCCGACCGTCCGCTCTTCAAGGACGTGGTCGAAGGCACCACGACCAACCAGGTCGCGCTCGAGGCGATGGTGACGGCTTCGCTGGCGCAGGACTGGACCTGGGCACGCGTCGATCGTCTGGTGCGGGCCATCCTGCTCGCCGGCGCCTACGAACTCGCGCATCGGGGTGACGTGCCGTGGCGCGTCGTCATCAACGAATATGTCGAGATCGCCCACGCGTTCTATGACAAGGGCGAGCCGAGCTTCATCAACTCCGTTCTCGACCGCGTGGCGCGTCAGGCGCGGCCGGACGACCAGAAGTAGGCCGTCATGGCGCGGCCTGGGCGGATCGGTGAATTCGAGCTGATCGCCCGCTACTTCGCGCCACTCGCCCGCGGCTTCAGGGGCGCAGGCAACCTGCAGAGCGACAACGCCTTCCTCGCTGCCGACGCGCGGCGCGACCTCGTGGTCAAGACCGACACGATCGTGGCGGGCGTCCATTTCCTGGCCGACGACCTGCCGGCCCGGATCGCCGCCAAGGCCCTGCGCGTCTGCCTGTCCGATCTCGCGGCCGGCGGCTCGACGCCCTTCGTCTATCAACTGTCGCTCGCCTTGCCGTCGAACTGGACCGAGGCCTGGGTCGCCGCCTTCGCCAGAGGATTGGCCGCGGACCAGCGGCGCTATGGAATCGTCCTGTGCGGCGGCGACACGGTGGTGACGCCGGGGCCGCTCACCGTGACGATCACCGCCTTCGGTCGGGTGGCACGGCGCAAGGGGCTCGGGCGTGCCGGGGCGCGGGCAGGGGACGAGCTCTGGGTGAGCGGTACGATCGGCGACGGGGCGTTGGGGCTGCTGGTGGCGCAAGGCGGTCTGCGCAATCTGTCGGCCCGCCAGCGGGCGTCCCTCGAGGATCGCTACCGGCTGCCGCGACCGCGCACCACGCTGGGACCCGAACTCGTCGGCATCGCAACCGCGTGCGCCGACGTGTCGGATGGGCTGCTGGCAGATGCCGGTCATATCGCCAGCGCCTCCAGCCTTGCCGTGACGATCGAGCGGAGCGAGGTACCCCTGTCGGTCGCGGGCCGCGCTGCTGTGGCGGCCGACCCGGGTTTGTGGCCGAACGTGGCCGGCGGCGGCGACGACTACGAACTGGTGATGGCAGTGCCGCGCCGGAAACACGCGGCCCTGGAGGCCGCGGCGCGCCGGGCCGGGGTCAAGGTCACGCGCATCGGCCGCTTCGTGCGGGGAGCAGGAGTGGAATTGAAGGCCGGCGCGGAGATCGTCTTGACTGCGCGGAAGGGATACGTTCACTTCTAGTGAAGTGGGCATTCTCATAGCTGCACTGCGCATCTCCCCATGGCGCGGACAGGGCGCGTGACTAGAGTGCCGGGCCAATGGACGGATCTATCAAGGTGAAGGAAATGCCCGCAGCCTCCGACGGCCGCATGCCGCGCCGGTCGCTGCGCAACATCGCTCTTTTGGCGATGTGCCAGGCTTTGACGCAGAGCAGCAACACGCTGATGTTCGCCTCGTCGGCGCTGGCCGTGCTGACCATCGTTTCGCCCGACATGCGCATGTGGGCCAATCTGCCCATCACCATGCAGCATTTGGGCGTCATGCTGTCGGTGTTTCCGGCCTCGTTGCTGATGATGCGGCGCGGCCGCAAGCTCGGTTTCCGCAGTGGTTCCGTGATGGGAATGATCGGCTCGCTTCTGGCGGCGATCGGGCTCGGTCTCGGCAGTTTCCCGGTGATGTGCCTGGGCGGCCTGTTCCTGGGGTACGCCATCGCCAACATGCAGCTCTATCGCTTCGCGGCCGTCGAACTGGCGCCCGGTAACTTTCGCGCGCAGGCGATTTCCTACGTCACCGCGGGCGGCGTGCTGGCGGGCATCGTCGGTCCGACGCTGGCGCGCTTCACGCCCGATCTCTGGTTGCCGCTCTTCCAGGCGAGCTTCGTCGCCGTCATCGTCATCCACGTCCTTGTCTTCATCGTGCTGGGCTTCATCGAATTCCCACAGGTCAGGGTCGAGGACTCGACCGGCCCGCAGCGGCCGCTCTTCGAGATCGTCACCCAGCCGGCCTACATGGTGGCCTGCGCCGGTGCGATGATCGCCTTTGGCGTCATGTCCTTCGTGATGGCGGCTTCGCCACTGGCCATCGTGCAATGCGGTCTCAAGGCGACCGAGGCTCCCGTGACGATCTTCGTGCATGTCATGGGAATGTTTCTGCCGTCGTTCTACACCGGACAGCTGATCGCCCGCTTCGGCATCTTCAATGTCATGATCGCAGGCATCGTCCTGCTCGTGGCGGGCGTCGTCGTGGCGCTGATGGGCGTCACCGAATGGCATTTCCGGGGCGCCCTCAGCCTCAACGGCGTGGGCTGGAACTTCCTGTTCGTGGGCGCGACGACCCTCCTGACCACCACCTACCGACCGGCCGAACGCGGCAAGGCGCAGGCGTTCAACGACTTCATGGTCTTCGGCGTGACCACCGTTGCCAGCCTGATGGCGGGCGTGGTGCTGGAGTTGAAGGGTTGGGCGGCCCTGAACTACGTCGCCCTCGCGCTGGTGCTGGTCGCGCTGCTGGTGATCGGCATTTTCCGGCTGCGGAATCCGTCACGCGCCTGACGCCAAGCCCTTGACGAGACGGGGCTTTTCCCATCGGCGAGTTGCGCCGACACGGGCGGCATGTCATTTTCCGCGCGCCTCGCCCCGGGGGGAGTTCCATGCTTCGGGCTGCGATGCGCTAGAAGCGCTGAAAAAACAATAGGTTAGGAAAAATGTCCACCGTTCTTTGGGGCGTCATCGGCTGCGGCTTGATTGCCGTGCTGTATGGCGTCGTTACCGCATCGCGGGTCATGGCGTCAGACGCCGGCACCCCGCGCATGCAAGAAATCGCGCAAGCCATCCAGGAAGGTGCGGCTGCCTACCTGCGCCGCCAGTACATGACCATCGGTATCGTGGGCGTCGTTGTCCTCGTCATCCTGGCGCTGCTGCTCGGCAAGTTCGCCGCCATCGGCTTCCTGATCGGCGCGGTCCTGTCGGGAGCCACCGGCTTCATCGGCATGAACGTGTCGGTGCGCGCCAACGTGCGTACCGCCGTTGCCGCCCAGAAGAGCCTGGCCTCGGGTCTCGACCTCGCCTTCAAGGCGGGTGCGGTGACCGGCATGCTGGTCGCCGGCCTCGCCCTGATCGGCGTCGGCGGCTACTACGCGGTCCTGCTCAAGATGGGTGTCCCCGGCGGCAGCCGCGACATGATCGACGCGCTGGTGGCCCTCGGCTTCGGCGCCTCGCTGATCTCGATCTTCGCCCGTCTCGGCGGCGGCATCTTCACCAAGGGTGCGGACGTCGGCGGCGACATGGTCGGCAAGGTAGAGGCGGGCATTCCCGAAGATGACCCCCGCAATCCGGCCACCATCGCCGACAACGTGGGCGACAATGTCGGCGACTGCGCCGGCATGGCCGCCGACCTCTTCGAGACCTACGCGGTGACGACCGTCGCCACGATGGTCCTGGCCTCGATCTTCTTCGCGGCCGATCCGGTCCTCGTGTCCAAGCTGATGGCCTATCCGCTGGTCATCGGCGGCGCCTGCATCATCACCTCGATCATCGGCACCTACTTCGTCCGCCTCGGCTCGGACGGCAACATCATGTGGGCGATGTACAAGGGCGTGATCGTGGCCGCGGTGCTGTCGATCCCGGCCATCTACTTCGCCACCGACCGCCTGGTCGGCATGGGCACGGTGATGACGGTGGGCGATCGTTCGTTCACCGGCATGTCGCTGTTCTGGTGCTCGCTTGTCGGTCTGGCCATCACCGGCCTGATCGTGTGGGTCACGGAATACTACACCGGCACCGAATATCGCCCGGTCAAGGCCGTGGCGCAGGCTTCGGTCACCGGCCACGGCACCAACGTCATCGCCGGTCTCGCGATGTCGATGGAAGCCACGGCCGGCCCGGCGCTGCTGATCTGCGCCGGCATCGTGACCTGCTACATCCTGGCCGGCCTCTTCGGCATCGCCATCGCCACGACCGCCATGCTGGCGCTCGCGGGCATGATCGTTGCCCTCGATGCCTACGGCCCGGTCACCGACAATGCCGGCGGCATTGCCGAAATGGCCGGCCTGCCGAAGGAAGTGCGCAAGAACACCGACGCGCTCGACGCCGTCGGCAACACCACCAAGGCGGTCACCAAGGGCTACGCCATCGCGTCGGCCGGCCTTGGTGCGCTGGTGCTGTTCGCGGCCTACACGTCGGACCTCGACTACTTCATCGCGCAGGGCAAACTGGGCATCAAGTCGGTCGATTTCTCGCTCAAGAACCCCTACGTCGTCGTGGGCCTGCTGGTCGGCGGCCTGCTGCCGTACCTGTTCGGCGGCATGTCGATGCTGGCCGTCGGCCGCGCCGCCCAGGCGGTGGTCGAGGAAGTCCGCCGTCAGTTCAAGGAGAAGCCCGGCATCATGGCGGGCACGGACCGGCCGGACTACGGCCGCGCCGTCGACATGCTCACCAAGTCGGCGATCAAGGAGATGATGATCCCGTCGCTGCTGCCGGTGCTGTCGCCGATCGTGCTGTTCTTCGTGATCTCGGCCATCGCCAACCGCTCCGACGCCTTCGCGGCGGTCGGCGCCATGCTGCTCGGCGTCATCGTCACCGGCATCTTCGTCGCCATCTCCATGACGGCGGGCGGCGGTGCCTGGGACAATGCCAAGAAGTACATCGAGGAAGGCCATTTCGGTGGCAAGGGATCCGACGCCCACAAGGCGGCGGTGACCGGCGATACCGTCGGCGATCCGTACAAGGATACGGCGGGCCCCGCGGTCAACCCGATGATCAAGATCACCAACATCGTGGCGCTTCTGCTCCTCGCCGTCCTGGCGCACTGAGCCAGGATAGGAACCTGAAAAAGGAAAGCCCCGGTCGCAGGACCGGGGCTTTTTCTTTGTGCGGGAAGCGGAGGAGCGTCAGATGCCGCCGGTCGTCGGAGCGCCGGGGGCGGTTTCCTTCTTCGGACCGCTGAAACGGCCGACATTGCCCAGGACCTGCTCGAGAATCGTGAGCTCCTTGCCCGATGTCGGCGTGATGCGCTGGACCATCTGGATGTCCTGCGCGTCCTTGAGGCCGTAGTTCTTGATGGCTTCGATGCGGCCCGTGTCGTTGAACGTGACCTGCATCACCTTCTGCTCGACGATCCTGGGCTTGGTGTAGGCCCAGTAAACCTGGGTCTCGCTGATGTAGTACCAGATGTTCGGATTGAAGGTGGCGACTGCGGAGGGCGATCCGATCAGGCGGACGACGTCTTCGCGGCTCTGCGCGCCGACTTCAAGCTTTTCCACCGAACCGGGCGTCGCGGCAAAGCCGCGCTGGTCTACGGTGTCCTCGCAGCCGCCCACGGTGAGGGCAGCAGAGACGGCGAGTGCGCCAACGAGGGCGAGCGGGGCGGTGCGACGCATGGACTGCTTCTTGGCTTTGCGGGAAGAGGGACTGCAAGATGTCGTGATGAGGGGGCGGGGTCAACCTGTCGCTCTGTGACGAGTTGGGGAGGAGTTGCCCGTGTTCCGCCGCCGCAAGCCCGAGGACGATTTCGCCGCCGCCGTCTACAAGCGCGTGGGAGAGCAGGCGCGCGCGGCCGAGTTGTTCGAGGTGTGCGGCATTCCCGACACGCTGGATGGCCGCTTCGATGCGCTGGCGCTCCACGCCGCGCTGATGATCGACCGCCTGCGGCGCGAGCCGGATGGCGAAGTTCTGGCTCAGGCCTTCTTCGATGCCATGTTCCGTCATCTCGATCTCACGCTGCGCGAGATCGGCATTCAGGATCTGGGTGTGGGGCGCCGCATCAAGGTCATGGCAGAGGGGCTGCATGGGCGGGGGCTGGCCTACCGGGAGGCTTTGAATGACGGTCCCACGCCGCTTGTGGAGGTCTTGCGCCGTAACGCCTATGGCGGTAGGTCGCCAGAGGATCCGCAGCAGGTCGCCAGTTTAGAGGCCCATGTCCGCGAATACGCCCGATCGCTTTCGGCAACGGCCCGCAACGACTTGATAAAGTGATTTAACAGAATGTCTCAAGATATTGATAAGACAGGAAAATCTGAAATTGAACGGCTTGTCGACCTCGAGAAGCTTGGGCCGGCTGGCACGGCTCTGGAGATCGCGACGAGCGAGAGCGAGCGAGCGGCGCTGGCCAAGCGATTCGGCTTCCTCGGCCTGCCGGCCTTCTCGGCGCGGATGACCGTCGATCGCAAGCCGGGCGGGCGGATCGTGGTGGAGGGGCGCCTCAAGGGCCGGATCGTCCAGGCCTGCATCCTCAGCCTCGATCCTGTGACCCAGGAGCTCGACGATGCCTTCCGGCTGGTTTTTGCCGAAGATGTGGATGAAGAACGCGATCCCGAGAGCGGAGAGGCTCTGCTGAATGCCAACGGAGACGCCCCCGAGCCCCTCACCGGGAATATGCTCGATGTCGGCGAAATCGCCGCCGAACAGCTGTCCCTGACGGCAGATCCCTATCCCCGGCGACCCGGCATCAAGCTCGAAGACGTGCTGCCGAAGCCCAAGGGCGGTGCGCGGCGGGCCGCGCCCGAGCCGCGCCGGCATCCGTTCGCCGGTCTGGCCGCCCTGAGGGACAAGCCGCGGCGTGACCGCTAAACTGTTGCGGTCGTGAAACGTTTTGGCTAGAGAATGCCGCCCGCCGCGCCTGTAGAGCGCGGCTGCAGCTTTTTTGGGGGCACGCCCTGCTTGCGAAAGCGGGTAGAGCCCTCGTCCTGGAGATCGTCATGGCAGTTCCCAAGAAAAAGGTTTCGAAGTCCCGCCGCAACATGCGTCGCTCGCATCATGCGCTGCCGACGATGGCATACATGGAATGCAAGAACTGCGGCGAGCTGAAGCGCCCGCACATGGTTTGCTCGCATTGCGGCTACTACCGCGAGGACATGCCCGTCCTGGCCGACACTGCGTCGGCCGAGAAGTAGCCCGAAGCCCGCTGCCGGCGATGGGCTGGCGCTCGACAGTCGGAGCAGGGCGGTGAGTACGGGCAAGATCGTACTCGCGCTCGACGGCATGGGCGGGGATCATGCGCCTGACGTCATTGTTAATGGCGCCGACATCGCCCGCGAGCGTTATCCCGGAACCTCGTTTCTGCTGTTCGGGGACGAAGCGCGCCTGAAGGCGCTCGTCGACAAGCGCAAGGGTCTCGCGCAGGTGCTCGAGATCGTGCCGGCCGAGGATGCGGTGCTGGCCGAGGACAAGCCGTCCTACGCACTGCGGCGCCGGCGCAAGTCCAGCATGTGGCTGGCGGTCGAGGCCGCAGCCCAGGGGCGTGCCGACACGATCGTGTCGGCTGGCAATACCGGTGCGTTGCTGGCCATCTCGATGTTCGCGATGCGCATGCTCGAAGGCGCGGACCGTCCGGCGCTGGCCTCCTTCATGCCGACGGCGCGCGGCGAGAGCGTGATGCTCGACCTCGGCGCCAATCTCGAATGCGACGCCGACAATCTCGCGCAGTTCGCCGTGATGGGGAGCGTCTTCGCGCAGATCCTGCTCGGCCTCGACAAGCCGAAGGTCGGACTGCTGAACGTCGGCTCCGAGGAGCTCAAGGGCCGCGAGGAAGTGCGCCAGGCCGCGGCCTGGCTGCGTCGCGAGAACTCTCCCGTCTCGTTCCACGGCTTCGTCGAAGGCAACGATATCGGCGCCGGCGTGGCCGACGTCGTCGTCACCGACGGCTTCACCGGGAACATCGCCCTGAAGTCGATCGAAGGCACGGCGAAGCTTTACACCCAGTTCGTCCGTGACGCGTTCCGGACCTCGACGCTGGCCAAGCTCGGCTACCTGTTCGCCTCGGGCGCCTGGTCCAAGCTGCGCATCCGCGTCGATCCGCGTCGTTACAATGGCGGCGTGTTCCTCGGTCTCAACGGGGTGTGCGTGAAGAGCCACGGCGGCACCGACGCGCTGGGCTTCGCCTATGCGATCGGCGTGTCCGTCGATCTCGTTCGCTACGACTATAAAAGCAAGCTTGTCGAGGGCCTGGCCCGGTTGCGCGAGATCACCTCGGCGACCGAGACACCGGCTGCCTCGCTGCAGGCCACCGGAGGAACCGCGTGATTCGTTCAGTCGTCCAAGGCTGTGGTTCGTATTTGCCGGAGCGCGTGGTCACCAACGAAGAATTGGCGAAAACCGTCGAGACCACCGACGAGTGGATCCAGCAGCGCACCGGCATCCGCCAGCGCCACATCGCGGCCGAGGGCGAATTCACCTCGCATCTGGCGATCAAGGCTTCGCAGCGGGCACTCGACCATGCCGGCCTCAAGGGCTCCGATCTCGACCTGATCGTGCTTGCCACGGCGACGCCCGACGAGACGTTCCCCGCCACGGCGACCCGCGTGCAGGCGGAGCTCGGCATGACCGGCGGCGCCGCGTTCGACGTCCAAGCCGTGTGCGCCGGCTTCGTCTATGCCGTCTCGGTCGCCGACAGCCTGATCAAGAACGGCATTGCCTCGACCGCGCTGGTGATCGGCGCGGAGACCTTCTCGCGCATTCTCGACTGGGACGATCGCGGCACCTGCGTGCTGTTCGGCGACGGCGCCGGCGCGATCGTGCTCAAGGGCGAGCAGGGTACGGGCACCTCGGCCGATCGCGGCATCCTCGCCAATGCGCTTCATTCCGACGGCCGCCAGCACGACATACTCTATGTCGATGGCGGACCCTCCTCGACGCGGACCACCGGCCTGCTCCGGATGGAAGGCAAGGAGGTCTTCAAGCACGCCGTGGTGAACATGGCCGCCGTCGTCGGCGAGGTGCTGGAGAAGGCGGGCATCGAGTCCAAGGACATCGACTGGCTGGTGCCGCACCAGGCCAACAAGCGCATCATCGACGGCACGGGGCGCAAGCTCGGCCTGCCGCCGGAGCGCGTGGTCGTCACCGTCGACAAGCATGCCAACACGTCCGCGGCGTCGATCCCGCTGGCGCTCGACGTCGCGGTGAAGGACGGCCGCATCAAGAGGGGCGATCTGCTGCTTATGGAGGGAATCGGCGGCGGACTGGCCTGGGGAGCGAGCCTCGTTCGCTGGTAATGCACGATTCCGGTGTAACGGAACGTGAACAGACACCGATTCAAGTCCGCCCGCTATCCTACTGATATTGACCGCTTTCCCACCTTAGAGTAAGGATTAACTGGGGGAAGAAGGGGTACCGGAGTGGACGGCCGGACTATCACGCGCGCCGATCTGAGCGAGTCAGTGTTCCAGGAAGTGGGCCTGTCTCGCAATGAATCCAGCGATCTCGTCGAGACGATCCTCGGTGAGGTGGTGGAGGCATTGGCGCGCGGCGAATCGGTGAAGATCTCCTCGTTCGGGAGTTTCACGGTTCGCGACAAGGGGCAAAGGGTCGGCCGCAATCCGAAAACCGGGCAGGAAGTTCCCATCCTGCCGCGGCGAGTCCTCGTCTTTCGAGCGTCGAATGTCCTGAAATCACTGATCAACGGGGCGCCCGGCGAGAACAAGGGCTGATGGGGACACGAGGGGAAATAGATGGCCGTTTCTGTTCAGACCGTCGAAAGGCGGGTTGAGAAATCGGCGCAGGCTTTTCGGACGATCAGCGAGGTCGCGACCGAGCTCGACGTGCCGCAGCACGTTCTGCGTTTCTGGGAGAGCAAGTTCACCCAGGTCCGTCCGCTGAAGCGGGGTGGCGGCCGTCGCTATTACCGGCCGGAGGATATCGACCTCCTGCGGCGTATCCGGACGCTTCTCTATGAAGACGGCTATACCATCAAGGGCGTGCAGCGCCTCCTGAAGGAAGGCCGCGGCCGCCTGCCGGCCCAGCGTCTCGACATCGCGGCCGAAAGTGCGCTGGAGAGCCTGCGTATCGTCTCGGCGCGCGCCGAGGCCATGGCCAGCGGGGCCGCCCGGCAGCCGCTGCCGCGCACCGGTCCGCAGCCGTCGACAACCACGCCGCGGGCGGCCGTTCTCGACCTGCACAAGCGGCGTGAGATCGAGTCGGTTCTCGAGGACCTCGAACAGGCGCTGACGCAGTTGCGTAGCACGCTGAAGGCCCAGCACTAGGATTCAAGTCGCGAGAGCCGCCGGGGGGGCGGCTCAAGGGCTTGCAGGTGTTGTGCTTTAAGGCCACCAGATCGGGTGGGCCTTGTAAGAAAGTGTATCAAGTCTCTGATTTTATTTGGTTTCTGGCCGGGCGGGCGTATCGTGCCCGGTGAGGGGTCTCTTGCGGAATCGTCAAAGGGGGACGTGACCGTGCTTGTGAATCGCGATTTCGCGCGCCTACGGGCGCGCTCATTTGATTTATCTTCAATTAATGACAATGGCTTAGAGGATGAATCTCCCACAATAGGTGAGATTCTTTACCTCCGCCGGGGGCTGACGCAGCCTGGCGGCAAGCTGCCCTTGTTCGATCTTGATGGGCAGGACGTCGATATTGACGTTGTCAAGAAATGCCTCAGCCGCGGCTGGGCCAAGCCATGGTTCAAGAATCCGCTGAAGCCGGACTGGATGGTCTGCAGGCTCACGGAGCTGGGGCGGCAGGTCGCGTCCGCGACGTAGCGATCCAGGCGACGGCGGCCGCCGCGAGGAGCAGCAGGCCGGCGAGCAGGAAGGCCGCGCCCGGCAGGGTGTCGATGGTCCACGCGAACATCACGGCGAAGAGACCGGGCGAGACCAGCCCTGCAATGCTGCGCGACGCCGAGTTGGCGCCCTGGAGCTGGCCCTGTTCGGAGCCGCCGACCCGGCGGGTCATCATGTCCTGTACGGCCGGCCCCGCAAGGCCCCAGAACGCCATTACCGGCACGCCGGCCCAGAACCACGGACCGGTTTCGGCCAGCCCGTAGATCGACATGCCGAGCGCGCCCGCCAGCAGGCCCGCGATCAGGGCCCGGCGCGAGCCGAAGCGGCCGACGATCGGCCCGATCAGAAGTCCCTGGACGATGGCGGTACAGATGCCGACGAAGGCGAGGGTGAGACCGACCGTCATCTCGCCCCAGCCATAACGGTGGCCGGCATAGAGCACGAAGACAGCCGGCAGGACCTGGTGGGCGAAGTTGCCGAGGAAGTCGACCGCGGCGAGGCCGAGCAGCTGGCGGTGCGAGGCCAGCAGCCTGAGCGACCCTATTGGGTTGGCGCGCTTCCAGGCGAATTCCATGCGCTTTTCCGGCGGCAGCGATTCGGGCAGGACGAACCAGCCGAACGCTGCATTGGCGAGACAGGCGGCCGCCGAGATCCAGAACGGCAGGCGTGGATCGACGCTGCCCAGCAGTCCGCCGATCGCCGGCCCGACGACGAAGCCCAGCCCGAAGGCCATGCCGACCAGGCCAAAGGCCCTGGCCCGCTCCTCGGGTTTCGTCACGTCGGCGATGTAGGCGAAGGAGGTGCCGATGGTGGCCGAGGTGATGCCCGAGATCACGCGGCCGACCAGCAGCAGCAGGAGCGAAGGCGCCAGTGCCATGAAGATGTAGTCGAGCCCGAGTCCCAGGCAGGAGATGAGGATGACCGGCCGGCGGCCGTACCGGTCCGACAGGGCGCCGAGCAGGGGCGAGCAGAGGAATTGCATCAGCGCCCAGACGGTCGCGAAGACCCCGAACATCTCGGCCGCGCCGGCCGTATCGCCGCCCATGAAGCCCAGCACGATCGTCGGCAGCACCGGGATCATCACCCCGAGCGCCAGCACGTCGAGCGCCACCGTGCAGAAGATGAAGGCAAGCGCCCGGCGCGTGTTCATTGGGATACAATGGAGGGGGGAGATGAATTGGTCGGGGCGACAGGATTTGAACCTGCGACCCCCAGTCCCCCAGACTGATGCGCTACCAGGCTGCGCTACGCCCCGACCGGTGCCGCCGGCTGGTCGGCCCGCAGCAGGGGGGCTTTAGCGCGAATGGCAGCGTTGCCGCAAGCCGGCTTGCACGAGGTGCGGCGACAAAGGATACAGGCCCCATGATCGATTTCGGCCAGCGCGTCCTTCTCTTCTCGTCGATCGGCCACGCGCTGATGCACATGATGACGGCATTCTACGCCGTCATCGTCTTGACCCTGGCGGTTTCCTGGAACCTGCCGCCCGAAGACCTGCTGCGCCTCTACGCGCCGGCCACGATCCTGCTGGGCGTCGTGTCGCTGCCGGCCGGCTGGGCATCGGACAAGTTCGGCGCCCCGGCCATGATGGTCGTGATGTTCCTCGGCCTCGGCCTGTCGTCGATCGCCTGCGGGCTCGTGCCGACCGGCGACACGCTGGCGCTGTCGCTCGCCCTTTGCGGGATCGGTGCATTCGGCGCCTTCTACCATTCGGTCGGCATCGGCTGGGTGATCCGCACGGCCAAGGAACAGGGCCACGCCATGGGCGTGAACGGGCTGTGGGGCAGCGCTGGCCTCGCGCTCTACGGGATCGTGCCCGGCGTGCTGATCACGCTGGCCTCGTGGCGGGCGGCCTTCATCGTCCCTGGCATCGTCTGCCTCGTCGTCGGCGCCGTCCTCTGGGTGCAGATCCGCCAGGGCAAGGTCGGCGACCGGGCGATGCCGCAAGCCAAGGGCACGCAGGTCGGTCGCCGCGACTTCTGGCGTGTCTTCTCCGTGCTCTCCGTCACCATGGCGCTGGAAGGCGTGATCTGGCAGGCGGTGATGTTCGGCGCGGCGATGGTCTTCGAGGTGAAGCTCGCACCCGAGATTTCGGCGCTGCGCGACGGGCTCGCCTCGTGGGGCGTCGCCACCCAGATCGTGCTGTGGGTCGGCCTGGCCACGTCGATGATCTATGTCGTGTCGGGCGTCGCGCAGTACGCGATGGGCCGCCGTATCATCGACCGCTATCCGCTCAAGGCCACGTACATCGTTGCCTCCGCGCTGCAGGTGGTGGCGATGCTGGCGCTCGCCATGGGCAACGGCTACGTCGCGCTGCTGGGCGCCATCGGCTCGGCAGTACTCAGCTCGGCAGCGGGCCCGATCGAGAACATCCTGATCGCCCGCTATACGCCCAGCCGCTATCACGGGCTGGGCTTCGGCGCGAAGTTCGTCGTGGCGTTCGGGGCGGGGCCGCTCGCGATCCTGCTGATCGCCTGGGTGCGTGAGACGACGGGAAGCCTCGAACTGCTGTTCCTCGGCCTCGCCGTCATCTCGGTTGTGATCACGCTGGTCGCCCTGCTGCTGCCCGGCAACGAGCGCGATGCGTCGTTGCCGGCGCCGCAGGCCGCGCCGGCGGAGTAGGCGCTACTTCGAGCCGCGCGCCGCCTTGAAGGCCGGACGCGACAGGCAGCGGTCGAGCCAGGCATTCACGTTGGGGAAGGGTGCGAAGTCGAACTTGATCGGCTTGGCCCAGCTCAGGATCGAGGCGAGGTTGAGGTCGGCCACCGTGAAGGTCGAGCCCAGCAGGTAGTCGCGGCCCTCGAGCGCACCGTTCAGCACGGCCAGCGGCTTGGGCAGCATCTTCTGCGCCTCGGCGACGGCCTCCGGCTTGCGCTTGTCCGGCGCGGTCATGAACATGTCGATCAGGATGGTGAGCAGCGGCTTCTCGACCTCGGTCATGCCCCAGTAGCTCCACTGGTTGCACAGGGCCTGATCCTCGAGGCTCGACGGCATGAAGCCATCCTTGCCGTGCTTGGCGGCGAGGTAGAGGTTGATCGCCATCGACTCGAACAGCTTGAAGTCGCCGTCGACCATCGCCGGGACCTTGCCGTTCGGATTGACCTTCAGATAGTCGGGATTCTTCAGGTCCTTCATCTCGACCGCGATGTGCTCATACGGGATGCCGAGCTCATGTACGATCCAGAGAGCGCGCGCCGCGCGCGAGGCCGTCGGCCCGTAAATCTTGATAGTCACGTCTGATTCTCCCCAAGTTCCAATGTCGGTGCGGACGATAATGCAGTGCCCGGTGCGGGTCTAACCTTCTATTCCGCGAGCCCGTATTCGCCGCCGACATAGCCGTTCCGGTGGCCGAAGCGTTCGGTCATTACGGTCGCAAGATCCTTCTCCGGCCCGGCGATCCAGCCCCCGGCCCGGACGGCGTAGCCCGTCGCCGAGGCAGCGGCACGCGGCGGTTGGCCTTGCTGCAGGGCGCGGGCCGCGGCCATCACCAGCTTGCGGAACTCGACGATGCCGACGTCGGTCGGTCCGAGATGCTCGCGCGTGCGATCCTGCACGGCACCCTGGCTGTCCTGGATCGCGGCGTCCTGGTCCGACACCCCGCTGATGCCGGTGTAGCTCAGCGTCTTCTGCAACTCGCGGTCGATCATGTAGTCGTTCCGCATGTTGCGCTTGGGCACGTAATGCTCGTCGATCTCGGCATGGAGGCTGAGGCCCGACGCGTACTTGGCGCGCTCGGCGTTGGTGAGCGGCCGGTCGGGCACCCAACTGTAGGTGTAGATCCAGCAGCTCGTGTCATCGACCGGGACCCAGGTCTGCCCGTGATAGACCTCGCCGGGGAAGGCGACCGGCACCAGCGCATGGTTGGGCGCAAGATACTGCGCGATGCGCCAGTAGACGTCCGTCGTGTCGGTCTTTCGACCGGCGGCGATGACCAGTCCGGCATCGTGGCTCTCGATCCTGAACCTGGGCCGGGGATCCTCGGTGACCCAGCGGCTGCGATCGGCGAGGCCGCCTTCCTGGCCGATCGCCGACGTCTTGCGCAGGATGTCGAGGCGCGCGGCCTCGTCCTTGGTCGGGATCGCATGCAGGAAGGAGAAGTGCGCGGTGTCGATCGCGCCTTCCAGGCTCTGCACCCAGTTGCAGTCTTGCCATTTCTTCGAGACGAAGCGATGCCCCGCGGGGACGAGACCGAGCTCGAGTTGAGGCAGTTCCGGCATGTGCTCGCGCGGGCCCATGTAGACCCAGACCATGTCGGCCCATTCGCGCACCGGATAGGACAGGAGCTTGATCGTGTCCTTGTACGCCGACTCCGGCGGCGAGGTCGGCAGGTCGACGCAGTTGCCGTCGATGTCGAACTTCCAGCCGTGGAAGGCACAGCGCAGGCCGCACTCCTCGTTGCGGCCGAAGTAGAGATTGGCGCCGCGATGCGGACAGTGCGGCTCGACGATGCCGACGCGGCCGTCGGTCTGGCGGAAGGCGAGAAGGTCCTCGCCGAGGATGCGGATCTTCTTCGGCGGTCCGTCGCGTTCGGGAAGTTCCTCGGAGAGCAGGGCCGGCATCCAGAAGCGGCGCAGCAGGTCGCCCATTGGCGTGCCGGGGCCGCCCTGCGTTAGAAACTCGTTGTCGGAGCCGAGCATCAGTCACCCAATCCGTACTGGTTGCCGATATAACCGCGATCGTGGCCGAAGCGTTCGGCCATGACCGTGGCGAGGTCCTTATCCGGCGCCGCTATCCAGCCGCCTGAGCGCACGGCGTAGCGATTGGCCTTGTGGGCCGCGGCCGGGGGCTCGCCCGAGGCGAGGCGGCGCGCCGTACCCATCACCAGCTTGCGGAACTCGACGATGCCGATGTCGGTCGGGCCGAGGTGCTCCCTGGTGCGATCCTGGATCGGTCCCTGACTGTCCTGGATGGCGGCGTCCTGCTCGGACACGCCGGTGATGCCGGTGAAGTTTTCGGAGAGCTGCACGCTGCGATCGCGCAGATAGTCGTTATCCCTGTTGCGCAGCGGCCTGTAGTCGGCGTCGACCTCGGAATGGACGTTGAAGCCGCCGCGATACTTGGCGCGCTCTGAATTGCTGAGCGGCCGGTCGGGCTGCCAGCAATAGGTGTAGATCCAGCAGTTCACGTCGTCGACCGGCACCCATGTCTGTCCATAATAGATCTCTCCGGGGAAAGCGGCGGGCGTGTAGGCGTGGCTGGGCATCAGGAACTGCGCGATGCGCCAGTAGAGTTCGGGCCCGTCGGTCTTGCGGCCGCCCCCTATGACGAGACCGGTATCGTGCCCCAGCACGCTGAAGCGCGGCCGTGGATCGTTCTGCACCCAGCGCACGCGGTCGTCGGGCTTGGCCTGGTCGCTCAGCGCGGCGCGGCTCATCGCCCGGCGCGCGGCCTCGTCGTCGGTCGCCAGCACCTTGTGCAGGAAGGAGAAGTGCGAGGTGTCGATCGCGCCTTCGAGGCTCTGGACCCAGTTGCAGTCCTGCCATTTCTTGGTGACGAAGCGCGAGGCGGCGGGGACAAGGCCGAGTTCGAGCTGGGGCAGCTCTGGCATCGTCTCGCGCGGGCCCATGTAGACCCAGATCATGTCGGCCCACTCGCGCGTCGGATAGGCCAGCAGCTTGATCGTGTCCTTGTACGCGGACTCCGGCGGCGAGGTCGGCAGATCTACGCAGTTGCCGTCGACGTCGAACTTCCAGCCGTGGAAGGAGCAGCGCAGGCCGCAATTCTCGTTGCGGCCGTAATAGAGGTTGGCGCCGCGATGAGGACAGTGCGGCTCGACGAGGCCGACCCTTCCGTCGGTCTGCCGGAAGGCCAGCAGGTCCTCGCCGAGCAGGCGGATCTTCTTCGGCGGTCCGTCGCGTTCGGGAAGTTCCTCCGAAAGCAGCGCCGGCATCCAGAAGCGCCGCAGCATCTCACCCATCGGCGTGCCCTTGCCGGCACGGGTCAGGAACTCGTTGTCCTCCTTGCTGAGCATTTCCTTCCTCTTTTCATTGGCTTGTCGCCTTGGCCAGAGCCTGATCCAGATCGGCGATGATGTCTGCAACCGTTTCGATGCCGATCGACAGGCGCAGCACGTCGGGCCCGGCGCCCGCGGCGACGCGCTGCTCCTCCGACAACTGGCGATGGGTTGTCGAGGCGGGATGGATGATCAGGCTCTTGGCGTCGCCGATGTTGGCGAGATGCGAGAAGAGCTCGACGCTGTCGACCACCTTCATGCCGACGTCGTAGCCACCCTTCACACCGAAGGTGAAGATCGAGCCCGCGCCCTTGGGAAGGTACTTCTTCGCCAGCGCATTGTACTTGTTGGAGGGCAGGCCGGCATAGTTCACCCAGGCCACGGCCGGATGCTTCTCGAGGTGCTGTGCGACGGCCAGCGCATTGGCGCAGTGGCGCTCCATGCGCAGTCCCAGCGTCTCCATGCCCAGCATCGTCAGCCAGGCATTGAACGGCGCCTGCGTCGGACCGAGATCGCGCAGGCCGACCGCGTGGCTGTGGAACGTGTAGGCCATGTCGCCGAACGTCTCGTAGAAGTTGAGCCCGTGATAGGCGGGCTCGGGGCCGGCGAGACTGGGGAATTTCCCGCCCCTCGACCAGTCGAACTTTCCGGAGTCGACAATTGCGCCGCCCATCGACGTGCCGGTTCCGCTAAGGAACTTGGTGGTCGAATGCACCACCAGCGTCGCGCCGTAGTCGATCGGCTTGCAGAGCCAGGGCGTCGCCAGCGTGTTGTCGACCAGCAGCGGTACGCCGGCATCCTCCGCAATGCGGGCGATGGCCTCGATGTCGCTGATCACGCCGCCGGGATTGGCGAGGCTCTCGATGAAGAAGGCCTTGGTCTTGTCGGTGACGGAGCGCTTGAAATTGTCCGGCGTGTCAGCGTCGACGATGTTCGCCGTCCAGCCGAACTTCGGATAGGTGTTCTTCATCTGCTGCAGCGAGCCGCCGTAGAGGCGCGAGGCCGCGACGATCTCGGCACCGGGACCCATCAGCGGGAAGAGGGCGAGCACCTGTGCCGCGTGACCCGAGGAGGCGACGGTGCAGCCGCGGCCGCCTTCCAGCGTGGCGAGCCTGGTCTCGAGCGCGGCGTTGGTCGGGTTGGTCAGGCGGGAATAGATGAAGCCGACGGTCTGCAGGTTGAAGAGAGCGGCGGCGTGGTCGGCGTCGTCGAAGACATAGGCCGTCGTCTGATAGATCGGCAGGGCGCGCGCCCCGGTCGTCGGATCGGGCGCGGCGCCGGCATGCAGCGACAGGGTCTCGAAGCCGTAGGTCTTGTCGCTCATTTTTCTCTCCCTTTCATTCCTCGCCAGCGGAACGCTACGTCAAACGCATGTCCATGTGCCGTAGCATACGTTGAGAAGTTTCGTATGGCGCAAGTGCAGGACCCGAAAGGTGGCCTGAAGGTGTAGCCGGTAAGGCTGCGAATGAGCGGCTGCGGCGATGTTGCACTGACTGATTTTCAGGCAGCTTTCTTCAGCCACACCACTACCGAGCGCGGTTTCGTTGGGATTCCAGACGACAAAACGCAGCAACGGCGGTGTCTCGGCTGGCCCAGATTGCGGCAGGAAGTGGACTTTGCAGCGACCGTGTTTCGTTCCGGCCAGCGGGGCTCGCTGACGCCGCGTCAGCTTGGCGTAAGCATGGGCAGATACGGTCGCTTGCTGTGATTTGCGACGGTTGCCGTCGCGGCACAGCGTAAATGTTTAGGGAGCGAAACACCGTGCAACGGTTTCTGACCAAGGACTTCTTGTCCGGGTTGATGTTTGTCGCCTTTGGTCTGGGCGCTCTCTATATCGGCCAGCATCTCGCCGTGGGCACACCGGTCCGCATGGGACCGGGCTACGTGCCCCGCATGCTCTCGCTGATCTTGCTGGCGCTGGGCGTTGTGATCTGCATCGTCGCCGTGATCAGCGGCAGCGAACCGGTGGAGCGGCCCAAGTGGAAGCCGATCACGCTGGTGACCATCGGCATCGTCTGTTTCGCACTTCTCTTCGAGCGCGCCGGACTGATCCCGGCGCTGGTCGTGCTGGTCCTGATCTCGTCGCTGGCCGGCGAGGAATTCAAGCTCATGGAAGTGATCGGCAACATCGTGGTGCTTTCCATCCTTTGCACGGTCGTCTTCAAGGTCGGACTCGGAATGAACATTTCTGTCGTGCAGGGGATTTGGTGACATGGATCTCCTTGGCAACCTCGGGCTGGGCATTACAGTCGCCTTCACCTTCCAGAACCTGACCTACGCCCTGCTGGGCTGCATGGTCGGCACGCTGATCGGCGTTCTTCCGGGCATCGGGCCGGTGGCGACCATCGCGATGCTGCTGCCCATCACCTTCCACCTGCCGCCCACGGCGTCGCTGATCATGCTGGCGGGCATCTACTACGGCGCGCAATACGGTGGCTCGACGACGTCGATCCTTGTGAACCTGCCGGGTGAAGCCTCCTCGGTCGTGACCTGTCTCGACGGCTACCAGATGGCGCGGAGGGGACGCGCGGGTGCCGCGCTCTCGATCTCGGCCGTCGGCTCGTTCTTCGCGGGCACCGTCGGTACGATCATCATCGTCATCTTCGCCGAGCCGCTGACGCGCATGGCGCAGAAGTTCGGGCCGGCCGACTACTGCTCGCTGATGGCACTCGGCCTCGTCGCTGCGGTCGTCCTGGCCAGCGGCTCGATCACCAAGGCGATCGCGATGGTGTTCCTCGGCCTGCTGTTCGGCCTGGTCGGCACCGACGTGAACACCGGCGCCCAGCGCTTCACCTTCGACGTTCCGGAGCTGAGCGACGGCATCGACTTCGCGCCAATCGCGATGGGTCTATTCGGTATCGCCGAAATCGTGGTCAACCTCGAACGACACTTGGAACGCGGGGGAGCGATCAAGGTCGGATCGCTATGGCCAACCCGCGAAGAAATCCGGCGCTCGATTCCGGCGATCCTGCGCGGCACCTTGCTGGGGTCGCTACTCGGCGTGCTCCCCGGCGGTGGTCCGACCCTCGGCGCCTTCTCGGCCTACACGCTCGAGAAGAAACTCTCGAAGACCCCCGGTGAGTTCGGCAAGGGTGCGGTGGAGGGCGTCGCAGCCCCGGAGGCGGCCAACAACGCCGCCGCCCAGACCTCCTTCATCCCGATGCTGACCCTAGGCATCCCGTCCAACGCCGTCATGGCGCTGATGGTCGGCGCCATGATCATCCAGGGCATCCAGCCGGGGCCTGAGGTCATGACCAAGAAGCCGGACCTGTTCTGGGGCATGATCGTCTCGATGTGGATCGGCAACGCCATGCTGGTCGTCATCAACCTGCCGATGATCGGCATGTGGGTGAAGCTGTTGACCGTGCCATACCGCTTCCTGGCACCGGCCATCCTGCTCTTCTGCTGCATCGGTGCGTACAGTCTGCAAAACAGTACGTTCCATGTCATGCAGGTCGCCGCCTTCGGTGTGCTGGGCTACATCTTCGTCCGCCTGGGCTGCGAGGGTGCGCCGTTCCTGCTCGGCCTCGTGCTGGGGCCGCAGATGGAGGAATACTTCCGGCGCGCCATGCTGCTCTCGCGCGGCGACGCCATGGTCTTCCTGGAGCGGCCGATCAGTCTCGGCCTGCTCATCACGACGACGCTGCTGCTGATCCTGATGGCCTTGCCGAGCATCAAGAAAGCCCGCGAGGAGGCCTTCCAGGAGGAAGGCTGACCTTCTAGCGGGAGAACACGATACACGCCGGGCTGCCGACCTTGGTCTGCAGCTTGGTGGGGGCCAGCAGTCCCGTGCGGCCGACCTTGTAGGCGATGATCGAATCGCCACCCTGGTTGGCGACATACAGAAAACGCTCCGCCGGATCGAAGGCAAAGAAGCGCGGCACGCTTCCCCTGGTCGGCACCCACTGGCGCGGCGTCAGCGTCCCCCTGGCCGGATCGATCCCGAATACCCCGATACTGTCGTGACCGCGGTTCGAGACGTAGACGTTGCGTCCCGCGCGGTCGACCCAGATCTCGGCGCCTGTGCTGTAGCCAGTGAAGTCCGAAGGCGTCGCCGGCAGGGTCTGGAACGGCGTCAGCGCACCCGTCGATACATCCTGTCGATAGCTCGTGATCGTCGAGTCGAGTTCATTGATGACATACGCGAAGGGCTTTCGCGGATGGAAGTCGATGTGCCGCGGGCCGGAGCCGGGTCGCGCGGCGACTCGGCCGGTCTCTACCAGAACGCCTCGCCTGGCATCCAGGCGGTAGCCGATCACGCAGTCGGCGCCCTTACACGGGAGGTAGAAGGTGCGGCCCGCGCGATCGAGTGGATTGTGATGTGGCCGGACGTTCTTCTGCTCCGTGCGGTGCGGCCCGAGAGGCGCCGCGACCGCGGTGAGCGTGGAGTAGGGCGAGAGGCTGCCGTCCTTCGCGATCGGCAGGGCTGCCAGCGAATCCGAGCCGTAGTTGCTCACGACCAGGAAGCGCTGCTTCGCGTCGAACGCGAGATGGATCGGATTGTATCCGCCAGTGGGCTGCCGGTTCAGGACGGCGAGACGACCGGTTTCCCGGTCGACCGCAAAGGACGTCGCCTCGCTGCGATCGCCATGCACCGAATAGAGGCGGGTGCCCGCCTCGTTCATCGCCAGGAACGACGGATTCTCCAGCCCGCCCAGATGCTGGACATGCCGGAACGCGCCGTTGCGCGGATCGACGCGATAGACGTTGATCCCGTTGCCATGGCCGTTGCGTTCCGGCGAGGTGTAGCTGCCGACATAGGCGAAGATCGGATGTGTTGTCATGGCGGCATAGTCGGCGCCGCGACCGAGCGAGGTCAACGCCCCTTCAGTGTGCGGTCGAAACGATCAGCACGACGCCCGCCATGACGAGGAGAATGCCGGCAAGTTCGCGGCGGTTCATCGATTCATGGAAGACGCGACGCGAGACGACGTAGCTGAACACGACCTCGATCAGGATCAGCGTGCGCACCTGGGAGGCGGGGGCGAGCGCCAGCGCTGTCACGTTGGCCAGCGAGGCGGACGCGCCGGCGACGCCGGCGAAAGCCGAGATGCGCCATTGGCGCAAGACGCCCAGTACGATGGAAGGATTGCGGGCCAGTAGCCAGGCCGTCAGCAGCACCGCCTGCAGTAGTTGGCTCCAGAACAGTGTCTCGGCAGCGGCCAGGAACGGCGAGCCGGCATGAAGCGCCAGGTTGGCGCCACGATAGCCTACCACCGAGATGGCGAACGCCGAACCCGAGGCGAGGCCGTAGAACGCCGCCGGATCGGCCCAGCTTCGCTTCTTGCCGTCGAGGGCGGGCGGTCGCGGCGAGAGCAGCACCACGCCCAGAGTCGCCACGACGATGGCGGAGATCGCCAGCATCGAGATCGTCTCACCGAGGAAAAGGACGGAGAAGAGCGCGACCTGGATGACCTCGCTCTTCGAATAGACGAGGCCGATGGCGAAGCTGCGCTCCTCCATGGCCCTGAGAAGAAGCGCCGTGCCCGCCATCTGGCTCAGGGCCGCGACAACGACCCAGCCGCCGAATGCCGAGGTGAGGGTGGGCTGAGGATGACCGCCGACCAGGAGCACGAGGCAAAGCCACACTGCGAGAACGGGCATGCCGTAGAGGAAGCGGACGAGAGTCGCGCCGAGTGTTCCCAGTTCGGCCGTCAGGTGACGTTGCGCGGTGTTGCGAACGGTCTGCGCCGCGGCGGCGAAGAGCGTGAGGGGAATCCAGAGCCAGGACGGAGAAATCATTTCCCCGACTCGAAGGACGGTTGTCGTTTGACCATGTCGAAGGATTGACCATAGGATCGCGCCAACCGGTCACGGACCGCATAAGAATTTTCGGGAGTGAGCACCATGGCATCCATCGAGTCACGCCGCGCGAGTCGTCGTCAAGTTCTCAAGGGTGCTGGCGCCATCGCGGCAGCCGGATGGATTGGCGCTCCGGCGATCAGCAGGGCGCAGACCGGCGCCATCAAGATCGGCGTACCCACGATCCTCTCCGGGCGTGTGGCGATCCTGGGTCAGACCAGCGTCGGCGGTCTGAAGGTGGTGTTCGACAAGTTCAACGAGGCCGGCGGCATCAACGGCCGCAAGATCGAGATGGTGGTCCGCGACTCCAAGGGCGCGCCGCAGGAAGCCGCCAAGGTGACGCGAGACCTGATCAACAACGACAAGTGCGAGATCATCCTCGACGCAGAGGCGTCGAGCGGCGCCTTCGCCGTTCAGGAGGTCATCCGCGAAGTGGGCGTGCTCTGCCTCCATTCCAATTCAGAGACCTCGTCCCTGACCGCCGATCCCAAGCTGCACGTGCCGACCGCCTTCCGGACGGCCCGACAGGGTATCCATGATGCGATCGGCGGCGGCGACTACGCCGCGAAGATCGCCAAGGCCAAGGGGCTGAAGAAGTGGGCGACCTGCTCGCCGGACTATGCCTATGGCCGCTCGAACACCGCCGAGTTCATGGAGTACGCCAAGCACTTCGACGGCAGCATCCAGGTGGTCGAGGAATCCTGGCCCAAGCTGTTCCAGCCGGACTACACCGAGGTCGTGACCAAGCTGCTCAACGCCAAGGCCGATGCGATGTACTCGGCGCTGTGGGGCGGCGATCTCGTCGCCTTCATCGACCAGGCGAACCTGTACGGCCTGTTCGACAAGCAGGCGTCTTTCATGGTGAACCTCGGCGACTACGGTGTCGTCGACCAGGTGAAGCAGTTCCCCCAGGGCGTCTACTCGGGAGGCCGCTACAACCGCACGGTGCCGGCCACCAAGGAAAACGAGGAGTGGTACCAGAACTACGTCAAGACGCAGAAGCACAAGCCCACGAACTGGTCGTGGGAGAACGCCGTCGCCGCCGAGTTCATCGTCGAGGCGCTGAAGAAGACCAACGGCGACACCAACGGCAAGAAGATGGCCGAGGCCATCAAGGGCATGACACTCAAGAGCCAGTTCGGTACCAAGGGAACGGTGACGATGCGCGCCGAGGACAACACCCTGGTCGACTACATCATCGGCTACGGCGTCTCGCTCTCCAAGGATCCCTTCGTGAAGGACTTCCAGGCCTCGGCCTGGGAACCGATCTTCGAGCTCGAGAAGCAGTGGAAGAAGAAGCAGGGCTACATTTCCTGACCGCACACGGCTTTCGAGTAGGATAATCAGGTGGATCTCGACGCGTTGCTACGCTGCGTCGGGACGACGTCATGCGTCGTCACGCAGCTCACCAGTGGCATGATCATCGGCATGCTGCTGTTCCTGATCGCGTCGGGTGTGACGCTGATCTTCGGCGTGCTGAACGTCATCAACTTCGCGCACGGCTCCCTCTACATGATCGGAGCGTATGCGGCCTGGACCTTCTACCAGATCACCGACAGCTACTTCGTCTCCGCACTGGGGGCGGCCGTGGCGGTCGGTTTGCTGGGGGTCCTGTTCGAGCGCGCGCTGATGAGCAAGGTCTACGGCTCCAACGTGCTGATGCAGCTGCTCGTCTGCTACGCCGTCGTTCTGATCTCCGACGATCTCGTCAAGATCATCTGGGGACCGGTCCCGCTCTCGATGGGCATGCCGCCCGAGTTCCGGCTGCCGCCGATCCGCTTCATGGGCGGCGTCATTCCGCCGTTCTATCTCTTCATGATCATCGCGGCGATGGCGATCGGGCTGCTGCTGTGGCTGGTCATCGTGCGCACCCGCTTCGGCAGCATCGTGCGGGCCGCGGCCATCAACGGCCCGATGGTGTCGGCGCTGGGTATCCGGGTGAACCTCTACTATGCGGCCGTGTTCGGCATCGGCAGTGCGCTGGCCGGAGCGGCGGGGGCCCTTGCGGCGCCCGTGCGCTCGCTGACGCCGGGCATGGGCTTCTCGATCCTGATCGAGTCCTTCATCGTCACGGTGATCGGCGGGATGGGGTCTATCGTCGGCGCCTTCGTGGCCTCGATCATCATCGGCCTCACACGCTCCTTCGGCAGCATCGGCTTCCCGTTGTTCGTCGACGGGGTGATGTTCCTGATCATGGCGCTCGTCCTGATCTTCAAGCCCAGCGGCCTGTTCGGCCGCCCACACCGGTAGGCGGCGATGGCGGGACGTTGGCGTGATCTCGGCCTCGCGCTACTGGGGCTCCTGCTGTTGCTGCTGGTGCCGCTGTTCGGTGCCTCACCGGCAATCCGCGACTTCATCATGTTCGGCATGGCCTATGGGCTGCTGGCCATGTCGCTCAACCTGCTGATCGGCTACACCGGACTTGTGTCGTTCGGCCATGCGATGTTCTTCGCCGCCGGTGCCTATGCATTCGGCCTTGCGATGCAGTCGGGCAAGTTTTCGATCCCGGGTGCTTTCCTGCTGGCGATGGCGTTCACGGCGACGATGGCGCTGGTCGTCGGCGCCATCTGTGTGCGGCTGAACGAAATCTACTTCGCGTTCCTCACGCTCGCCTTCCAGATGCTGTTCTACAACGTCATCCTGGGCTGGGTGTCGTTCACGGGCGGCGACCAGGGATTGATGGGCGGTATCCCGCGGCCGAAGTTCCTGGGCATCGACCTCGCCGACCGGACACAGCTCTACATCTTCTGCTCCGTGGCGTTCGTCGTCTGCATCGCCATCCTGCGGCAGGTCGTGACATCCCCGTTCGGCTACACGCTGCGCATGATCCGCGACAATCAGGAGCGGGCGGCGTTCCTGGGCATCAACGTGCCGATGGTGAAGCTCGCGTGCTTCGTAATCTCCGCCTGCATCGCGGGCGTGGGCGGCATCCTGCTGACCCTGTTCGTGTCCGGCGCCTATCCCAACTTCGGCTTCTGGACGACGTCGGGCGAGGCGATCTTCATGATCATGCTGGGGGGATCGAATGTCTTCCTGGGGCCGCTGGTCGGGACGGTGATCCTGCGCCTGCTGAACGACATCACGGTCAGCTACACCAGCCACACTGAACTCGTGCTCGGAGTCGTGATCCTGGTGCTCGTGCTCGGCCTGCGCAAAGGCCCGCTCGACCTGCTGGCCGAGCGCTGGGAGAACCGGCGCCAGGCGGCGGCTCAGGCGGTGCGCGATGCGGCCGACAAGGATGCGCAAAAGGGCAGGGACGGCTGAGATGCTCAAGCTCGAGAATCTCAAGAAGTCCTTCGGCGGCGTCGCGGCCACCCGCGACGTGACGCTCGACTTCGCCGACGGCTCGCTGAGCGCCATCATCGGTCCCAACGGCGCCGGCAAGACGACGCTGTTCAACCTGATCACCGGCCGCTTTCCCCCCGACTCCGGGCGCATCCTGCTGGCGGGCGAGAACATTGCAGGCCTGTCGCAACGGCGGATCGTGCGGCTTGGCATCGGCCGCGCCTTCCAGGTCGCCAGCCTGTTCCCGACGCTCACCGTGACGGAGGCCCTCGCGGCTGCGGCTCAGGCGCATCAGCACCGCGAAACCGTACTCCGGTCGCCCTTTCCGCTCGCCGCGACCACGCGACAGGGCGATGAGATCATGGAACTGCTGGGGCTCACGCGGGTCGCCGGCATCCTCAGCCGCAATCTCAGCCACGGCGACCAGAAGCTGCTCGACATTGGCCTGGCGCTGGCGCTGGAGCCGAAGGTGCTGCTGCTCGACGAGCCGACCGCCGGCATGGGGCCCGAGGAACGCTGGCGGATGATCGAGACGGTCCAGCGCCTGTGGCGCGCCCGTCGCATGACCCTGATCTTCATCGAGCACGACATGGATATCGTCTTCAAGGTCGCCGAGACCGTTCGGGTCCTGTCCTACGGCGCGGTGCTCGCCGAGGGCACGCCCGACGAGGTCAGAACCAACCCGAAGGTCATCGAGGCCTATCTCGGCAAGTCCGCGCACGGAACTTCCGGACAAGGGGCGGCGGCATGAGCGCCGCGGAGATCCTGCGCGTCGAGGACATCGACGTTTTCTACGGCGCCAGCCAGATCCTGTTCGGCGTATCGTTCGGGGTGGAGAAGGGCCAGTCGCTCGCGCTGCTCGGCCGCAACGGCGCGGGCAAGAGCACGACGATGAAGTCGATCATCGGCATCGCGCCGGCCAAGCGTGGCACGGTCACCGTGCGGGGAACGCCGGTGCAGATATTCACGCCCGATCGCATCGCGCGCGAGGGTGTCGGGTTCGTGCCCGAGGACCGGCAGATCTTTCCCGAGCATTCGGTCGACGACAATCTCAGGATTGCGATCAAGCCGGGCATCGGCGGCCGGATCGACTGGACGCTGGAGAAGATCTACGACGTTTTCCCGATACTGGCCTCGATGCGCGGCCGCATGGGCGGTCGCCTGTCCGGCGGCGAGCAGCAGATGCTCACCATCGCGCGCACGCTCATGGGCAATCCGGACGTGGTGCTGCTGGACGAGCCCAGCGAGGGGCTGGCGCCGATCATCGTCGAGAAGATCGGCGAACTGATCCAGCGCCTGCGCGACATGGGCACGACCCTGATCGTGGCCGAGCAGAACATGCATTTCTGCCTCGATATCGCCAGCCATGTCGCGGTGATCGACAAGGGTCATATCGTCTTCCGCGGCTCGATCGACGAGCTGCGCGCCAACGACGACGTGAAGAAGCGCTACCTGGCCGTCTGAAGGACGACGCGCAGCCCGGGCTTTGCATCCTCGAGCCGGATCGTGAGCCCATGCAGGCCCGCGATCGCCTTGACCATGGCGAGGCCGAGGCCGCTGCCGGAGGTCGATCGGCTGCGGTCGAGCCGGTAGAAGCGGTCGAACACCTTGTCGCGCTCGGAAGCGGGGATGCCGGGGCCATTGTCGGCCACCTCGATCTCGAACCCGTCGTCCTGGCGCTTCAGGCCAAGCCGGACTTTCGTGCCCGCTTGCGTGTGGCGCAGCGCGTTTTCCAGCAGGTTGGAGACGAGCTGCGCGATCAGCTGGCGGTCGCCGGTCATGGTGGCGCCGGGCTCCACCCGCACGTCGAGAGCACGCTCGCAATCCTCCGCGACAGGCTCGTAGGTCTCGCCCAGGCTCGTCAGCAAGGCCGAGACGTCGAACGGTGCGAAGCCGCTCTTCTGGGCTCCGGCCTCGACCTGGGCGATGCGCAGCAAGGCCGAGAAGGTCTCCAGCAGCGCGTCGGCCTCCTCGATGGCGGCGTCGGTGGCGGCGCTGTAGTCGGCCACCGTGGTGGCTCGTTCGCGGGCATCCTCGAGCTGCTGGCGCAGCCGGCCGAGCGGGGTGCGCAGGTCGTGGGCGATGTCGCTCGATACCTGCCGCAGCCCATCCATGAGCTGCTGGATTCGCGCCAGCATGGCGTTGAGGCTGGCCACGAGCTGGTCGATCTCGTCGTGGGTGCCGCGCTCGGGGATTCGGGCGGAAAGATCGCCTTCCATGATCGCGCGGCTGGTGCGCGTGATCGTGTCGATGCGCCGGAGGAAATTGCTGCCGAGCAGCGCGCCGCCGGCGATGGCGAGCAGCAGGGTGAGGCCGCCGGACCAGGCGAAGGCGCGGATGATGGCGCGCTGCATGTCGACCAGGCGATTGGCGTCCTGCGCCACCAGCAGGAACGATCCGTCGGGCAGCGTCAGGCCGAAGCCGGTAAGCTTGGGGCGCTCGCCGGCGCGCTCGGGGTCGATGGGCTCCGGCTGTTCGCCCTGGGGCTCGAAGTCGACGGCGCCGTTGACCGGCGGCATGCCGGGCAAGTTGCCGACGACCACCCGGCGGTTGGGTGCCTGCAGCAGGTAGAAGATCGGTCCCTTGGTGCGGAAGTTGATTCGCCGGGTGATCTGCTCGGCCAGTCCCGCGAGCCCGGTGCGGCGATGGACTTCGGCGAGCTGGTAGGCCTCGGAGCGCAGCACCGCCGCCATGTCGTTCTGCATCGCCGCGGTCGCGGTCCAGTAGACGCTCACGAACAGCACGGCCGCCGACAGGATGAACAGCACCGCGTAGAGCAGCGGCAGGCGGAAGCTCGCCGAGCGCAGGATCCTAGTCAGGCGCGCGGATGACATAGCCGGCCCCCCTGATCGTATGGAGAAGCGGCTTGTCGAAGCCCTTGTCGATCTTGGAGCGGAGGCGGCTGATGTGCGTCTCGACGATGTTGGTCTTGGGATCGAAATGGAAGTCCCAGACCTTCTCCAGCAGCATGGTGCGCGTCACCACCTCGCCGGCATGGCGCAGCAGGTATTCGAGGACCTTGAACTCCTGGGCCAGCAGCTCGATGCGCTTGCCGGCGCGCGTCACCGTGCGGGCCAGCAGGTCCATCTCCAGGTCACCGACGACCAGTGACGTGGCGGCCACGATCGGCGGACGCCGCGAGAGGGCGCCAATGCGCGCCCGGAGTTCGGCGAAGGCGAAGGGCTTGGTGAGATAGTCGTCGGCGCCGGCTTCGAGGCCGGCCACCCGGTCGTCGACGCCGCCCATGGTCGTCAGGAACAGGACCGGCGCCTTCACGCCGGAGGCGCGGGCCGCCTTCACGAGCGACAGCCCGTCCATCTGCGGCAGCATGCGGTCGACGATCAGAACGTCGTATTTCTCGCCGGTGGCGAGGTACAGGCCGTCGCGCCCGTTGTCGGCATGGTCGACCACGTGGCCGTGCTCGCGCAGGCCCTTGGCGATGTAATCGGCGGTTTGCTTGTCGTCTTCGACGAGGAGGATCTTCACGGCGCCCGTCTATCCGGCGCCGGCTCCCGGCGCAACGTTCCCCAACTATACAAACATTCAATCCTGCGGCCATCAGGGCGCTACGGGTCCTCCCCCATATTCCGCTCACCCCCCAAGGAGGAGGCTGTAGTTATCATGACCAAGACCAAGTCCCGTATCCTGACTGCCCTGGCGCTCACCACCGCCCTGACGGCGCCTGCCCTGATCGCCCCGATGTTCACCGCCCCCGCGGCCATCGCCGGCCAGACGGCCATGCCCGTTCAGGACTTCTCGGACCTGGCCGCCAAGGTGACCCCTGCGGTCGTCAACGTCGCCGTCACCATGAAGGCCGGCGCGGACGACGACGGCGAGGCCCGCATGTCGGACTCGCAGCAGAAGCAGATGGAAGAGTTCATGAAGCGCTTTTCGGAGCGTTTCGGCCAGCCGATGCAGCCGGGTCGCCCGGACGGCAAGGGCCGCCCGCAGTCGAAGGACAAGGCCCAGGCCGTCGGCACGGGCTTCATCGTCGACGCCAAGGGCGTGATCGTCACCAACTATCACGTCGTCGGCAAGGCCGACTCGATCACGATCACCATGGCGGACGGCACCAAGCTGCCGGCCAAGATGGTGGGCGGCGACGAGAAGACCGACCTGGCCGTGCTCAAGGTCGAGAGCGACAAGCCGCTCCCGTTCGTCTCGTTCGGTGACGCGACCAAGATCCGCGTCGGCCAGCCGGTGATGGCGGTGGGCAACCCGTTCGGCCTCGGTGGCACCGTGACGACGGGCATCGTGTCGGCGCGCGGCCGTGACATCCACTCCGGTCCGTTCGACGACTACATCCAGACCGATGCGGCCATCAATCGCGGCAATTCGGGCGGCCCGCTGTTCGACATGGACGGCAACGTGATCGGCATCAACACGGCCATCTACTCGCCGACCGGCGGCAGCATCGGCCTGGGCTTCGCCATCCCGTCCTCTCTGGCGCAGCCGGTGGTCGCGGAGCTGAAGGACAGCGGCCGGGTCGAGCGTGGACTGCTCGGTGTCCAGATCCAGCCTGTCTCGAAGGCGATCGCCGAGAGCCTGTCGCTCAAGGACGAGAAGGGCGCCCTGGTGGCGGTGGTCCAGCCGGACAGCGCGGCACTCGCCGCCGGTGTCCAGTCGGGTGACGTGATCATGAGCGTCGACGGCAAGAAGATCGACGGCATCAAGGAGCTGACCCGCACCATCTCCGCGGTCAAGCCCGGTAACTCGGTGAAGCTGGGTGTCTGGCGCGACGGCAAGGAGATGAGCCTGACCGCCAAGGTCGGTGGCCAGAAGGACGACGCGATCGTCAAGGCCAGCGCCGACGGCAAGGGCCCGGCCGCCAAGGCCGAGCCGATGGCCTACGGTGTCTCGCTGGCGCCGCTCTCTGCGGAGGCGCGCAAGCAGCTCGGCCTCGATGGCGACGTGAAGGGTGTGGTGGTTGCCACGGTCGAGCCGGGTAGCCCGGCAGACGACCAGGGCCTCAAGGCCGGCGACATCCTCCAGCAGGTCGGCAAGGACGCCGTCGACAGCCCGAAGGTGGCCGTCGAGAAGCTCAAGGAAGCGAAGACCACCGGCAAGCCGGTGCTCATGAAAGTGTTTCGAGAGGGGATGACGCGCTTTGTCGCTATCTCTCCCCGGGCGGCCTAGCAAACCTCTCGATCGGTCGGAGCCTTAGGGCTCCGACCGTAGCCTTCTACTCAAGCGTAGCGCTTGTTCTTCGAGGTTGAAGCGGAGCCATTATCTTTCCCCGGATGGCCGAGCGAACCTCTGTAAGAGGCCGGCGGTGGCCCCACCATCGCCGGCTTTCTTACAACCGACGCCTTCTCTCAGGGGGGCCGCGTCATTCCCGGCGAAGACCGGGAAGACGCGATCATGAGGGGGAGCGGGAGGTCCGCAGCCTGGTGTGGCGGTGCTGCGGATCTCCCCAACCCCTCAGGCGCCGACTGTAAAGGCCGGCATCACTTCCTTGGCGAGCAATTCGACCGAGCGTGCCGACTCCTCGAACGTCAAGTCGCCGAAGGCCAGGCGGAAAAGGCAGTAGTTGATGCCGGAGGTCTCGTTGTCGCGCCGGAGCCGGTCGCGCACGGTCGCAGGTGAACCTGCCACGATGTAACCGGCCTCCAGGGCGTTCTCGAATTCGGCGGGGATCATCTGACGGGGGAGGCCCACGCCATGGGCGCGCCACAGGTGGATGAGCGCATCGTACCAGAGCGCGAACGCACGCTTGGCGGCTGACCGCGCCTCCACATCGGTATCGCCCACCACGACATGGCGGCTCAGCCCGATCAGCGGCATGTCGGCGTCGGCCCGCCCCAGCGCCTTCCAGGCCGCGCGATAGCGGGTCGAGAACCGCCCGACGCCTTCGGCATTCATCCCGACCACCGCGTTGCAGCCCTGTTGCGCCAGGCGATCGGCGCTTTCGAGCGAGTTTGCGCCGTACCAGAGCGGCGGGTGCGGCTGCTGTACCGGTCGCATCTCTATCGGCACGTCCGTGAACGTGAAGTACTTGCCCTCGTGTTGGAGCCGCCGCTCCGTCAGTCCCTTCAGCAGTACTGTCAGCGCTTCGGCAAAGCGCTCCGCGCCGGTGGCCGGGTCGACGCCGAAGTAGCCGACCTCGTAAGGCGAGATGCCGCGCCCGACACCGAGTTCCAGCCGACCTCCGCTCATCTGGTCGAGCATGCAGATCTCGTCGATCAGACGCAGGGGGTGATAGAGGTTGACCGTGTAGACCAGTGGCCCGAAGCGCAGGGTCTTCGTGCGCTGGGCGACTGCAGCGAGAAAGACGCTGGGCGAGGGGGCCATGCCGAGTGGCGTCGCGTGATGTTCTGCCAGGTGATAGGCGTGAAAGCCCGCACGCTCGTAGAGCTCGATAAGCTTCAGCCTGTCGTCGAACTGCTGCCCGAGGTCGGGACCGGCACGGTCCATATGATCGAAGACGCCGAACTTCATGGTCGTTTCCCCGCTTTCAAGTCTTGGCGCGACGCGGACCGGCGGCTCACAGCAGATCGCGCCAATCGTAGCTTTTTTGCACGCCAGGTTGTTGCGCGGCGTCGATCATCAAGGCTCAGTCGAGCGAAAGGCGGGTTCGTCGGTATGTGCCAGGCTGCCGGAAGGGTTGCCTTGGTGCAGGTCAGCGCGATAGCTGAATCCCGAAAGTGAACGTTGCTTGCAGGGCGTGCCGTGGACCCGAAGCGTGATGGCGACCCATCGGGTGAATGGTGAGCGGTTCACGCCGACGAGGTGGATCACAGCGCGCGCTTCTTCGAGGAGATGACGCCGCTGGCGATGCCGTGCCACTCGATGGTGCCGGCGAGGCGGGAATGCTCGATCTTGGGGCAGCGATTCATAACCACCTTGAGCCCGGCCTTTTCGGCGCGCTCGGCGGCTTCCATGTTCACCACGCCGAGCTGCATCCAGACGACCTTGGCGCCATGCCTGATCGCCTCGTCGGTGATCGGCCCGGCGGCCTCGGAATTGCGAAAGATGTCGACCATGTCGGCCTTTACCGGCAGTTCGTCCAGCGAGCCATAGACCTTCTGGCCGAGGATCTCCTGGCCCTTGGCGGCGGGATTGACCGGAATGACCTTGTAACTGCGGTCCAGCAGATATTTCGCAGCAAAGAAGCTGGGTCGATTCCAGTTGGCCGATAGGCCGACCATGGCGATAGTCTTCGTGTCGCGCAGGATCTTGCGCAGGTAGAGATCGTCATAGCGGTCGCTGAAGGCGGCTTTCATGGGGGGATTATACATGGCCGGTCCGATGCTGTTCGAGCCGATTTCGATCCGCGACGTCACCCTGAAGAATCGGGTGGTCGTGGCGCCTATGCATCAGTACGCGGCGGAAAAGGGCTTCGCGATCGACTGGCACCTGGTGAATGCCGGCCGCTACGCCGCCGGCGGCGCCGGGCTGGTGATCATGGAATCCACCAAGGTGGAGCGCCGCGGCTGCGGCACGGTGGGCGACCTCGGCCTGTGGGACGATGCGTTCATTCCGGGCCTGAAGCGCTGCGTTGACTTCATCCGGCTGCACAATTCCGTGCCGGGCATCCAGCTCGGCCACTCCGGCCGCAAGGCGCGGCGCTTCCGTCCGTGGGAAGGCGGTGCGCCGCTGAAGCCTTCGCCCGAGATCGACGACTGGGACGAGTGGGAGCTCGTCTCGTCCAGCGGCATCAACTCGCCCGACACCGATCCGACGCCGCGGGCCCTGACGCTCGCGGAAATTCCGGAAGCCGTCGAGCGCTGGGGGCAGGCGGCGCGCCGCGCGCACGAGGCGGGCTTCGACGTGCTCGACATCCACATGGCGCATGGATACCTGATTCATCAATTCCTTTCGCCGTTCTCCAACGTGCGCAACGACCAGTATGGCGGCAGCGAGCTCAACCGCATGCGCTTCGCCATCGAGGTGGTGGAGAGCGTCCGCGCGCACTGGCCGGCCTCGAAGCCGCTGTTCGTGCGCTTCTCGGTCGAGGACGATTCCGGCTGGGGACCGGACCAGAGCGTGGCGCTGGCGAAGATCCTTAAGCCCAAGGGTGTCGACGTGATCGACTGCAGTTCGGGCGGCATGCGCGGCTCGCCGGTCGTGAGCGCCGGTCCGGTGACGTACGGCTACCAGGTTCCCTATGCAGACCGGCTGAAGAACGACGCCGACATCCTCAGCATGGCCGTCGGGCTGATCGTGCATGCCGACCAGGCCGAGAAGATCCTGCAGGAAGGCCGGGCCGACCTGATCGCGCTGGCACGCGAGCTTCTCTACAATCCGAACTGGCCGATGGATGCGGCGCAGAAGCTGGGCGTCGACCCGAAGTTCGCCTCGGTGCCGGCGGCGCAGGCCTATTGGCTGGCCAAGCGTGCCCAGTCCGTGAAGTCGGTCGTGCCGTCGACATACATGAAAGGCCTGCACGTCGACTGAACGAGGCAGTCACCGGGACGTGACACCGCCGCGACGCGTCGCGCGTTATGATCTTCGCCACCCTGAATTCCGGCGGAGAAGATCATGAAGCGGATTGCGGCAACGGCCCTCGCGCTCGCCTGTGTCCTCGCAATGCCCGTGTGGGCCGCCCTGAAGCCCGGCGACACGGCGCCGGTGTTCACGGCCCAGGCCGCGCTGGACGGAAAGGACTATGAGTTTTCACTGGCCGACGCGCTGAAGAAGGGTCCGGTGGTCCTCTATTTTTTCCCCAAGGCCTTCACGACGGGCTGCACGGCCGAGGCGCATGAATTCGCCGAGGCGGCGGACCAGTTCAAGGCATTGGGGGCGACGCTGATCGGCATGTCGGCCGACGATATCGGCACGCTGCACAAGTTCTCGACGCAGGCCTGTTCCGGCAAGTTTCCGGTCGCTGCCGATCCCGACCTCAAAGTCATCAAGGCCTATGATTCGGCGCTGATTCGTGTCGGCAGCGTCGGGATTGCCGACCGCATTTCCTATGTCATCGGGCAGGACGGCAAGATCGTTTACGCCTTCTCGGACCGCAATCCCGACAAGCATGTCGCCAACACGCTGGCGGCGGTCAAGGCGCTGCAGAAGAAGTAGCCATCCGGTTCCGTTCGGCGCGCTTGCGCAGGAGATGCGCGGCGCCCATCAGCGCGGCCGTCAGCACGATCGTCAACGTCGAGACGGCGGCGATGGTCGGATCGATCTGGAAGCGCAGATCGTCCCACATGCGGCGCGGCAGGGTGACGGCGCCGGTGCCGGAGATGAAGAGCGCCACAATCAGCTCGTCGAACGAGGTGATGAAGGCGAAAAGCGCGCCGACGAGTACGCCCGGCTGGATCAGAGGCAGAGTCACCTGGAAGAAGGTGGCGCCCGGCGTGGCGCCGAGGCTGAGGGCGGCCTGCTCCAGCCGCGGGTCGATGCCCGACAGGCTCGCCGTCACGCTGGTAACGACAAAAGGTACGGCGAGACAGGTGTGCGCCAGCACCATCGCGATCGGCGTGCCGACCAGGCCGTAGCGGGAGTAGGCGTAGTAGATGCCGATCGCGACGACGATGCCGGGCACGATCAGCGGCGACAGGATCAGGCCGGCCGCAACGACGCGCATCGCCTTGGGCAGGCGTGCGATGCCGAGCGCGGCCAGCGTGCCGAGGAAGGTCGCCAGCACGACGACGGCGCACGCGACCCAGATGCTGACCCAGGTGGGCTTCAGCCAGTCCGGATTGCTGAAATACGCCTCGTACCAGCGCAGGCCGAAGGCGGGTGGCGGGAAAGTGAGATAGGTCGCCGAGGAGAAGGACACGATCGCCACCACGACGATCGGAAAGGCCAGGAAGAACAGGATGAGGCCGACGATGCTCGCCGGGACGATGCGCGCCAGCATCATCGCATGCTCGTCTTGAAGGCATTGCCGACGCCCGGCAGCTTGCGCGCCACGGCAAGGATGGCGAGCGCCGTCGCCAGCAGCACGGCGGAGAGCGTCGCGGCATAAGCCCAGTTGAGCTGGTCGACCTGCTGGGCGATCAGCATCGAGAGCGTGATGTCGCGCGGCCCGCCCACCATGGCCGGTGTGATGTAGAAGCCGAGTGCCAGCACGAAGGTGAGGAGGGTCCCTGCCGCCACGCCCGACATGGAGAGCGGCAAGATCACCTGACGGAAGGTCATGAAGGGTGTCGCGCCGAGTCCCGACGCGGCGCGGATCAGCGACGGATCGATCTGCCGCAGCGCATTGGCGATCGGCAGGATCATGTAGGGCAGGAGGATATGGATCATCGCGATCTGCGTCGCGAGGGGCGTGTTCAGGATGCGGATCGGACGGTCGATCATGCCGAGCGCCAGCAGCGACTCGTTGACCAGCCCGTGGCGCCCCAGCAGCACCATCCAGGCGTAGCTGCGGACCAGGACGCTGGTCCAGAACGGCAAGAGGATGATCACCAGGATGAAGGGCGCCATCGACTTGGCGCGGACCAGGCCCATCGCCACCGGATAGCCCAGAATCAGGCAGCCCAGCGTGACCGTGACCGAGGTGTTGATTGTGATCCAGAACGTCTTCTGGAAAACCACGTCGTCGAAGAGGGTGGCGTAGTGAGAGAGCGTCCAGGAAGGATCGTTCACGCTTCGCAGCAGCATCGCCACGACGGGCAATGCGTAGAAGACAAGCATGTAGACAAGAAGTGGCGCCGCCAGCAGCAGGGGCACCGCACGGCGCCAGTCGAACGGTGCCGACTGCGGTCGGGCGACCGCAAGGGCAAGCGAGGCGGGCTGTGCGACCTCAGACACGGCCCACCTCAGACAAGGATCGTATCCGCGACCGACCAGGCGATTTCCGCCCGCTCGCCGACGGCGCGGCGGCGGATGGCGGCGCTGGACGGCTCCTTGAGCACGATCGAGGTGCCGTCGCCGGCCTGCAGCATGTAGCGGCAGCGCTCGCCGGCAAAGACTGCTTCGGTGACGGTGACGCTCATCCGGTTCTGCGGTGTCGTTGCAGCCCATGCACTGTCCGCAAATCGCAGGCGCTCCGGCCGGGTCGTGAGGGTCACCTTCTCGCCGCTAACGGGCCGGCCGGGACACAGGGCGCGGATGAGGGTGCCGTCGCACTCGGCGATGACCACGTCATCCTCCATGCCGCGCACGACCGCCGGCAGGAAGTTCGATTCGCCGATGAAACCCGCGACGAAGCGATTGTCAGGTCGGTCGTAGAGATCCTCCGGGCGCCCGACTTGCGCCACCTTGCCGTCGTTCATGACGGCGATGCGGTCGGACATGGTGAGCGCTTCTTCCTGATCGTGCGTCACGTAGATGAAGGTGATTCCGAGATCAGCATGCAGGCGGCGCATCTCGAGTTGCAGATTTTCGCGAAGCTGCTTGTCGAGCGCGCCCAGCGGCTCGTCCATAAGCAGCAGGCGCGGCTTGAAGACGACGGCGCGGGCCACGGCGACACGCTGCTGCTGGCCGCCCGAAAGCTGGCGCGGATAGCGGGCGCCGTAGCCGGGCAGGTGCACCAGCTCCAGCGCTTCCGCCACCAGCCTGGCCCGCTCGGCCTTCGGCACGCCGCGCTGCTTCAGCGGGAATCCGATATTCTCCTCGACGGTGAGGTGGGGAAAGAGCGCGTAGTTCTGGAACACCATGCCGATGTTGCGCCGGTAGGGCGGCATGGCGACGACCGACGTGCCGTCTATGGCGATGTCGCCCGCGGTCGGCGTCTCGAAGCCGGCGATCATCATCAGGGTGGTGGTCTTGCCCGAGCCGCTGGGGCCGAGAAGCGTCAGGAACTCGCCCGAGCGGATGTCGAGCGAGACGCCATCCACGGCTTTGGCGGCGGCATTGGCGCGATCGTAGGTCTTCTCCAGGCTGGAGAGCGTCACCGACGCGCCCCGGCCGGACAGAGGATCCGAGCCAGTCCGGCTCGCGCCAGTGCCGTTCATGGCTTCAGCTCAACAGCCACTTGTTGAACTTTGGAATGACCGTCTCGCGATTATCGATCCACCAATCGTAGTTGTAGTTGACGAGTTGCTTCTTGATGTCCGGCGCGCTGGGCAGAACGGCCAGCCGTTCCGCCGGAATGTACTCGTTCGACTTGGCGTTCACCGAGCCGTAGGGGATGCCGAGACAGACGCGGGCCTGCGGGATGGCCATGGTCGAATAGGCGGCGAACTTCATGGCGTTGACCTTGTTCTTGGCGCCCTTGGGGATACCCCAGGCATCCCGCTTCAGCAGACCCTGGTTCCAGTTGACGGCCGCCGGCACGCCGGCGGACTGAAGTGCAGCCATCCGGCCGTTCCATACCGTGGTCATCGTGACCTCACGGTCGGTCAGCAGCTGGATCGGCACGGCGCCGGTGTCCCACCACTTGAAGACGTCCTTCTTGATCTTGGCGTAGCTCGCCAGCGCCTTGTCGACGTCGATCGGATAGAGCTGATCCGGTGGTACACCGGCCGCCATCAACGCAAATTCCATCTCGGGCCAGCCGCCGCTGTTGGTCCCGAACATGGCGCGATCGCCGGGGAATTTCTTGGTATCCCAGAAGTCTGCCCAACCGGAGGGCACGGCGCCCTTGAAGGCATCGGTGCGGTAGGCGAGGACCTGCGCCCAGACCAGCATCTCGAGCCCATACTCGAAGCGGTACTGCTTCTCGACGCCCGGATCGACGATGTCGTAGTCGATCTTCTCGAAGTAGTCGCCGCGCTTCTGGAGGTTCATGATCGAGCCACGGCTGAGCTGGGCCATGTCCCATTCGACGTTGCCGGTGTCGACCATGGCCTTGATCTTGGTTGCGTCGGAACCCGGGAAAGCGCGCACCTTGATTCCCGTGATTTTCTCGAAGGGCTCGAAATAGGCCTTTTGCTGAACCTCCTGCATCGAGCCGCCGAAGGTGGCGATGCGGACCTCGCCGCTCCCCTTGAGGATGTCGGGCACCGTCGTTTGCTCGGGCCAGGCGGCCTGGCCGAAGCTCGGCCGGATGAAAGGGGCCGCCACGAGGCCCGCACCCACGATACCGAGAGTAGCGCGCCGGCCGATTGTCTTCCTGCTCATGGTGTCATCCCTTCGTTCGGCTGGATCAGTAGGCCAGAAGATTGTCCCTGAACTGCTTGTGCTCGTAGGCCTTGCGCACCAGGCCGCGGTCCTGGAGCGCGGGCACCAGACCGTCCTCGATCTCGGCCAGGGTGCGGCGGTTGACGTTGGGCATGGAGAAGAGGAAGCCGTCGCCACCGACTTCCTGCATGACCTCGCCCATTCGCGCGGCCACCGAATCGCAGGTGCCGCAGAGGTCGATCGACAAGTCGACGGCATTGAACGAGGCCATCGTCTTGCGGATCGAGCGGCCGTTGGCCAATGCCCGGAACTGCTCGAGGTTGAGCTGGTGGCCATTGGTGGTCACGTCGTCGGGCAGGGGCTTGTCGAGGTCGAACTTGCCGAAGTCGATGTTGGTGACCTTGCCGAAGTGGGCGAGGCGCTCCTGGATGTTGGCCTGCGCCATGCTCTCGCGCTTCTTCTTGCGCTCCAGTGCCTCTTCCATGGTCTCGCCGAGGATCGGATTGATGAGGTACAGCACCTTGCAATCGCTCGGCTTGCGGCCCTGCGCGACCATGTGCTTGTGCACGTCGTCGCGGTAGGCGCGCATGGCGTCGATGCCCTTGGCGTTGACGACGATCGTGTCGGCATGGGCGGCGGCGAAGCGGCGGCCGCGCGGCGAGCCGCCGGCCTGGGCAATCACCGGCCGGCCCTGCGGGCTGGGGCCCGAGTTGAGCGGGCCGCGGGTCTGGAAGTACTTGCCGGCGTAGTTCACGCCGTGGACCTTGGTGTGGTCGATCAGGTTCCCGCTCTTGCGGTCGGCGATGATCGCGCCGGGCTCCCACGAGCCCCAGAGGCCGCGGACCACGTCCATGTACTCGTCGGCCATGTCGTAGCGCAGGTCGTGCTCGGGCATGCCGGGCATGCCGAAGTTCATCGCCGCGAAATCGGAGCTGCCGGTGACGGCGTTCCAGCCGGCACGGCCCGCCGACACCTGGTCGAGTGTCGCCATGAGTCGGGCCAGCAGATAGGGGTGATAGGCATAGGTGCCGAAGGTCGGCACGATACCGATGCGCGAGGTCACCTGGGTCATCAGCGCGGCGACCACGGACGGGTCCTGCCGCGGCACGGCGATGGCCTTCTTAAGATAGATCTCGGTCGAGCCCCCGAAGCTCTCGCCCACATAAGAGGAGTCTTCGAGAAGGATGTAGTCGAAGCAGGCCCGCTCCAGGCTACGGGCCATGTCGAGGAACAGTTCCGGCTGCTCCCAGGTCGTCCCGATGTGTCCGGTCCAGGGTTCTCCCCAGGCCTGCACACTGGAGCCTTGCAAGAACCACGCGAGATGAAATGGGTTGGTCGCCACGCACGCCCTCCGATCCGCCCAGACACCGGATCGGAGACGCAAATACTGTGCCGAAAATTCGCAGGGCGGCTCTGCGTGCCGCAGGGGCAAGAGTGCGTCGCACCCCCGCTAAAGTTGCGTTACGATGACCGCCACGGTATCGGCCGACACACAAGCAGGAGCGCGAGATGGATACGGTGATGCAATCCGACAAGCAGGATATGACCGAAGCCGAATGGCAGGCTCGTTGCGACCTGGCGGCGCTCTACCGGATTACCGACCTCTTCGGCTGGACCGACACGATCGACACCCACATGACGGTGCGCATCCCGGGCGAGCCCAAGTGCTTCCTCATCAACAACTACGGCGACCTGTTCGACGAGATCACCGCGTCGAGCCTCGTGAAGATGGACATCGACGGCAACGTCTACGCCAAGGACGGCAAGTTCAACGCCGCGGGCTTCACCATCCATAGTGGTGTCTACAAGGCACGCCCCGATGCAAACTGCGTGATGCATACGCACACCCGCGCCGGCACCGGCGTCTCGGTCCTGAAGAAGGGCATTCGCCCGATCAGCCAGGACGCGCTCTCGGTTTATGACGACCTCGTCTATCACGAGTACGGCATGCCGACGTCCCAGGAAGAATGCGACGCGCTGGGCGTCTCCTGCCAGCACGGCAACTCGGTGGTGCTGCGCAACCACGGCCTGCTGACCGTCGGCGGCACGATCCCGGGCGCGCTGCGGCGCATGTACATGCTCGAGCGTGCCTGCGAGGTCGAGGTCATCGCCCGCAGCCTCGACGAAGAGGCCGCGCCGATCGAGGAGGATGTCATCCGCCAGTACGGTGAGCGCGCCAAGCAGCAGCGCGCCAATCCGGAGTACGGCATGACCTACTGGAAGGCCGCGCTCCGCCAGATCGAGGGCAAGGGCATCGACTGGCGCCAGTAACCCTCCAGGCTCAGGGCCAAACGTAAAGAGCGCGCCGCAAGGCGCGCTCTTCTGATTCAGGGTAGGGCAGTCATATGAATTAAGGATCCCTCATTTCGTTCGGGATGACACCGATTCTAGAATCGGCGCACTGCGAAAGCCCAAGCAATGGTGTCATCCCGAACGACAGTGAGGGATCCTTCGCTTCGGAGGCGGGCGTTCCTATTTGGCGGGCGCCGACAGCTTGACGATCTCGGTCCAGCGGCGAAGCTCGCCGGCGAGATAGGCGCTCAACTCGGCGGGACCGCCGCGCCTGTCCTCGATGCCCTGGACGCGGAAAGACTCCTTGAGCTTCGGACTGTCCAGCGCCTTGTCGACGGCGCGGTAGAGCTTCTCCACGATCGGCTGCGGCGTACCCTTCGGCGCCATCATGTAGAAGGAGACGTCGGCCACGATATCGGGATAGCCCAACTCCTTGAAGGTCGGGGTGTCGGGAAACACCGCGGCCCGCTTTTCGCCGGTGACGGCGAGCAGGCGCGCCTGCTTGGCGTTGTAGACCGGCACGCCGGAGGCGACCGGCGTGAACCAGATCTGGATGCGGTTGGTCAGCAGGTCGCCCAGCGCGTCGGTCGTGCTCTTGTAGGGCACCATCACCGTGTTGATCTTGGCCGCGCGATTGAGCATCTCGCCCAGGAACTGCGGCACGCCGCCGACGAAGCCCGAGAAATTGATCTTGCCGGGTTCCCGGCGGGCGAGTTCGACCAGCTCGGCGACATTCTTTGCCGGCAGTTCGTTGGGCACGAACATCGAATAGAGCACGCCGCCGGTAAAGCTGACGGGCGCGAAGTCGTTGAGCAGGTTGGCGGTCGTGTTGCCGGTCGCCTGGTTGATGATGTTGCTCAGCGAGGCGATCACCACCGTATGGCCGTCGGGGCGCGACTTCGCGACATAGTCGGCGCCGATATTGCCCGTGGCGCCAGGCCGGTTCTCGACGATGACGCTTTGACCCAGGGTCGCCGTCATGTCCTGGGCGAGCAGGCGGGCGATGATGTCGTTGGTCGTTCCGGGACCGAACGGCGCGACGATCGTGATCGGCTTGCCCTGCTGGAAGTCCTGCGCCTGCGCTGGAGCCGTCGCCGCCGCGACACTCGCCATCGCCGATGCGACGGCTGCGCGCCGCGACAATTTCATGATCCTCATGAGTTCTCTCCCTTTGCTTTCTTGATTGTTTACTTGCCCGTCCAGTCCGGCTTCGGCCTCTTGTTCACGAAGGCGTCGATGCCGGCCTGCGCATCCTCGCGCTGGATGGCACCGGCCATGTAATCGGTCGCGTAGGCATAGGCCTGCTCGACGTTCATCTCCATGTGCTTGCGGAACATCGCCTTGCCGGAGGCGATCTGCTGCGGGGGCTGGCTGGCGATGCGCTCGGCCAGCGCCTTTGTCTCGCGGTCGAGATCGGCCGCGGGGACGACTCGGCTCACCAGCCCGTCGCGCATCGCGGTCGCGGCATCGACGAACGTGCCGGTGAACAGCATGTCGAGGGCGCGCTTGGGCCCGATGTTGCGGCCGACCGCCACGGAGGGCGTGCCGCAGAACAGGCCGTTGTTGATGCCCGAGGTGGCGAAGGTGGCGTCGCTCGAGGCGACGGCGAGATCGCAGGCGGCCACGAGCTGGCAGCCGGCGGCGGTCGCGACCGCTTTCACCTTGGCGATGACGGGCTGGGGCAGGCGGCCGATCGACAGCATCATCGCCGAGCAGCGCGTCATCAGGCTGTGATGAAACGCATAGTCGCGGGTCGAGGCGACCTCCCGCAGGTCATGGCCGGTCGAGAAGGCGCGGTCGCCCTGGGCTTCGATGACGACGCAGCGGATGGCGGCGTCCCCGGCCAGCCTGTCGAATTCCGTCTGCAGCGCATCTATAAGTTCGCCCGAGAGCGCGTTCATGGCGCGGGGGCGGTTGAGCGTGAGGAAGGCGACGCGACTCTCGTCGCGGCGGAGAAGCACGGATTCGTTGGAGGCAGCGGTCATGGCGGCATTCTATGGGAAGCGACGAGGGGCGTCATGCCGGTGATGTCGCCCGCGGAACTGATCGAGTTCCTCGACGAGCACTTCCCGCAGGCTGCCCATCTCGGCCTCGCGATAGAGCATCTCGACGACAAGACGATCCGGCTGCGGCTGCCGACGCACGAGCGGCATCTGCGGCCCGGTGGCACGATCTCCGGCCCGACCTTGATGTGGCTGGTCGACTGCGGCTTCTACCTGCTGATCCTGGCCCAGCTCGGGCCGGTGGCGCTGGCGGTCACCACCAGTCTCAACATCAACTTCATGCGCAAGCCAGAGCCCGCCGACCTGATCGGGGAGGGGCGGCTGATGAAGCTCGGCAAGACCCTGGCGGTCGGCGACTTCACGATCTGGAGCGACGGCAAGCCCGAACCGGTGGCGCACGCCACCGTGACATATGCCATACCACGCAAGGCTTAAGTGAGAGGTAATATAATACCTCAATTCTAAGTTCTTGATTTTGCGTCGCTATTTGCGGCGATTTGACAAGTCGCCAGACACTCCCCATAAGCGCGCGCTCATTGGAAGAAAGACTCATGCACGCCCTCACGCACTCCACTCCCAGCATCAAGACCGCCGACGTCAAGAAGAAGTGGTTTCTGATCGACGCTGAAGGCCTCGTTCTCGGCCGGCTCGCCACGATCATCGCCATGCGCCTGCGCGGCAAGCACAAGCCGATGTTCACGCCGCATATCGATTGCGGCGACAACATCGTCGTGATCAACGCCGAAAAGGTTCGCCTCACCGGCCGCAAGGCCGAGCGTGAAGTGTTCTACTGGCATACCGGTCATCCCGGCGGCATCAAGGGCGAGACCCTGGGCAAGCGCCTCGAAGGCCGCTTCCCGGAGCGCGTCCTGATCAAGGCCGTCGAGCGCATGATCACGCGCGGGCCCCTCGGCCGGGCGCAAATGAAGAACCTGCGCGTCTACGCCGGACCGAACCACGAGCAAGAGGCCCAGCAGCCCGAGAAGCTCGACATCGCTGCTATGAACCCCAAGAACTCGAGGATCGGCTAACATGGCTACCGAACTTTCGTCGTTTGCCGAACTGAAGAAGGCTCCGGCCGCCGGAGCGCAGGTTGCCGGCGCTCCCCGCGAAAAGGAAATCGACGCACAGGGGCGTGCGTACGCCACGGGCCGCCGCAAGAACGCGGTCGCCCGCGTCTGGGTCAAGCCCGGCACCGGCAAGATCACCATCAACGGTCGCGACCAGACGATCTACTTCGCTCGTCCCACGCAGCGCATGATGATCCAGCAGCCGTTCGATGTGACCCAGCGCAACGGCCAGTTCGACGTCGTCGCCACGGTTTCCGGCGGCGGCCTGTCGGGCCAGGCGGGCGCCGTGCGTCACGGCATCTCGCAGGCCCTCACCAAGTTCGAGCCCGGCCTGCGCGGCAGCGTCAAGGCTGCCGGCTTCCTCACCCGCGACAGCCGCGTGGTCGAGCGCAAGAAGTACGGCCGCGCCGGTGCCCGTCGCCGCTTCCAGTTCTCGAAGCGCTAAACCCGCGTTTCCGATATCCTCGAAGGGCGCCTCAGGGCGCCCTTCTTTTTTGCGCTCTTGCTGGTTTGTGGAGTGACGATCCGATGTCCGGACTCATCGTGCCCTTCAACGGCTTCGTGCCCCAGGTCCACAGCACGGCCTTCATCGCGCCCAACGCGACGCTGATCGGTGAGGTCGAGATCGCCGCCAACTGCAGCATCTGGTTCGGCGCCGTGCTGCGCGGCGACGGGCCAGGCATCAGGATCGGCGAGAACTCGAACATCCAGGACGGGACGGTGATCCACATCGCCGCCCGGGGCGTCAGCACGGTCGTCGGCCGCAACGTCACGGTGGGTCACCTCGCATTGCTGCACGCCTGCGAAGTCCAGGACGATGCCTTCATCGGCATGCATTCGACGGTGCTGGACGAGGCGGTGGTCGAGACCGGCGCCATGGTTGCCGCCGGAGCGGTGGTGACGCCGCGCAAGATCGTGCGCAAGGGCGAACTGTGGGCCGGCAACCCCGCCGTGAAAATGCGCGACGTTACCGAGAAGGACCTCGAATCCTTCCGCCGCTCGGCGGCCGCCTACGTGCGGCTGGGCCAGGCCTATCGCGGCGGCGTTCCGAAGGCGGCGGAGTAGGCTGGTCAGGCTGCTCCGGAGGCGAGTTTACTGCTCGCCGGAGCGGACCTTCACGTAGCTGCCGGGCGCATCCTCGAGTGCAGGCAATCCACCGGCGCCAGGTACGCGCGCCGGGACCTTCGCGCCCGACAGGGCCGACAGCCACTTGTCCCAGTCGTGCCACCACGAGCCCGGGAATTCCTGGGCGCCGGCCTGCCATTCGGCCAGAGTCGGAGGGTTCTTCGCCGTCTCGTTCAGCCAGTGCTGGTACTTCTTGTTGCGCGGCGGATTGACGACGCCCGCGATGTGACCCGAGCCCGCCAGCATGAAGCGCGCCGGACCGCTGAAGATCTGCGTCGCCTTGTAGACCGAGCGTGCCGGCGCTATGTGGTCTTCCTTGCCGGCCTGGATATAGACGGGGATCTGGATCTTGCGCAGGTCGATCGGCACGTTGTCGATGACGATGCCGCCCGGCTGGCTGAGCAGGTTCTTCTGGTACATGTTGCGCAGGTAGAAGCTGTGCATCGCTGCGGGCATGCGCGTGGCGTCGGCGTTCCAGAACAGCAGGTCGAAGGGGAAGGGGTCCTTGCCCATCAGGTAGTTGTTCACGACGAACGACCATATGAGATCGTTGGCGCGCAGCATGTTGAAGGTCGTTGCCATCTCGCTGCCTTCGAGATAGCCCTTCTTGCTCATCATCTCCTCGACGCTGGCGAGCTGGTCCTCGTCGATGAAGACGCCGAGTTCGCCCGGTTCGCTGAAGTCGACCTGGGCGGTGAAGAAGGTGCAGGCGGCGATGCGGTCGTCGCCGCGCGCGGCCATGTAGGCGAGCGTCGCGGCCATCAGCGTGCCGCCGATGCAGTAGCCGATTGCCGAGACCTTGCGCGCGCCCGTCGCCTTCTCGATGGCGTCGAGCGCCGCGAGCGGGCCCTGGTTCATATAGTCCTCGAACACCATCTTCGCGAGGCGCTCGTCGGGATTGACCCAGGAGACCACGAACACCGTGTAGCCCTGTTCGGTCGCCCACTTGATGAACGAGTTCTCGGGCTTGAGGTCGAGGATGTAGAACTTGTTGATCCACGGCGGCACGATCAGCAACGGCACCTCGTAGACCTCTTCGGTCGCGGGCGCGTACTGGATGAGCTGGATGACGTCGTTCTGGAAGACGACCTTGCCGGGCGAGGTGGCGACGTTGCCGCCGACCTTGAAGGCATCCATGTCGGTCTGGCGGATGGCGAGGTTGCCCTTGCCGCGCTCGAGATCGCCCAGCAGGTTCTTGAGGCCCTTGAGAAGGTTCTCGCCCTTGGACTCGACTGTCGCCTTGACGACCTGCGGATTGGTCATGGCGAAGTTCGAGGGCGACACCGCGTCGATGAACTGGCGGGTGTAGAAGTCCACCTTCTTGGCGGTCTTCTCGTCGACGCCCTCGACTTCCTTGATCGTCCCCTGCAGCCAGCGCGCCGTGAGCAGATAGGACTGCTTCAGGTAATCGAAGACGACCTCGTCCTTCCAGGCGGGATCGTTGAAGCGCTTGTCGCCGCGCGCGGGCTCCGCCACCGGCTCGACCGTCTGGCCCATCATGCGCTGGGCCGTGACCTGCCAGAGCTTCATGTACTGCTGCCAGAGTTCGACCTGCGCCTGAACCAGCCGGTTCGGGTCAGCCATCATCTTGGCCGTGAAGTCCATGAAGGTCTGGGTGAGGTGCAGCGGATCGGTCGGCTGCGGTCCTTCGGACTGGTACTTCTGGGAAAAATCCTGCAGCAGCTTCTGACTGCGCGTCGCGATGTCCTTGAAGGCCTCCTGGAGCTTCGCGGACTCCTCCGGCGACAGGCCGCCAAGGGCCGTGGGGGCGGGCGTGTCGGACATGCGTTTCCCCTTCCGAATCATTGCCTTTGCAGCATTTCTTGCGGTAAATTCACCGCTTCGGTGCCATACCTAGTGCAGAACCTACCGGAATCGATACTTGCTTCCCATAGGTAGGCTGCGACAACTGACGGGTCAAATTTCCTCTCGGTCTCCGCTAGACAGGCGGAGGATACCGGGCTTCAAGCGGACACAGCAGGTGATGAAGATGCAGCGACCCCAGGACACGATCGGCAGCGGCCGCTGGCTCGGCCTGCTCGGAGTGTCTGCGTTCGCCCTTTTGACGGGCTGCGGCTGGTTCGACGGCTCCGCACCTGTCGGTCCGCCGCCGCGTCCCGGCGTCGAGCGCGACGTCGCGCCCGCCAGTGCCCTTCCGCCGGCGCCAGGCAACCGCCAGTACGATGCGGCGGTCACCGCAGGAGACGAAACGCGCAACACAACGGCGTCAATCGGCTCGGTGATTTCGGCCAAGGGCGGGCAGAAGGCACAGAAGGAAGCACTCGAGAAGGAGCAAGCCGAGCGCGACCGCAAGGACCGCGAGGCACGCCTCGAGCGGGAAGCTGCCGACAAGGAACTGAAGAGCAAGGAGAAGCAGGAGGGAGCGCCTGCCGCGGCTCCGGCCGCCGCTCCGGTCGGTGCTCCGCCCGTCGGTGCCGGCACCATCACGTCTGATCCGGCGCCGGTTTCGGCACCCGTGCCGCCGCCGGCTCCGGTGACCACGGCGCCGATGGCGCCGCCGTCTGCCGCGCCCGATCCCGCGACAGCACCGACGCCCGTGCCGGCGCCGGCACCTGCGGGAAATCCGAACCGGGCATTCACTCCGCCACCGAATTGGACGCCGCCGGGAGCGGAGCCGGGGTCTGTGACGACCGGTGCACCGCCAGCCTCTCCCGCGCCGCCCGCCGCGGCGCCCCCACCGGCACCGCCGGCAGATCCGAACAAGGCCTTCGCGCCGCAGCCGGGCTGGAAACCGTCGGGCGTCGACGTGGGATCGCTGCTGCCTCTGGCGCCACTGCCGGTGGCACTCGCGGCTTCTGACTTCGCGGACGATGCCTGCGGCGAGCCGATGCCCGCCATGGCCAACATCGCCGCCGCCCAATCGGGTGCGGTGCCGTTCAGCAGCCTCAAGTCGCCGCCCTTCGATGGGTCGATCCAGGTTGCCCTGATCCAGTTCGGCCAGGCCTCGGCAGGCCTCGACGAAACCGACCAGGCCGTGCTCGCCCGCGTGGCCGAGATTCAGCGCGATAACGGCGGGACCGTGCGCATCGTTGGCCATGCTGCCGCGGATGCGGTGTCGATCGCTCAATCGGACAACTTCGACGTATCGCGCCATCGCGCGCTCGCGGTCGCGCGGCAATTGCTCCGTCTCGGCGTGCCCGCCGACCAGCTGATGGCGGAAGCCGCTTCCGACGACGAACCGATCTATCAGACCAGCACTGCTCGCGGCCTCGCCGCAAACCGGCGCGCCGACGTCTTCATCGATTTCTAGGCGCCAAGGAAGAACGACATGGACGACTCGGAATTTCACCGCCTGAAGCGCCTGCCGCCCTACGTGTTCGCGGAAGTGAACGCCATGAAGGCTCGCGCCCGTGGCGCCGGTCAGGACGTCATCGATCTCGGCATGGGCAATCCCGACCTGCCGACCGCGCCGCACATCGTGGCCAAGCTCGCCGAGGCCGCCGCCAACCCGCGCGCCCATGGCTACTCGGCGTCGCGTGGCATCCCGGGCCTCCGCAAGGCGCAGGCTGCCTACTACTCGCGCCGTTTCGGCGTCGAACTCGATCCTGATTCCGAAGTCATCGTGACCCTGGGATCGAAGGAGGGGCTGGCCAACCTCGCGCAGGCGATTACCTCGCCGGGCGACACGGTGCTGGTGCCGAACCCCAGCTATCCAATCCATCCCTACGGCTTCATCATCGCAGGCGGTTCGGTGCGCCACATTCCGGTGCCGGGCTCGACCTCGATCGAGGAGTTCCTGCCGGCGCTGGAGCGCGCCGTGCGCCATGCCGTGCCGAAGCCGCTGGCGCTGGTGCTGAACTATCCGTCGAACCCGACGGCGCAGGTCGTCGATCTCGATTTCTATGGAGCCATCGTCGATTTCTGCAAGCGCGAGGGCATCTGGATCCTGTCCGACCTCGCCTATGCCGAGATCTACTTCGACGGCGTGCCGCCACCGTCCGTGCTGCAGGTTCCGGGCGCCCGCGACATTGCCATCGAGTTCACCTCGATGAGCAAGACCTACTCGATGGCCGGCTGGCGCATGGGCTTCGCGGCCGGCAACAAGACGCTCATCCAGGCGCTGACCCGCATCAAGTCCTACCTCGACTACGGCGCCTTCACGCCGATCCAGGTCGCGGCGACGGCGGCGTTGAACGGGCCACAGGATTGCATCGCCGAGGCGCGCAACACCTACAAGGAGCGCCGCGACGTCCTGATCGAAGGGCTGAAGGGCGCGGGCTGGGACCTGCCGGCTCCGTCGGCGAGCATGTTCGCCTGGGCGCCGCTGCCCAAGGAATTTGCCGAGCTGGGCTCGCTGGCCTTCTCGAAGCTGCTGCTGACCCAGGCCAATGTCGCGGTCTCGCCCGGCATCGGATTCGGCGAGCACGGCGACGCTCATGTCCGCATTGCCCTGGTCGAGAACAAGCACCGGATCCGCCAGGCCGTCCGCAACATCCGCACGGTGATGGCCGACCCCGGTCGCGCCATCGACCTCTACCTGCGGGGCGTTGGGGACAATATCACGCCGATCAAGGCTCGCGCCTGATCCTATCCTGTCGTATCAGGCGCCCATGAATTCTCCTCTCAGGATCGGCATCGCCGGGCTCGGAACCGTGGGCGCCGGCGTCGTGAAGCTGCTGGCCGAACACGGCCGGCTCCTCTCCGTGCGCGGTGGACGGCCGCTCAAGATCGTGGCCGTCAGCGCGCGCAGCAAGGCCAGGAAGCGCGATATCGACCTCTCCGGCATGCGCTGGGAGAAGGATCCGATGGCGCTGGCGACCGCGCCGGACATCGACGTGGTGGTCGAGCTGATCGGCGGTTCGGGTGGCGTCGCGCGGCGTCTCGTCCAGAAGGCGTTGGCCTCGGGCAAGCACGTCGTCACCGCCAACAAGGCGCTGCTGGCGCTGCATGGCACCGAGCTTGCCGCGCTGGCCGAGAAGAAGCAGCGCAGCCTCGCCTTCGAGGCGGCGGTGGCGGGCGGCATTCCGATCATCAAGGCGCTGCGCGAGGGTCTGGTCGGCAATCGCGTGAAGCGGCTCTACGGAATCCTCAACGGCACCTGCAATTACATCCTGACGACCATGCGCGAGACCGGTCGCGATTTCGACGTCGTGCTGGCCGAGGCACAGGCGGCGGGCTACGCCGAGGCCGACCCGACGTTCGACGTCGACGGCATCGACGCCGCCCACAAGCTCGCGGTGCTGACCGGCGCGGCCTTCGGCGCCAGGGTCGACTTCGCCGGCGTGCATGTCGAGGGTATCCGCCGCGTCACCTCGATGGACATCGAATTCGCGCAGGAGCTGGGCTACCGCATCAAGCTGCTGGGCCTCGCACGCGAGACGCGCCACGGCATCGAGCAGCGCGTGCATCCCTGCATGGTGCCGCTCGACACGCCGATCGCGCATATCGAGGGCGTGTTCAACGCCGTCGTCGTCGAGGGCGATTTCGTGGGTACGACGATGTTCCAGGGCCGCGGTGCGGGGCAGGGACCGACCGCCTCGGCCGTCGTCGCCGACCTGGTCGACGTGGCGCGCGGCCGGCACATGCCGGCCTTCGTCGTGCCCGCCGAGAAGCTCGCGACCAAGAAGGCTTCGCCGATGGACCGTCATGTCGGCGCCTACTACATGCGCCTGATGGTGCAGGACCGGCCGGGGGTGATCGCCGCGGTGTCGGGCGCGCTCGCCAAGGAACGCATCTCGCTCGAATCGATGCTGCAGCGCGGGCGCTCGGAGTCGGGCGAAGTGCCGGTGGTGCTGACGACACACGAGACAGAAGAGGCTGCGATGCGGCGCGCCCTGGCGCGCATCGCCAAGCTCGGCGCCGTCGCCGAAGAGCCGTGCGTGATCAGGATCGAGGCATTCTAGAAGGCGCTGAGAGACGCCGCGGAGGGAACGATGGCCGATACGAGAGAAGAAACAGGCAGGATGGACCGCAACCTTGCGCTGGAAGCGGTGCGGGTGACCGAGGCGGCAGCCCTCGCGGCCTCCAAGCTCATGGGACGCGGCGACGAGAAGATGGCCGACCAGGCCGCCGTCGATGCGATGCGCACGTCGCTCAACTCGCTGGCCATCGAGGGCACCGTCGTGATCGGCGAGGGTGAGCGCGACGAAGCGCCGATGCTCTATATCGGCGAGAAGGTCGGCATGGGCGGCGGCCCGAAGATCGACATCGCGCTCGATCCGCTGGAAGGCACGACCATCACCGCCAAGGGCTTGCCCAATTCGCTCGCCGTGATGGCGATGGCCGAGCATGGCGGGTTCCTCAATGCGCCCGACGTCTACATGGACAAGATCGCCGTCGGCGGCGGCCTGCCGGAAGGTATCGTCGACCTCGACAAGAGCGTGTCGGAGAATCTCAAGGATCTGGCGAAGGCCAAGCAGGTCGACGTCCTCGACCTGGTGGTCTGCATTCTCGACCGGCCGCGCCATTCCGAACTGATCGCCAAGGTCCGTGAGGCCGGCGCGCGCATCATGCTGATCGGAGACGGCGACGTGTCGGGCGTGATCGCCACCTCGACCGGCGATTCGGGCATCGATATCTACATGGGTTCGGGCGGCGCGCCGGAAGGCGTGCTCGCGGCGGCGGCCTTGCGTGCGATCGGCGGCCAGATCCAGGGTCGCCTGCTGTTCCGCAACGACGACGAGAAGGCCCGCGCCAAGAAGTGGGGCATCACCGACCTCAACCGCAAATACTCGATGACCGACATGGCCAAGGGCGACGTGATGTTCGCGGCGACGGGCGTCACCTCGGGTTCGATGCTGAAGGGCGTGCGCCGCTTCCACAACGGCGCCGAGACCCATTCGATCGTGATGCGCTCCAAGACCGGCACCGTGCGCTGGGTCTCGGCGCACCACAATTTCTCGATCAAGACCGGCCTGCCGAGCTGGGCGTAAGCCTGGCTTCGACGGCCGGCTCGCCGGAGCGGTGCCATCGCGCTTCGGGTTAGGGTGGCCGTATGTCCGATTCCTTCAGAAACGAGCGCGCAGCATTCCTCGGCGTCGAGCGCTCGCTGACGGGAAAGCGCTGGGCCACGCGGCTCGGCGACGAGCGGCTGGCGTTGGCCATCGCACAGCGTCACGGCCTGCCCGATGCAATCAGCCGCCTGCTGGCGGCTCGCGACGTCGACCTCGACTCTGTTGCTGACTTTCTCGAACCGACTCTTCGCAAGTTCCTGCCCGATCCCTCGCACCTGAAGGACATGGATGCCGCCGTGGCGCGCCTCGTCCGGGCCGTGCAGACGGGCGAGCGCATCGTGGTGTTCGGCGATTACGACGTGGATGGTGCGACCTCCTCGGCGCTGCTGCTGCGCTTCTTTCGGGCGGTCGGCGGCAATATCGGCGTCTATATTCCGGACCGCCGCAAGGAAGGCTACGGCCCCAATGCGCCGGCGCTGCTGAAGATCAGGGAAGAGGGCGCCTCCGTCGTCGTCACGGTCGATTGCGGCATCACCGCCTTCGAGCCGCTGGCCGAGGCCAGGCGTGTGGGCCTCGACCTCATCGTGATCGACCATCATATGGCGGAAATCGCGCTGCCCGAGGCGGTGGCCGTGGTCGATCCCAACCGGATCGACGATGCCAGTCCCCACAAGCATCTTGCCGCCGTCGGCGTCGCGTTCCTGCTGGCCGTCGGCGTCAACCGGGCGCTGCGCGACGCCAACTGGTACGGCACCTCGCGACCCGAGCCCGACCTTCGGCAATGGCTCGATCTCGTGGCCCTGGGCACGGTCTGCGACGTAGTCCCGCTGCTCGGCGTCAACCGCGCGCTGGTGAGGGCGGGCCTGCAGGTCATGGCTCAGCGGCGCAATGTGGGCCTCTCGGCGCTGGCCGACGTCGCCCGCCTCAAGGAAACGCCGGAAGCCTACCACCTCGGCTTTCTGCTGGGCCCCCGGGTCAATGCCGGCGGCCGGGTCGGCCAGGCCGATCTCGGCGCGCGCCTGCTGTCGAGCGACGACCCGCACGAGGTCGGGGCGCTCGCGATCCGGCTCGATGAATTCAATGCCGAGCGACGCGCCATAGAGCGCGATGTGCTCGACCAGGCGATCACGCGCATCGAGGGCCTGTACGGCGCCGACCGCCAGAACCTCCCGTCGGTGCTGCTGGTCGAGAGCGAGGGTTGGCATGTCGGCGTGATCGGCATCGTGGCGAGCCGCCTGGTCGAGCGTTACGGCCGGCCGGCTTTCGTGATCGGCATGGACGGGGCGTTGGGCAAGGGCTCGGGCCGCTCGGTGCGTGGCGTCGATCTCGGAGCGGCGGTGATCGCGGCACGGCAGGAAGGTCTGCTGGTCAATGGAGGCGGGCATGCGATGGCCGCCGGCCTCACCGTGGCGCGCGATTCGCTGCCCGAACTGATGCGCTTCCTCGACGGGCGGATCGCGCCCCAACTCGGCGCCGCCCCGCCGGTTCGTGAATTGGGGATCGATGCCGCGCTCGCTCCCGCGGCGGCCACCAAGGAACTCATCTCGATGATCGAGCGTGTCGGACCATTCGGCTCCGGCAACGCCCAGCCGCGATTTGCCCTCACCGGCGTGCGCGTCAGTTATGCCCAGCCCGTCGGGGAGGGGCATGTTCGCTGTACCCTGGTCGGCGCCGAGCGCGGCCGGGTCGACGCCATCGCCTTCCGGGCCAATCAGAGCGAGCTGGGACCGGCGCTTCTGGATTCCGCGCGGCCCGTGCTGCATGTTGCCGGAGCGCTCAAAATCGACCGCTTCGGCGGCCGGGAGACGGTGCGCCTTCAGATCGATGACGCTGCATCGGCAGCCGGCTCCGTGCTTGCTTGATTTTCTGCTTCCAAGCCGGTATCTCACCCACGCGCTTGGAGGCTTCGTTCCCTTCGTCTAGAGGCCTAGGACACTGCCCTTTCACGGCGGCGACACGGGTTCGAATCCCGTAGGGAACGCCACTCCCGAAAAAAGAGAGAACTTCGGGAGACGACTTTGACAGCCCCCGGTACGCGAGCTTCTCCAGGATGACGGGGAGAGCCTTCGAGCCGGATGCTGTTGTGGTCGACCGGGACGAGTTTATACGACCACACTTGGTTGGCTCCCGCTGGTGTCTGGGCATCTGCTAGTCGGACTTTTCACGTTCTTGGCGGATACGCCATAGGACGTCCCGCCGATCGACGTCGCGTACTACGAGGAAGTCCGCCGCCATCCCTGCCCGCGGTTTCAATTCCGCTGACGGCAATGGGGTCGACGCGAAGGCCTCTTGATCTGCGTCAAGGTTCCTTGGCCTTTGGGCTATAGCATTAATAAATTCGTAATGTGAGCTGCGGTGCTCACCGCCTTCCGGGAAGAGCTCGATGAGCAACGTGACAAGGCTGCCAACCAAGACCGGCGTGCCAGAAGCCGAGCGTCCAGTGCACTCAGTGCCAGCGAATGATCTCGTCGCAGCCGGCAAGCGCCTGCGCGACGCGGTCCCGCGGGCGAGCCAGGGCGTGTGGAAGCGGCACAAGGACCGGCCGGACCCGCTCGAGCTTCTTCAGGCCTCCGATGTCGGTCGCGTTCCTGAACTGATCCCGATTAAGTATGGCCGGATGCTGAAGTCGCCGTTCACGTTCTACCGGGGAGCGGCTGGCGTCATGGCCGCCGACCTCGCCACGACTCCCTCGATGGGGGTCAATGTCCAGGCCTGCGGTGACTGCCATCTGTTGAACTTTGGCGGATTCGCTACGCCCGAACGCAACATTGCCTTCGACATCAACGACTTTGATGAAACGCTGCCGGCTTCTTGGGAGTGGGACGTCAAGCGGTTGGTCGCCTCGTTCGTGCTGGCGGCCAGGTCCAATGGCCTGTCGAACTCGGCTGGTCGCGACGCGGCCGTGAACTGTGCCCGCAGTTATCGCGAGCGACTACGGGAAGTCGCGGAGATGAGTCCGCTGGAGGCTTGGTACGCACATATCAGTGCAGAGGATGTCATCGCCCGGCTCGACGACGCGGGTTTGAAGAAGCGCGTGCGGCGCCGGATCGATAAGGCACAGGAGGAGGGCGGATCGGACGTCGACTACCCGAAGCTGGCCGAAATGGTCGGCGGTCAGGTACATATCAAGGACCAGCCTCCGCTGATATTCCACGCCGATGCAACACGTGAAGAAGGCTTCCGAGATTTCCTGGACAAGGCGTTGGCCGAGTATCGGGAGACGCTCCCCGACGACCGGCGCGCGCTACTGGACCGCTACCGCCTTGTGGATGTGGCCATAAAGGTCGTGGGGATTGGCAGTGTCGGGCGGTACTGCTCCATTGGCCTGTTCATGTCCTCGTCCAATGAGCCTCTGTTTCTGCAGTTCAAGCAGGCTGTCGCATCGGTGCTCGAGCCTTACGCGGGCAAGAGCCTCTATAGTCACTCGGGCCAGCGCGTGGTTCAGGGGCAGCGCCTGATGCAATCCTCGTCAGATGTCTTTCTTGGCTGGTTGACGGGTCTCGAAGGCCGTCAGGTCTACGTGCGTCAGTTGCGTGACGCGAAGATCAAGCCACTCGTCGAAACGTTTGATCGCAGCATGCTGGCGATCTACGGCGAACTCTGTGGTTGGGCGCTGGCGCGGGCGCATGGCCGGGCCAGCCATCCGTGGCTGATCAGCGGCTACCTTGGTAGCAGCGATGCCTTCGACGTGGCCATGGGGAATTTTGCGGTTGCCTACGCCGACCAGGCCGAGCGCGACCACGCCGCCCTCAAGGCTGCCGTAAGTGCCGGCAAGATTCAGGTCCACGTTGAGGAAGACAGGTAGCCGTCGGCCTTGGGAGACGCCTTATGGCCGCATGTCGGATTTCAGCCGTTGTTGCGGCCCTATTGATTACCTCAGTAACCGGGGCATGTAGCAGTATTGGTCCATCCACCGTTTCACGGGATCGATCCGATTACAGCGCGGCGATTGGTGACTCCTGGAAGCAACAGACGCTGCTCAATATCGTCAAGCTGCGCTATGCGGATTTTCCAGTGTTCATGGAAATTGCGCAGGTGATCGCCGGCTACCAGCTACAGACTACTGTCGGTGCGGGCTTCACCGCGCAAAACTACTTGACCAATGCCGTAAATATTCCGGCCGCCGTCGGGGGCACTGCCGCCGTTGGCGCAACCTACATCGACCGTCCGACGATCATGTACGCGCCGCTGACGGGAAACGATTTCATCAAGAAGCTGATGACGCCAATCCCTCCCAGCGCCGTAATGTTCCTGTTGCAGTCTGGGTATCCTGCCACTCTGGTCATGCCGCTCGTGGTCGACTCGATCAATGGCATTGCCAATGAATCCAAGCGTTCTGCTATGAGCCGCCCCGGCGACCCGGAGTTTTCTCGCCTTGCGCAGCTCCTTTACGAATTGCAGCGCGCCAATGCGCTCCAGATCCGTGTTGAGCGCGCGAAAAACAATTCCGAAATCTCAATCGTCGGTTTTCCGCCCACCAATGTATCGCCCGACATCGCCGCAAAGATCGCGGAAGTAGGGCGCATCCTGCACCTTTCTGGGACGGGCCGGGTCCATCAGGTTCGCTATGGCGGCTGGTCGGGCAAAGGTGACGAGATCGCGCTAGTGACCCGCTCGATGCTGCAGGTCATGGTTGAGTTGGGTGTGCTCGCACAAGTTCCCGAAGACGACATTGCGGCAGGCAAGGCCGCACCCGGAGGGCCGCCACGCGCCGATGAACGGCCGTCGCTACTCAATATTGCGAGTGGAACTGCACCACCAGCTGAGGCGCATGTTGCCGTCCAGTACAAGGGACGCTGGTTCTGGATCGCGGACACCGACTTCCGCTCGAAGTCGACTTTCAACAGCGTAATGCTGCTCTTCGCGATTTCGGACGTCGGCGTGCGCTCGGCCCCGCCGGTCGTCACGGTGCCAGCCAATTGAAAAACCTCGTCGGGGACGCGATCCGCCCATCCGCCTTGGCAATCAACATGGTGCCCAAGGCGAATCAATTTTTTGCTATAGCGATCCAGTGCCAGCTGATTTGACGTGACGCAACCTCAAGTCATCACACGGCAAATGGGGGCTTCTTTGACCAAGGATAACCCTGTCGTGCCCGCACATAGCCATACTCAAACAGTTTCCGCATATAGCTTTGGTCGAAGGGTGCCGGCGACACGTCATTGAAATCGGTGCCGATGTAGGCAAGGTTGAAGTCGATGCCATCAGTTCGCGTCGTGTTATACATGCGCACCACATCGTTTATTCCACTGACGGTGATCATGGTGTCGATCGTCCGACCGATGATCCCCAGGGTCTGTCGCTTGGTGGTCGACCAGTTGGGATCGAGCCTGCCGTTGCGAATGATGTAAGCATCAACGGGAAGGACGCGCTGACGCGCCGCGGCGCGTTGACGGCGCTGCTGCGTCAGTGAGGGGGGATAGAGGAAGGCTTGGGCGAAAGCGCCGCCGTCCACATGCATCTCCTGATACGGCTTTCCGTCCAGAGTCACATCGAACATGGTCGGTGGAAATGCACCTGGGATCGCCGCCGAAGCGAGCAGGATGCGCGCTATGGTGTCCTGCGCGCGCGGATGGCCACTTGCTGCAATCGCGCCGATATTCCAGATGACTCCCTGCTGCGAGTCGAGGTCACTCGTGCCGATCAAAAGCAGCCGACCGTCGTTGTAAGCCTTGGCAAGATCAGCGACCATCTGCTGGTCAAGGTAACGGGACAGGGTAATGAAGAGTGGCGCATTGTCCGCTAGCGCATCGTCGTTGAGCGCCGCAATCAGTCCGCGCTCCCTCAGGACATCCTTAGCCGTGATGTTCGTATATACTTCGCGTAGCTTGGCGTCATAAGCGGTACCAAGGAACGCAAATGGCGCGGTCAGGGCTCCTGTGCTGATGCCCGTCACCCAGTCGAACACCGGACGGTCGCCGCGTTCGCTCCACCCACACAAAAGGCCGGCCCCGAAAGCCCCATTCTCGCCGCCGCCGGATACCGCCAGCATGTTGTACTCCGGCATATCGAACGGGGTCGCCACGCCAAAGAAGCGTCGCCGGCGCTCCGCTGCCTGCAACAACTCGTCCTGAGCGAGCTTCACATCGACAATGGGATGGAAACGCTCATTGGCGACGCCGAGCACGGTTGCGTGCGTCGCCTTCGCGCGTGGCACGGCGGGCCCACGTGGAACTTCGCCACAGGCCGACAGGCCGATCATCGCTCCGCTTCCGGCTAGTAGCCGGAAGGTGCTTCGACGTGTTTTTGTCATCCTGCCCCCTAGTTTGCGAGACTTCGTAGCTACCACCGTTGGGGCGGCCTTGATCTAGCTCAATGGAATGTTCGTTAGTGCGCTTGATCATACAGCTAACGATGCGGCGCGCGCTGGGTAGTCAAACACCGCCCAGTGGCTATCGGCGACCTGCGTGGATACTCAATCATTTCGGCTGCTCCGACTAAGATTAAGACAACGACTCGTGGCCACTCCGACACGCCAAGCGACTACTCCGGCGACAAGTCGACCTTCCGGCGGCATCGCGAGCCTTGGACCTCGCGGCGCGATGCCAAAAGCTGCGCCTGTCGCGGCCGGCTTTGACTTTAGTCAAACCGGCCCACGGCCGGACCCTTCACAATGGTCTCCCTTAGGGGAGGCACCGATGCGTACCATGGTTCTGTTGATCGCCCTGGCAGGCGTGACCTGCGGCTGCGACCAGTTCGACAATATGTCTTCCGGCCAGAAGGGCATGGTCACCGGCGCGGCGCTGGGGACCGGCATCGGCCTGGTGTCGGGCGGCAGCTTCGGGACCGTCGTCGGCGCGGGCCTGATCGGTGGCGCGGTCGGCTATGTCGGTGGCACGGCCATCGGCAACAAGAACTGAGCTGGAGGATCGTCGCATGACCAGCAGGACGCTTGCCGTACTGACCACGCTCGCCGGGCTCGCCGCCGGTTCCACCGCCGCGCTCGCCCAGACCGCGACCGTCACCTTCGACCAGGCGGCCTACGTCACCTGCCGCGAAGCCCACATCATGCCGCCGAACCAGCGCATCGCCCTCTCGGTGTTTCTCGCCAATCATGCGGCGCGGCAGCGTGGCGTCACGATCCCGGACGGTGACCAGGGTGCCCAGCTCGCCGGCCTGGTCCGCGGCGGCTGCACGCTTTCGCCGGATGCCTATCTTTTCGCGGTGATCGACCGGGCGATCGTCGCCGAGTCGAGCAGACTGCCGAAGCGCTGACGAGCCGGCGGGCCATACCGATGAAGACGATCCGCAGTGTACTGGCCGAGGCGCCGCTGGCATGGCTGCTTCTGGCCGTCCCGATTGCCGCCTGGATGCACCATGCCCGTCCCGACGCGCCGCTCCTGGTGTTCGGGCTCGCCTGCGTCGCCATCGTGCCGCTGGCCGGCCTGCTGGGCGTGGCGACGGAGAAGCTGGCGGCACGGCTGGGCGAGGGGATCGGCGGCTTTCTCAATGCGACGCTGGGCAATGCCGCCGAGCTGATCATTGCCCTTGTGGCGTTGCGCGCCGGCATGATCGACGTGGTCAAGGCGTCGCTCACGGGATCCATTATCGGCAACCTGCTGCTGGTGTTGGGTGCGGCCTTCTTGGCCGGCGGCCTGCGCCACAAGGTCCAGAGCTTCGCCACCATCGGCGTCCGCACCCAGATCGGCATGATGGCGCTGGCCGCCATCGCGATCCTGGTGCCGTCGATCTTCGCAGCCACGGGCTCGGGTGAGATGGCGAGCCGGTCCATCACTTACAGCATCGTCGTCTCGGCCGTCCTGCTGGTGGTCTATGCGCTCAGCCTCCTGTTCCTGCTGCGCACCCATGCCCACCTGTTCCGCGGCGGGGAGCCGGCGGCCGAAGGGGAGCATCACGGCATTCCGTGGCCCGTCTCCATGACGGTCGGCGTCATGACCGGCGTCACGCTGCTGATCGTCTGGATGAGCGAGATCCTTGTCGGGACGGTGGAACATGCTTCTGCCGCCCTGGGCCTATCCAAGCTGTTCGTCGGCATCGTGGTGGTGGCTGTCGTCGGCAATGCCGCCGAGCACAGCACCGCCGTTCTGGTCGCCATGCGCAATCGCATGGAAATGGCGGTCGGCATCGCCATCGGCAGCAGCACGCAGATCGCCCTCTTCGTGGCGCCGCTGCTGGTGCTGCTCAGCCTCTTCGTGGCGCCCGAGCCGCTCAGCCTGGCTTTCTCCGGCGTCGAGGTCTTTCTCATGCTTGCCGCCACCTTCGTCGCCTCCGTCCTGATCGTCGATGGCAAGTCGACATGGTTCACCGGCGTGCAGCTCATCGCTGTCTATCTGGTGATGGCGATCACCGTGTTCGCGATTCCGGCCTAGGCGGGGCGATGCTGCTGCAGTTCGTTGTCGGCGCGGCGGCCTGCGTGAGCAACATCGTCATCCACGCCCTGGTCATGCTCGTCCTGGTGCGCGTCGCTCAGGGCGTCGCCGCGAACCCGAGACGGTCGCCATCCCTGCTTCTGACCTCGACCATGGTGGCGACAGTCTCCGTCCTGATGATGGCGCACGGTCTCGAAGTCTGCGTGTGGGCTTTGACCTACGAGATAGTGGGGGCCGTGCCTGCTGGCGCCGATGTTCTTTACTTCGCCTTCGTGAACTACACGACGCTCGGGTATGGCGACGTCGTTCCCGTCGAGCGGTGGAGGCTCATCGGACCGACGACGGCGATGTGCGGGGTGCTTATGTTCGGCTGGTCGACGGCCGTGATCTTCGAGGTTCTGCGGCAGGCGCTATCGATCGTCTCGACGACGCCACGGCGAGGTATCAGGGCCGGAGATTGAGCCTCCCGGGCCCTGATCGCGCCTTTCGCGTCCGGATGGCGAGGGCCTGAGTTCCATGTTATCGTGCATGGTGAATGAGATTACGAACTTAGGTCGGCCGCCGGTTCTTGGAACGTCGCAAAGGACCAAGGCCGCCCTGAGTCTGCCCTGCGACGCCTGTATTGGCAGGACGCTGAATTTGTGCCGGCCGTTGGACGATTCGCGCCTGCAGCACATGCTTTCCCTCGGTGGCGTGCGGCACTGGAAGAGGCATGAAACGCTCTTTCGCGCTGGCGATCCGATGGGTGCTTTCTTCAAGATCCGCAAAGGCATCGTCGCGGTTTCGCACACGCTCGATGACGGCCGTCGCCAAATCGTGGCCTTGCGCGCGCCCGGTGATTGCGTCGGCTACCTCGACGAAAATGGTGCGTATGCCTTCGAGGGGGAGGCCCTGACCGACGTGGAGGCCTGCGCCTTCGATCGACGCAAGTTCGATGTCTTTGCCTCACAACACCCGGACCTGGCGGCGGCCCTCGCCGAGGCCCTGTCGAGCGCGTTGAAACAGACTGGTGTCCTGACACTTGTACTCGGGCAACTCCGGTCGACGGAGCGGGTGGCGCATTTCCTGGCCGCGATCAGCGCGCTCTATGCCGAGCGGCATGTGTCCGCGGCCCAACCCCTGACGCTGCACATGGGGCGGAACGAGATTGCGGACTATCTCGGCCTCACGATCGAAACCGTCAGCCGGTCGATCGGTAAGCTCAAGAGCCGCAACATCATCGCCCTGGTCGAGAGCGGCGAGGTCGTGATCCTGGATTTCAATCGACTTCGCGAGGCCGGCAAGGTGACGTCCTAGAGCTGTGCGCGGAGAGGTCTTCACAATCCGATCGCACCGGTGGTTTGATTTTGGTCAAGGACAGGCGTTGACCCGTAGCTGAAGCTTGCTGTCCTGGCATGCGATCCACTGGCCGGGCAGGCTTGGGAAGCAGCCGTACTTTCAACCCGAGGGGAGAGACCGACAATGACCCATTCATCCCGCCGTACCGCACTGAAGCTGATGGCTGGCGGCACGCTTGCCGCAACCGGTATGGCCGCGTTCGCCACGACGGCCTCGGCGCAGGAGTTCGTGGTCACCAACAACTACCAGAACTTCAAGCGCGGCAAGATCGACGGGCTGCATCCGGATCGCCGCGTCCTCAACATCACCTGGGAGGATATGGGACGCATCAAGATGCGCGCTGCCGACCTGGTCACCAACTACTCGTCGCTGCGCGAGGGCATGATCGTCGATTGCAACTACTTCGACTATATCGACGTGCTGATCGCCAAGAAGTCTCCGCAGACGGACGCTCAAGCCAAGTCTTTGATCGAGAAAGGTGCGCAACTCACCGGAATTCCAGGCGCGCGTGAGCCGATCCGCATGTGGAGCATGTCGGGCATGGTCACCCAGGTGTCGCCGGCCAGCGGTGGCCTGTCGATTATCAACGCGTCGAACGGCCGGCCGGAAGAGCCGTCGCCCAACAGCGGCGAGGTCATCACCCTGCCGCAGATCCAGACCGCGGCCGGCAAGCAGGCGCTGGGCACCCTGAAGCCCGGCGACATCGTCAACACGGTCTGGACCCACCAGACCGCCATCGCCGTGAAGATCATCCGCTAGGACGGCGGTCGCCGATTCAGGCGGCAGTGCCATAATGCCGGGCGTTGCAGACCATGCAGCGCCCGGTTCTTTGTGGAATGCTGTGCGAGCGGTTGACCAAAATCAAAGGCTGCATGGATTATCGAGGATAGCCTCTTCCCTTCACACCCATCGAGGTGCGTATGGCCAAGAAGAATGATGCCGGCACCGGCAATGGTCCGGACAAGTTGAAGCGCAAGGTCTACGAGAAGGAATTGCGCGAGCTGCAGGTCGAGCTTTGCCGCCTGCAGGAGTGGATCAAGGTCTCCGGCGAGCGCGTGATCATCGTGCTGGAGGGACGCGACGCGGCGGGCAAGGGCGGGACCATCAAGGCCCTGACCGAGCGTGTCAGCCCGCGGGTGTTCCGCGTCGTCGCGCTGCCGGCGCCGTCCGACCGCGAGAAATCGCAGATGTACGCCCAGCGCTACGCCGAGAAGTTCCCGGCCGGCGGCGAGATCGTGATCTTCGACCGCAGCTGGTACAACCGCGCCGGCGTCGAATACGTGATGGGCTTCTGTACGCCCGAACAGCACCAGCGCTTCCTCGAGATCTGCCCTATCTTCGAGAAATTCGTCATCGACGGCGGCATGCGGCTCATCAAGATCTGGCTGGAGGTCGGGCAGGAGGAGCAGGACCGGCGTTTCAGGGCGCGGATCGAGGATCCCGTGCGCCAGTGGAAGCTGAGCCCGATGGACGTCGAGTCCTACTCACGCTGGTACGACTACTCCCGGGCGCGCGACCTGATGTTCCAGTACACCGACTCCGAACACTCGCCTTGGCACATCGTCCATTCAGACGACAAGAAGCGCGCGCGCCTGAACGTGATCGCGCACATCCTGTCGCAGATTCCCTACAAGAAGGTCGATCGCGCCAGGGTGAAGCTGCCGTCGCGCTCCGACAAGCGCGCCTACGATGACCGGGCCTCGATCGCCGATCGTCGTTACGTCTCACAGAAATACTAGGCGTAAACACTTCATTTCATCCGGGGAGTTGAGGATGTCCAAGCTGCTGAGTGTCAAGGAACTGCACATAAAGCTTGCCGAAGCGGAGGGCGCCAAGGCGTCGGCTGCGCTGAAGGCTCAGGCGGCGGAAGAGGCCGAGAAGAAGGCCTTCATCGAGCACCTGCTTGCGCCGTCGGGATTGACCGACGAGCAGGCAAGCGAGAAGGCCTCGCTCATCATCGGCCGCGCGATGGACAACGGCCTGACTTCCGTCCAGGTGCTGCGCTTCCCCAACCATATCTGTACCGACAGCGGCCGGGCGATCAATCAGGTGGAGGAGGGCTGGGAGAAAACGCTCACCGGACTTCCCAAGGAAATCTACGAGTTCTGGAAGCGCAAGCTGCGGCCGCTCGGCTACCACATCCGCTATCACATCGTCGACTATCCAGGCGGCATGCCGGGCGATGTCGCGATCACGCTGAGCTGGGGATGATGGTGAATATCCATATCCAGTCGAGACGGGTATTCGTCGCCGGGATACTGGCGTCGCTGAGTTCGGCTGGTTTTGCCCAATCGGCGGGGAGCATCTTCGTCGGAACCTGGAAGGGCGACGTTCCCGGCATCGGCGAGGCCACCCTTATCGTCACCTCGATCGGTGCCGGCGGACGCGTGGAAGGCAGGATGGAGTTCGCGCCTCAGGGCTTCGTCTCGACCTTCGGCGACAAGCCTGACTCGATCAAGCGCATCAATCAGGGCATCGTTGCCGATGGCACGCTCACGATCGAAGCTGCGCTCGGCGGACGATACGTGCTCCGGCGCAATGGCGATGCGCTGAGTGGCCGATATATCCGGGGCACGACCATGGACGTGCCGGTGACCTTCAAGAAATCCTGACGGTCAGCCGCGCAGCGCCGCCCGTGTGTAGCGGGCGATCATGCGTTGCTCGTCGGTCGGCACGACCCAGGCCGATACGGCCGCGCTGTCGACGCTGATGCGGCCGTTGCCGGCGGCGTTGAGCGCCGGGTCGAGCTTCAGCCCAAGCCAGGCGCAGCCGGCGGATATCTCGGCACGCGTTGCGGGGTCGCGTTCGCCGATGCCGGCAGTGAAGACGATGCCGTCGACCCCACCCAGCGCGGCCGCGAGCGATCCGATTTCCCGGACGATGCGATAGACGAAAAGGTCGATGGCCTCGCGCGCTTCCGGCGCCGCCGAGGCGCGCAGGGTGCGCATGTCGGATGAGATGCCCGACACGCCCAGGAGCCCGGACTTGCGATAGAGCAAATCCTCGATGCCTGTGGCGTCGAGGCCTCGTTCCTTCAGCAGGTAGAGCAGGACCCCCGGATCGAGTGCGCCGGTGCGGGTGCCCATCATCAGCCCGTCGACCGCCGTGAACCCCATGGTGCTGGCGACGCTGCGACCGTCGCGTACGGCGCACAGGCTGGCGCCATTGCCGAGATGGGCAATGATCAGCCGGGACTTCGCCAGCTCCGGCTGGATCTCCTTCAGGCGGGCCATGACATAGTCGTAGGACAGGCCGTGGAATCCGTAGCGACGCACGCCGTCCGCGGTCAGTTCGCGCGGCAGGGCGAACTTCTGGGCGAGTGCCGGTTGGCTGCGATGGAAGGCGGTGTCGAAGCAGGCGATTTGCGGCAGGTGCGGGGTTGCTTTCAGAATCGCCGCGATGGGCGCCAGATTGTGCGGCTGGTGCAGTGGCGCGAGCGGCACGAGCTTCCGAAGCTCGGTGAGGACGGCTGCGTCGATCCGTGTCGGCGCGGCGTAGGCGGTTCCGCCATGTACGACCCGGTGGCCGAACGCCAGTACGTGCCGGCCGGACAGCAGCTCGCGCCCTGCGGACATGATCTCATCGGTAGCGCCATGGTGATCGAGCGTACCGTCCCGCCAGTCCTTCTCGGCGACGAGCGTGCCGTCCGCCTTGAATGCCTGAAGGCGGGGGCTGGTGCCGATGCCTTCGACCTGGCCGTGAAAGAGTTGCGTGCCGTCGTCATGGGCATCGTAGATCGCGAACTTGATGCTCGACGAGCCGGCGTTGAGGACGGCAATGCAGCCGATCTTGTCCATGCCTTGTTCCTCAGGCGACGATGTTCGTGCCGCCATCGACATAGACCGTACCGCCGGTCACGCGCTGCGCGAAGGGAGTGGCGAGATAGGCGCAGGTATAGCCCACGTCCATGATGTCCACGAGCTCGCCCAGCGGCGCCTTCTTCGCGGCCTCGTTGAGCAGCAGTTCGAAATCCTTGAGGCCCGAGGCGGCACGTGTCTTCAGCGGGCCGGGTGAGATCGCATGGACGCGGATGCGCTGGGGCCCGAGCTCGTAGGCGAGATAGCGGCAGGAGGCTTCGAGCGCGGCCTTTACCGGGCCCATGACGTTGTAGTTCGGCACGACGCGATTGGCGCCGTAGTAGCTCATGGCGAACATCGTGCCGCCGTCCTTCATCAGCGGTGCGGCGAGGCGCGACATGCGGATGAAGGAATGACAGGAAATGTCCATCGCCTTGGCGAATCCTTCGGCCGAGCAGTCTAGCAGGCCGCCCTGCAGGTCGTTCATCGGCGCGAATGCGATGGAGTGGACCAGTATGTCGAGCTGGCCCCATGTTTTGCCGATCCGGTCGAACACCGCTTCGAGCTGCCCCGGTTCGGCGACGTTCAGCTCGGCCGTAATCGGCGCCTCCAGCTCCTGCGCCAGGGGCTCGACATACTTGCGCGCCTTTTCGTTCAGCCATGTCACGGCGAGATCGGCGCCGGCCTCGCGGAAGGCCTTGGCACAGCCGTAGGCGATGGATTGGTCGTTGGCGATGCCGACGACCAGGGCCTTCTTGCCGGTGAGGACGGGACGGATCTGCTCGTTCATGTTTCCTCAGGGGATTACGGAAGCTGCACTCGCCCGTCGCGCCGCAGCGACGAGGCAGGCCACGGCACAGGAGGCGAGACGCGTCGTCACCGAGTCGGCCCGGCTCGTCAGGATGATCGGAACGCGGGCGCCCAGAACGATGCCCGCGGCATCGGCGCCGGCCAGGAAGGAGAGGCTCTTGGCCAGCATGTTGCCGGCCTCCAGGTCAGGCACGATCAGCACGTCGGCGCGGCCCGCCACCGGCGAGACGATGTTCTTGATGGCGGCCGCTTCGACGCTGATCGCATTGTCGAGCGCCAGGGGGCCATCGAGGATGCCGCCTTTGATCTGGCCGCGCTCGGCCATCTTGCACAGCGCCGCGGCATCGATCGTCGAGGCGACCTTGGCACTCACCGTTTCCATGGCGCTCAGGATCGCAACGCGCGGCTGGGTGACGTCCAGCGCATGTGCGAGGTCGATGGCGTTCTGGACGATGTCGACCTTGTCTTCCAGAGTCGGCGCGATGTTCACGGCGGCGTCGGAGATGATGAGCGCCTGGCCGTGGCCGGGCACGTCCATGACGAAGCAATGGCTGATGCGGCGCGCGGTCCGGATGCCGCTCGTCCGCGACACCACGGCACCCATCAGCTCGTCTGTATGCAGGCTGCCCTTCATCAGCGCCTCGGCGCGCCCGCAGCGCACCAGTTCGACCGCCTTGGCGGCCGAATCGTGACTGTGGGCCGAGTCGACGATCTCGAAGGATCCGATATCGAGGGATGCCTTGTGCGCGACGTCGAGGATGCGTGCCGACGGTCCGACGAGGATGGGCTTCAGGAGACCGTTGCCGGCTGCCTGTACGGCGCTCTCCAGCGAGACCGCGTCGCACGGATGGGCGACGGCGGTCAGCATCGGTGGATGCTTTCGCGCCACGGCAATCAGCCGGTCGTACTTTTCGTGCGGCTGTGCCGTCAGTGTCGTCACGTCAGATCCTCTCTGTCATCACCGCGAAGGGCGTGCCGCCGCGAAGAGCTGCTGCAGGTGGGCAAGGCGTTCGCGGCCCTCCGCCGACAGGTCGCCGGAAGCGCCGAGCACCTCCTCGACGACCTGCCACCCGCGTGCCCGTTGATCCGGATCGTCCGGCAGCAGGAACGGGATGGCCCGCACCGCACGCTCCTCGTCGAGATGCAGCAGCAGGTACTGATCGCGGAACAGCGTCTTCAGCTCGTCGAAGCTCAGGCGCCGGTTCGCAGGCTGCATGCGACGCACGGCCTGCAGCACGGAGAAACCGCGCTCGTCGACGGTCCGCTGCGGCAGGCGCACATGCATGATCGAACGGATCACCGCCTCGACGAGACCGCCGACCTCGAACATCTTCTCGAGATGAGCCCGCCAGTTCGCGGCGATGGCGTCCTGGGCCGGGTCCGTGCCGTGCTTGGCCGGCGCCGTTGTTTCTGCCGCCAGCCCCACCATCGCCTGGAGGGCCGGGGAGCCGTAGGTGCCGAGGAACATCGCTTCCGTCATGGCATCGCGTGTCAGCCGGTAGGTCTCCCAGCAGGTCGAGATCCAGGTGGACGCGACCTTCTCCATCGTGTGGAGGGGATTGTCCGGCGAGACCGGCTTGCGGCCGGCACGTACCGCCTCGGCCAGCGGCTTGACCGACGCCATGAAGGGATTGCGGTCGGAGAAGGCGGCGAACCGCATCCGGTGCGGATGGGTCTCGCGCAGCATCTTTGCCGATGTCTCGCTCGCCATCGCACGGACGACCGGCTGGGCAAACGTCCGGTAGAGGCCAGTGTTGATCTCCGAAACGCGCGCCGCGGCGGCGAATCGCCGGTCGTCTTCCTCGCTGTTCGCACCCAGCGCCCGGATGTCGTCGAGAGTGCGCGCTTCCAGGCGAAACAGGTGCTTGCCGTGGATCAGGCCGGGGTTGGCCGTCGTCTCGTCGATCTCCGTGATGACCGCCTCGTAGAGGCCGGGCGGCAGCAGGTCAATCATCTCCATGCAGGAGGCGAACTCGGCATGCTCCTTGGTTGCCACCTTGCTCGACACGAAGATGCCGAGATGGCCGATCGTCTGGTGCAGCGTATAGACGATGGTCTGTCCATTGGCGACGATCTGCTCTTCGTGGTCGTAGAGGTCGGTGACCCAGCCGAGCGCCTGCTGCGGCGGCGTGATGTTGTCGCCCCAGGAACACAGTACGATGATCGGCGAGCGGATGCTGCGCAGGTCGACGCGGGTACCGTCAGGCGTACGGATTTCGCCCCGGGTGAGCTTGTTGCCGACGAACAGATTGTCGGCGATCCACTGCATCTCGACGGCGTTCAGCGTCACCGGGCTGCCCCACCAGGTCTCGAAGTCGAGGAAGCGCGCGCCCTCGGTGTCGGCCCTGGCGTAGAGATTGTAGGGCTTCTCCCAGTAGGTGTTGGCCGGGTTGAGCGATTCGAAGTTGGCGACGAGATTGGCGCCGTCGAACGTGCCATGGCCGAGATCACCGGAGAGTGCGGTCAGCCAGGTGCCGCCCAGCGTGCCACCGAGATACCGCATCGGATTGCGGCCGCGAACGCCCGCCCAGTAGGAGAGCGGCGAGCCGGCCAGCAGGATCGGGCCGAACAGGTCGGGCCGGATGGCGGCCGTCATCATGAGCTGCCAGCCGGCTTGGCAATTGCCAATCACCACGGGCTTGCCTTCGGCATCCGGATGGCGCGCGGCGACGGCTTCCAGGAACGCCGCTTCGGCGACGCAGACATCGGCGATGGTCTGTTCCGGCATGGGCTTGGACAGGAAGCCCACGAAGTAGCAGGCGTGCCCGGCGGCGAGGGCGACGCCGATTTCGCTCTCCTGCTTCATGCCGCCGATGCCGGGCCCGTGCCCGGCGCGCGGGTCGACGATCACGAAGGGTGGCTTGGCGGGGTCGACGATCGCGCCCTCGGGAGGAACGATGCTGACGAGGACGTAGTTGACCGGGCGGGGCAGGGTACGCCCGTCCAGCACCACCTCGAAGGCGAAGCCCAGGACGTGCGGTGCATTCTCGGCGGCGCGTTCGACGAACGTGTTGCCACGCTCACGCAGGATATCGAGCGTGAGGATCGAGCGCTGCCAGGCGTCGATCCAGTATTCCTGGAAGAAATTGAGGCTGGCTTGATCTGCCATAACCGCACCCTCGGGTTCCTGAACGTCTCCCTCTGATCCACTTTATGCTGCACTGCGTCATTGACTTTGATCAAATGAAAGTTCGATGTCGGAACATGCCCTCGCGCCGCCGAGCCGGGCGCGGCGGCCGATGATCGACGAAATACGACGACTCATTTACGGTCCAGCATCATCAGCTTTTCGGCAGGCGATCATTGCAACGGGGAACATGACGGGGTTTCTTCACAATCGCTGGGCCCAGCTTTTCGCCGGCATCGTCTGCATGGTGATGATCTCCAGCCTCCAGCACGGCTGGACGCTGTTCGTGCACCCGATCAACGAGAAGCACGCCTGGGGACGGGCGGCCATCCAGATCGCCTTCACGGTGTTCATCCTGAGCGAGACCTTGCTGGTGCCGTTCGAGGGCTGGGTTGTCGACAGGTTCGGTCCCCGCCCGGTGGCGCTCGCGGGCGGCGTGCTGGTGGCCGTCGCGTGGAGCCTGAACTCCGTGGCCGACTCGCTGCCTTTGCTCTATCTCGGTGCCGCGCTGGGAGGAATCGGCGCGGGCTGCGTCTACGGCACCTGCCTGGGCAGTGCGCTGAAGTGGTTCCCCGACCGCCGGGGCCTGGCCGCCGGCCTGACCGTCGCGGGCTATGGGATCGGCTCGGCGTTCACCATCATCCCGATGCATCACACGATCGAGCATCACGGCTACGAGGCGGCGTTCCTCTGGTTCGGCCTGGGACAGGGCGCGATGATCTGCCTCGTGTCCCTGGCGTTGCGCAAGCCGGAGGCGGAGGTCCTGGCGATTCCGGAGCGACTGCCCCACGCGGTACACGACCACAAGCCCGGCGAGGTGCTGCGCTCGCCGCTCTTCTGGATCCTGTTCGCGATGTCGCTGCTGGTGACCGCGGCCGGGCTGACCTTCACCGCCAATCTGGCAGGGATCGCCCGCAGCTTCGGGGTGGCCGACGTGCCCGTCAGCCTGGTGGGTCTCACTTTGCCGGCGCTGACCTTCGCGCTGACGCTCGACCGCGTCGCGAATGGCATTGCGCGGCCTCTGTGCGGATGGCTCTCGGATTACATCGGGCGCGAGAACACGATGTTCTTCGCCTTCACCCTGGGCGCGCTCAGCATCCTGGCCTTTGCGCGGTGGGGCAACGAGCCGGTCATGTTCGTGCTGCTCGTCTGCCTGGTCTTCTTCGCCTGGGGCGAGGTGGCGAGCCTCTTCCCGGCGACCTGCACCGACTATTTCGGGTCCGGTTACGCCACCACCAATGCCGGCATGCTGCACACGGCCAAGGGCTTCGCCGCCATGCTGGTGCCTCTTGCGGATCCGCTGGTGCGCGCGACGGGCGACTGGCAGCTGGTCTTCGCGCTCGCCGTGGGCGCCAACGCGGTCGCCGCGTTCCTGGGCATCGCCGTCCTGCGGCCGATGCGGGCGGCCTGGCTGCGGCGCGAGTGAGGTCTATTCGACCTTCAGAAGGCCGCTCTTCTGCAACTCCTCGATCAGCGCATCCTCCTTCTGCAGGAAACTGACGAGCTGTTGCGGCGTGAGCGCTTCGGTCTCGGCGCCGAGATCGTTCAGCTTCTCCCTGACCGCCGGGTCCGACAGGGCACCGGCGACGGCTTCGTTCAGTTTCTTCACGATATCCGCTGGAGTACCGGCCGGCGCCATGAGGACGATCGGCGTGGTGCTCGCGAAGTCCTTGACGCCGGTCTCCTGCAGGGTCGGTACATCGGGAAGCTGGCCGGCACGGCGCGCGGTCGTCACGACGATGGCGCGCAGGCGACCGCCGCGGATATGGCCGATCGAGGCCGGCACCTGGTCGATCACGGCATCGATCTGGCCGGCCAGGAGATCGTTCAAGGCGAGGCCGTTGCTCTTGTAGGGAATGATGTTGAAGCGCACGTCGAGCGCCTTCTGCATCTGCAGCAGGGCCAGGTGGTTGGTACTGCCGTTGCCGGGATGACCGACCGTGAGCTTGCCGGGGTTGGCGCGCAAGTAAGCGAGCATGCCGGCCCAATCCTTGATCGGATTGTTGGCGTTGATCACGATGTCCATCGGCGAGGTGCTGAGGAGCGCGACCGGCGCGAAGCTCGCCAAGGTGTAGGGCGGCTTGCCGCCGGTCATGCGCGGGCTGACGAGGAACGTGCCGGTCGATCCCAGGACCAGCGAATAGCCGTCGGGCGCCGACTTCGCGACCGCTTCGGCGCCAATGGCCCCGCCGGCGCCGCCGCGATTCTCGACGATCACCTGCTGTCCCAAACGCTTGGTCAAGGCCTCGGCGAAGAGCCGGCCTGTGAGATCGGCATTGCCGCCGGGGGCGAACGGCACCACGAGGCGGATCGGCTTGTCGGGATAGCCGGCCTGCGCAAGGGCGCGGGCGGCCGGCAGGGCCGCCAGAAGGGCTGCGATCGTCGTGCGCCGCGTCAACGACTTCATTTCCTGAAACCTCTCCTCACCGTCTAATGTCGGCGCATGATAACCGAGGGCAGGCTGGGCGCACGCGCCGTCATCGTCGGAGCGGGCATTGCAGGTCTCGCCGCCGCGGCTTCCGTCGCATCGTTCTTCGAAACGGTGGAAGTATTCGACAAGGACGAGTTGCCGGACACGGCGCGTCCGCGAAAGGGCGTTCCGCAGGACCTGCAGGTCCACATCCTCCTAAAGGGCGGTGAGCTGGCGCTCGAAAGTCTGCTGCCCGGCACGCGGGCGGCGTTGCTGGCCGCCGGCGCCGTCGAAGTGCGGCAGACGGGCGACGTCTCGCTCTGGGAACGCGACGCCTGGCATCCGGCCCGCGACCTTGGGTACAGCCAGCTCATGATGAGCCGGCCGGCCTTCGAGCAGGTGTTGCGCCGGCAGGTGCTGAAGCTCGGCAATGTCGCGATCCGGGATCGGACGACGGTCGACTTGTTGCCGTCCGATGCCGACCTGACGGTGGTTGCGACGGGACGGGGAGATCGGCTGCTGGCCAATTTCGACGTGCCTGAAACAAAACTCGGCATCGAGGTGAGCTACAGTTCGGCGAGGTTCACCAAGCCGGATCGCTTCCGCGGCGAGGGGCGGTTCATCGGCTGCATCCCGCAGCCGCCGGACGATCGCTATGGGCTGGTCTGTCCCATCGAGAACGACGAATGGCTGATCACGCTCTGCAGCCGTTTCGACAACAGGGTACCGGACGATATCGACGGATTTCGTGCCTACGCGGCCGCGCTACCTGCTCCGGACATAGCAGACCGGCTCCGCGAGGCCGTGCCGCTGACGCCCGTGCGCAGCTATCGCATCGGCGAGGCGCGCTGGCGGCACTTCGAGCGCGCCGTGGGCCTGCCGTCGCGCGTGCTGCCGATCGGCGACTGCATCTCGAGCTTCAATCCGACCTTCGGGCAGGGAATGTCTGTCGCGGCCGGCCATGCCGTCGCGTTGCGCAACGTGCTGGCGAACTGGAGCGGCAGCCTCGACGGTGTCGCCGCGGCCTATCTGCCGCTTGCGGCCGAAGTCAGCCGGCAGGCCTGGTCGCTCGCCGCCATGGTCGATCTCGAATATCCCCGCACGGAGGGCGAGCGGCCGGCGAACTTCGACAAGTTCGTGGCGGGAAGCGAGGCGATGCGGCGGGCGGCGATGCTGCATCCCGAGGTCCAGCGCCTGCGTTTCGAGATCGGCAATCTCGTCAAGCCGGACTCGGCAGCCCGTAGTGGACCTGCCGCGCGGCTGGTGGCGCGCGAGATGGCACGGGCGGGAGGGCGGTCGCGTGAGCGCTGAGCCCCCGCCCGATCTCGACATGCTGCGTCGGATCATGCGGCAGCGGCAGCAGCAGGCGACGGCGGAGGTTCGGACCTACAATCGCGGCTCGTGGATCCGCTTCGCCCTGATGTTCATCCCGGTGCCTCTGGTCGTCGTGATCTTCCGGCTCTATCTGGAGGCTTGGCACTACTACATCCTGGGCGGCGCCTTCCTCTTCTTCGCCTGCCTCCTCTACGCACTCGACGACCGCGCGGCGACGCGGCGCGAGGCGTCGCTCAAGGCCGCGAATGCAGCGCGCGTCGCCTATCAGGAGGCGCGGTCAGCGGCGCAACGTTAAAGACGATTGCGCGCCGTGCAGCGGCATTTGTCGACCTGGTGAAGCTCGACCATGTTGCCGCATGGATCGTTGAGGAAGAGCTGCAGCGAATCGGGACTGGTGAGCCCCTCGATTGCCCAGTAGGTCACGCCCAAGCGCTCCAGTTCCTTGCGACTGTCGACGATGTCGGCCACGGCGAGCGCGATGTGCGGCAGGGTCGGGTCCTGGCCGGGCCCCTTGGCGACGGGCGAGGGCTGGTTGCCGCCGAACAGGTGGATCTGGCCGACTTCGCCGACATTGATCCAGAGGCCGGGTATGCCGGGTATGGTGGGGCGACCCTTGTCGCGGTCGAGGCCCAGCACGTCGCTGTAGAAGCTCGCCGTGTCCTCGAGCTTCTCCGCGCCGGTGTCGAGCCGGTATCCGGTGTGATGGATCTCCAGGACCTTGATCGCCATGTTCGTTCCCTCCGTCATCTTCTTGCGCGCCGGCCGATCAGCAGGATCAGGGGAATCGCCAGCGCCGAGCAGGCCGTGTAGAGGCCGAAGGCGTTGATATAGCCGATCATCGCGGCCTGCCGGTTGATTTCCTTCGACAGCTTCGCAAGGCCCGACACGGTCTCGTAGTCCCAGCCCCCCGTCACCCAGGGTAGCGCCAGCGCCTTGTTATAGGGATTCACCAGCTCGACCATGCGGCTGTAGTTGGTGCTGGTGGCGCGGACGATCTCGGCGACGCAGATCGAGATGAAGAAGCTGGAGCCGATGTTGCGCAGAAGGTGATAGACCGCCGTGCCTTCGGCCAGGTTCGCCGCGCTCATGTTGGAGAAGGTGACCAGGGTGAGCGGCACCCAGATCACGCCGACAGCGATGCCCTGCAGCAGGCTGTTCAACATCAGCGTGTTCATGTCGACGTTGAGGTCGATCGCCATCAGCCATACGCCGGACAGGGTCTGTACCGTGAAGCCGGCGATCAGGCCGATGCGCGGGTCCATGCGGCCGACGAAGATGGCGAGGAAGAAGCCGATCGTGGCGCCGACTCCGCGGGCGGCGATGACCTCGCCGATCAGCGCGTCGGGAAAGCCCGCGTGCTGTTGCAGGAGCGGCGGCAGCAGGACCATCGGCGTGAAGTTCAGCATGCCGTAGATCAGCACCAGGACGAGACCCAGCGCGTAGTTTCGGTCGAGCAGGAGCTTGAGGTTGAGGAACGGCCGCTCGGCGGTGAGGCTGTGGGCCAGGAAAACCCAGAAGGAGACGACGGCGATGAAGGCCTCGATCTGGATCTCGGCCGATTCGAACCAGTCGAGCCGCTGGCCGCGCGACAGGACGAGCTGCACGCAGGCGATGGTGACCGAGAGGGAGAGGAAGCCCGTCCAGTCGAGACTGGTCCGGCCGGTCGGCCGGTCGTAGGGAAGGGTGAGGCGCAGGCCGAGGAACGAGAGCAGGCCGACCGGCACGATCATGTAGAAGGCCCAGCGCCAGCTGTAGATCTCGGAGAGCATGCTGCCGACGGTCGGGCCGATCACCGGGCCGATGACGACGGCCATGCCGAAGATCGACGTGACGAGCCCCTGCTGCCGCTTGGGGAACGTGTCGAGCAGGATGGTCTGCGACAGCGGGATCACCGGGGCGCCCAGGGCGCCCTGCAGGACGCGCCACAGGATGAGCGTTTCCAGCGAATCGGCCAGCCCGCACATCAGCGTCGTCAGGGTAAAGGCGAACACCGACCAGATCATCGTCTCGCGCCGTCCGAAGCGCGCCGCCAGCCAGCCGGTCATGGGCGTCGCGACGGCGGTGGCCAGGATGTTGAAGGTCATGGCCCAGGCGATCTCGTCCTGGGTGGCCGACATGGTGCCCTGCATCTGGGGCAGCAGCGTCGAGGCGATCAGCAGCGTGGTGGCGTAGAGGGTGGAGCCCAGGACCACCATGACGAGAATCAGGATGCGCTTGCCCAGCGACGTCTCGGACTCGTCGGGGGCCGGCGGAGCGATGTCGGCGGTGGTAGCGCTTGAACTCATGGCCTGGGCTATTGTAGCCTAGGCAACAATCTTCAGCGAGCAGCGATTGGGCCCCGACGACGACGAATATATCGGTTACGTGCTGTCGGATGTGGCGCGCCTCATCCGCACCGTGTTCGACCGGCGCGTGCGGGACATCGGCCTGACGCGTGCCCAATGGCTCGTGCTCACCCGCCTCTATCGCCGGCCGGGCGCCAGCCAGACCGAGCTGGCGGACATGTTGGAAATCGACCGCGCCAGCGCGGGCCGCATGATCGACCGCATGCAGAAGAACGGCTGGGTCGAGCGCCGCGCCGACACGGGCGACCGCCGCGTCAACCGTCTGCATCTCACCGCCGACGCCCGCCGCGCGCACAGAGGCATGTGGGCGATCGCGGAAGCCACCGTCGACGACGCGCTGGCGCCGCTCTCGGCCGCCGAGCGTGACCAGTTCACGCGGCTCGCGGCGCGGGTGAAGGGCCAACTCCAGTCGATGGCAGGGGCGAACGGATCATGAGCCGCCGCCCCGTCCCCGTGCTGCGCCTGGCCCTTTTGTTCGTGGTTCCGTTGCTCGCGGTCGCCGGGGCGGGGTGGTGGTGGCTGTCGGGCGGACGTTACGTCTCGACCGACAATGCCTACGTGAAGGCCCACATCGTCCAGATCTCGCCCGAGGTCTCGGGCCAGGTCCGTCGCGTCCTGGCCAAGGACCATGCGACCGTCGAGGCGGGCCAACCACTGCTCACCATCGAATCGAGGCCGTTCCGGCTGGCGCTCGACAGCGCCGAGGCCGAGCTCGATACGGCGCGCGCCCATGTCGAGACCCTGCGTGGCATCTGGCGCGAGGCCGTCGCCGAACTGGCCGACGCCGAGGCACGGGCCGTCTATTTCCAGCGCCAGGCGCAGCGGCAGGAGGAACTTGCGATCAAGGGCGTGGCCTCGGCGAGCAAGCGGGACGAATCGCAGAACGACGCCCGCGCGGCGGCCGATCGGGTGTCGACCGCGCGCGAGAAGCTGCAGCGCGTGCTGACGGCGCTGAACGGCGACCCGCAGCTTCCCGCCGATTCCCACCCCATGGTTCGCGAGAAGATCGCGGCACGGGAACGGGCGGCCCTCGATCTTTCACGCACGACAGTCCGCGCGCCGGTGGACGGTGTGGTCGTGAATATGCGCCTGCAGCAGGGCGAGCAGATCAGGGCGGCGACGCCGCTCTTCTCGCTGGTGGTGCTGAGCCGTCCCTGGGTCGAGGCGAACTACAAGGAAACCGAGCTCACCCATGTGAAGGTCGGCCAGAAGGCGACCGTGATGCTCGACACCTATCCCAACGAAACCTGGGAAGCGATCGTCGAGAGCGTCAGCCCGGCGACGGGCGCGGAGTTCGCGATCCTGCCGCCGCAGAATGCCAGCGGGAACTGGGTGAAGGTCGTGCAGCGCCTGCCGGTGAAGTTGCGGCTGCTGCCGCATGTCGGCGAGTCGCCGCTGCGCGCGGGCATGACCGCCACGGTGAAGATCGACACCGGCCGCCAGCGTGACCTGACGAGCTTGATCGGCAGCACGAAGGAGGCGCCGCGGCCGCCAGCGTCATCGTCCACGCCGCACGACGTGACGGCTCAGTCGAAGTAAAAACCCGTCGTCTCGAGCGGCGTGTTTGTGTCGAGCCTTTCTAGCCGCAGGCCAGCGAATAGATGTGCTGGACTTCGCCGGGCAGCGGCATCGCCTGCCAGGTCTTGCCGGCATCGCGGGTACCGAAGACTTCGCCGTCGTAGCGGGCGCCGATATAGACCTGCCCTGCATCGGTCGGGTGGAGGCCGATCGACATGATGGTGCCGTTCACCTTGACCTTGTCGAAGCGGCTCCAACTCTCGCCGCCATCCTCGCTGCGGTAGAGACCGCCGTCCTTGCTGGCGGCGGCGACCGAGAGGGCGGAGTAGAGCGTGTTGGGCTCGACCGGCGAGACGCGGATGTCGCGGCCGTAGGTGGTCGGCGAAAAGCGACCGACCTCCATGTCCCTCCAGGTACGGCCCTGGTCGGCACTGCGGAACAGGCCCATCCGGACGGCAAGCCAAAGCCCGTCGGGGTCGGCGGGATTGATGGTGACGGCGTGGCTGTCGAGCATCCCTTCGGCGGTGGTGTCGCTGACGATCCTGCTCTTGAGATGCTCGTGCTCGGCGAGCTTCAGCAGGCCGGCACTGCAATCGGTCCAGGTCTGGCCGAGATCGATGCTGCGCATGACACCGTTGATCTCGAGGGCCGCATAAATCTCGTCGTGGCGCTTCGGGTGCTGCACGAGCCGCATCACGCGCGACGCAAAGGGACCCTTGCAATGCGTGTCGATGGCGGGCGTCGGCAGGCGCCGCCAAGAGGCCCCTCCATCGTCACTGCGGTAGACGTCGATCGGCGACGCCCCAGCGAAGATGCGGCTGGGATCGCGCGAATCGACCATGAAGGACCAGACCTCCTTGCCCGCGTCGGGAAAGGCGGTCCGGCGGAAGGTGGCGCCGCGGTCCGTGCTGCGCCACACGCCGTCGTTGGTGCCGGCGAACACCGTCTCCGGATCCTTCGGATGGACGAAGACGGTGAAGGCCTGGACGGTGCCCAGCACGTGCTGCCAGTCACCGCCCGCGGTGCCGCGGCGGAAGATGCCGACGCGGCCTGGATGATCGGGTTTCCCGAAATAGCCGGCGACGCCGACATAGATGTTCGACTGCTCGGCCATGACGGGACTCCGGCTCAGTTCTTCTTGACCAGCGGGCACTCGCTGTCGGCCAGCGGCCGGAACGCGTCCTCGCCCGAGATCTCTGACAGCAGCTTGTAGTAGTCCCACGGGCCCTTCGACTCCGACGGCTTCTTGACCTCGAAGAGGTACATGTTGTGCATCTTGCGGCCATCCTGGCGGACATAGCTCGGGCCGAAGATCGGGTCTTCCCACTTGGTGGCCTTCATCGCGGCCATCACCTTGTCGGCATCGTCGGTACCGGTCGCCTTGACCGCATTCAGGTAGGCGAGGGTGGCCGAGTAGAAGCCGGCCTGCACACTGGTCGGCATCTTGCCGTTGAAGCGGGCGGCAAAGCGCTTGGCGAAGGCACGCGTCCGGTCGTTGAGGTCCCAGTAGAACGCCTCGGTCAGGTTCAGCCCCTGCGAGCGCTCGAGGCCCAGCGAATGGATGTCGGAGATGAAGACCAGGAGGCCGGCGAGCTTCTGGCCGCCCTTGACGATGCCGAACTCGGAGGCCTGCTTGATCGAGTTGATCGTGTCGCCGCCGGCATTGGCGAGACCGATGATCTGAGCCTTCGAGCCCTGCGCCTGCAGCAGGAAGGACGAGAAGTCGTTGGTGTTGATCGGGTGCTTGACGCCGCCGACCACTGTGCCTCCCGCCTTCTTGACGACGGCGGAGACGTCGCGTTCCAGCGCGTAGCCGAAGGCGTAGTCGGCGGTGAGGAAGAACCAGGTCTTGCCGCCGGCCTTCACGACCGCCGAGCCGGTGCCGTTGGCGAGGGCCGCCGTGTCGTATACCCAATGGATCAGGTAGGGGTTGCAGAGCTTGCCGGTGAGGTCCGACGAGGCGGGGTCTGGGGCGATGAAGATCTTCTTCTTGTCGCCGGCGACGCGCGCCGCGGCGATCGACGAGGACGAGGCGCCGGCGCCCATCACCATGTCGACTTTCTCGTTGTCATACCAGCGGCCGACGGTGGTTGCCGCCACGTCCGCCTTGTTCTGGATGTCGCCGGAGACGAACTCGATCTTCTGGCCGAGCACGGTGCCGCCGAAATCCTCGATCGCCATCTGGGCCGCGAGAACGGCACCGGGGCCGTTGATGTCGGCGTAAAGGCTCGACAGGTCGGTGGCGAGACCGATCTTGAGCGTGTTGTCGGATAGCTGGGCGGCTGCCGGAAGTGCCCATGCCGCAAGGCAGAATGCGGCCGTGCCAAGCAGGTTACGTCTCATCGTTTCTCTCCCTAGGTTTTGTCGTTGAGACAAGCCTAGCAAGCTGGCGCCAAGCCGCAAAGCCGTAGGAGACGGAAGATGATCGAGAAAATTCTGGACATCCCGACCAGGGATGGAGCGATGGAGACCTTCATCTGCCATCCGGAGCGGGGCGGCCCGTATCCCCCGGTGCTCATGCTGATGGATGCCCCCGGCATCCGCGAGGAACTTTACGACATGGCCCGCCGCCTCGCGACGGTCGGCTACTATGTGATGCTGCCCAATCTTTACTACCGCGCCGGCACCGACACGAAGTACGGGCCGGACGTGCTGAAGCATGGCAGCGACGAGCACAAGCGCATGCGCGCGGTCCGAACGAAAATGACCATCCCGCCGGTCATGGACGACGTGGCGGCGATGATCGCCTATGCCGACGCCCAGAAGGAATCGAAGAAGGGACCGGTCGGGACCCATGGCTACTGCATGAGCGGCCCATATTCCCTGGCGGCGGCGGCGCGCTATCCCGACCGGATTGCGGCGGCGGCCTCGTTCTACGGTACTTGGCTGGTGAGTGATGCGGTCGAGAGTCCGCACCTGACGCTCGGCAAGGCCAAGGGCGAGCTCTACATCTCCTGCGCCGAACACGACGAGCTGGCGCCGCCGGACATGGTCAAAGACCTCAAGGCGCTGTTCGACAAGTCAGGCGCCAAGGGTGAACTGGAAGTCCATCCGACCGTACATCACGGCTTCGCCTTCCCGCAGCGCTGGTGCTACGACAAGCCGGCTGCCGAGCGGCACTGGGAGCGCCTGATCGCGCTCTACCGCCGCAATCTCGGCTAGACGACGCAGGGGGCTCGCGATGGATGGGCAGGTTCTGACGCAGACGGAGATCGATCGGCGCATCTTCGATCTCTACGACGAGTACTGTCATGGCGGCATGGATCGCCGCACTTTCCTGTCGCGAGCGGCCGCCGTGACGGTCGGCGGACTTGCCATGGCGCAGGCCCTGATGCCGCGCTATGCGCAGGCCCAGACGATCTCCTTCACCGACGATCGCATCAAGGCCAAATACGTGACCTATGCGTCGCCCGGCGGGACGTCGGGCACGATGCGCGGCTACCTCGTTCAACCGAAGGGCAATGGCCCGTTCCCGGTGGTGTTGGTCGTCCACGAGAATCGAGGGCTCAATCCCTATATTGAGGACGTGGCGCGCCGCGCGGCGACCGAGGGGTTCCTGGCGCTGGCCCCGGACGGCCTGTTCCCGGTTGGCGGCTATCCCGGAAACGACGATGACGGCCGCACGCTGCAGGCCAAACTCGACCAGGCCAAGCTGCGCACGGACATGGTGAACAGCGCGCGCTTCCTGAAGGCCCATGCGATGTCGACCGGCAAGCTGGGCGTCACCGGCTTCTGCTGGGGCGGTGGCACGACCAACTTCCTGGCCGCGACCCTCGGCGCCGACATGAATGCCGGAGTGCCGTTCTACGGCGCGGCGGCGGAGACCGCTTCGGTGCCGAACATCAAGGCACCCTTGCTGGTGCAGTACGCCGAGACCGACGAGCGCATCAACGCCATGTGGCCGGCCTACGAGGCCGCGCTGAAGTCGGCGGGAGCATCCTACGAGATGTTCATCTATCCCGGCACGCAGCACGGCTTTCACAACAATTCGACGCCGCGCTACAACGAGGCCCAGGCCAAGATCGCCTGGGACCGCACCATCGCCTTCTTCAGGAAGAACCTGGCCTGACTTGGCGTCCGCAAGATCGGACGGCAGGCTCAGGCGGCTCTTGCAGGCTTGGGCTTGCCGGCCTGCCATTCGTCGAGCTTGCGGCGAGCACCGTTCTTGGCCGGGTCCAGCGCCGATTCCTGGCCCGGCACCTTGGCGGACAGCTCGATCACGTAGCCATTGGGATCGCGGAAGTAGATCGACCGGATGAAATGATGGTCGGAGACGCCACGGACCTCGCGGCCTTCCGCCTTGCCTTTGGCGAGCATGCGGTCGAGTGCGTCGGGTTCGACCTCCAGCGCGATGTGGAGGTCGAAATCGTGCTGGTCCTTGAAGGCGAATGGCATGTCCGGCGCCTCGAAGAAGGCGAGGCAGGAGCCGTCGTCGAGCTGGAAGAAGGTGTGCAGGACGCCCGCGCCGGTCGCGCGGCCGGTCTTGGTCTGCTCGATCTTGAGCGTATGAACGAGGGGGAGGCCGAGGAAGTCCTCGTAGAACTTCCTCGTCTCCTCCGAATCGCGGCAGCGATAGGCGTTGTGGTGCAGACCCTTGATCATCGAAACCTCCGATCAGATCGTTTGCACGAGCCTAGCGCGCTCCTAGCGGTCGAGCCAGACGTCCTCGAAGCGCCAGTGATTGTAGATCGTGTTGACCGCAAGATTGACGGCCTTCACTTCGGGGCGCCAGCAGGTGCCGCCCCAGCCATGCTGGATGACGGGACGGGCGCCGTCTTCCTGCAGCTTCTTGTCGATCTCCCACACGAGCTTCCGGCGGGCCTCGATGTCGGTCATCATCGACTGCTGGTCGAACAGCTTCTCGACATCCGGATTGCAGTAGTTGGTGTAGTTGCGCTCCGAGCCGCAGCGGAAGGTCTCGTAGAACACGACGTCCGGATCGTCGACGCCGACACCTTGGATGTTCATGCCGATGGCGAAGTCGCGGCGCATCATGCGGTTGTACCAGACCGCGGTTTCGAGCGGCTCCAGCTCGGCCTGGATGTTCACCTGCTTCAGATGGTCGATCAGGATGACTGCGGGATCCCTGTAACTCGGGATGTTGCGCGTCGAGACCTTGATCTTCAGTGGCTTGTCGGTCGTGTAGCCGAGCTCCGCCATGATCTTGCGGCCTTCCTCGCGCGCCTTGGCGACGTCGGGGCCGTAGCCGGCCACAGTCGAGAGGAACTCTGTCGGCATGCCCCAGAGTCCCTCCGGTGGCGGCAGCATGGCGCCGCCGATCCGGTAGTTGCCTTGTCCCAGTATCTCGTTGAAGGCATTGCGGTCGATCGACAGGGCCATGGCCCGGCGGATCTTCGCGTCGTCGAAGGGTGGCTTCTCGCGGTTGACCAGCAGGTTGGCCTGCGTGTTGGTCGGCTGCGCCTCGCAGATCGCCGTCGGTGCCTGGACCTTGAGATCGTTGACCATGGCCGGCGTGACGACCGACGTGAAGGTCATGTCGAGCTTCCCGGCGACGAAAGTCAGGAGCGAGGTCGCTCGGTTCGGGATGATGGAGAATTCGATCGCGTCGAGATAGGGGCGACCGGGTTTCCAGTAATCCGGATTGCGGGCGAGCTTGATCGACTCGTTCTGTTTCATCTCGACGAACTTGAACGGGCCGGTGCCGATCGGCTTCTGCCGCATCTGCGCCGTCGGGACGTGGCAGGGATAGACCGGTGAGAAGGCCGCGGCGAGCATGGTGAGCAGGGAGGGCTGCGGCCGCTTGAGATGAAAGGTCGCCTCACGGTCGCCGTTGACCGTGACCTTCTCGAGATTGAAGTACCAGGTCTTGCGCGGGTTCTTGCGCAGCTTCGATTCGTCGGAGATCACCATGTCCCAGGTGCACTTCACGTCGGCGCTGGTGAAGGGCTTGCCGTCATGCCACTTCACGCCGTCGCGCAGCTTGAAGGTGAGCTGCTTGCCGTCGTCGCTCCATTTCCACTCGGTGGCGAGGTCGGGGATGATGTTGTCCGGCCTGTTCTGCTTGGTCTTGGGGTCGAACATCACCAGGTTGTTGTAGACCGACATGAACGGCATGACGGTCGAGATGGTCGCTTCCTCGTGGATCGACGCGCTCGGCGGATTGTCCATGTGGGCGATCTTGAGTGTCCCGCCGGATTTCTGCGCCCAGGCGGCCGGCGCCGCAGACAAGGCCAGGATCGCCGCGACGAGCGGCAGTGTCGGATTTGCCATCCTTCGTTTCCTCCTCTTGTTTGTGATGACGCTAGCACTTCGCTGTGCCTAGAGTCGGTCCATGAAGCTCATAAGTTTGCTGGTCGGAATGCTGCTCGCGATGCCGGCCGCCGCCCAGGACTATCCGGCCAGGCCGATCAAGATCATCACGGCCTTCGGGCCGGGCACGGCAACCGACATCGCCGCGCGCGTGATCGGCCAGGACATCGCCGTCCAGACCGGCCAGACCGTCGTCATCGACAACAAGTCAGGTGCCGAAGGCCAGATCGCGGCGCAGTCCGCCGCGGCGGCGGCCCCGGACGGGTACACGCTGTTCTTCACGACGCAGACCACGCAGGCGATCAACCCGCACGTCTACAAGTCGCTGGCCTACGATCCGGTGAAGAGCTTTGCGCCGATCGCCGGCATCACGCTCGGCGCCCAGATCGTGATGGTACGCAACGACCTTCCGGCGAAGACCATCCAGGAGTTCATCGCACTTGCGAAGGCGCAGCCCGGCAAGCTGAGTTTCGGCAGCGGCAACGGGTCGAGCCGCGGCGGCGCCGAGCTGTTCCGCATCATGACCAGGACCGACCTGCTGGGTGTGCCCTACAAGACCCAGCCGCAGGCGATCACCGACCTGCTGGGCGGTCGCATCGACATCATCTTCTCGGACTTCACGGTCGGCCTCCCGCCGGTCCTCGACGGCCGTGCGCGCGGGCTCGCCGTCACCAGCAAGCAGCGCATCCCGGGCCTCGACCAGTTCCCGACGGTCGACGAAAGCGGCGTGCCGGGCTTCGAGATGTGGGCGTGGACGGCGATGTACGCGCCAGCCGGTACGCCGAAGCCCATCGTCGACAAGCTGAATGCGCTGGTGCGGCAGGCAGCCAAGTCACCAGCCTATCTCAACCTGCTCAAGGCCAACTATGGCGTCTCGTTCGTCGGCTCGCCGGAGGAACTCGCTGCCTTCCAGGCGACCGAAACCAAGAAATGGGCCGAGATCGTGTCGATCGCCGGCATGAAGGAACCCTGAGGGAACCTCAGACCGGGCGCCGCCGCAGCCGGGCGGAGACCATGATCTGCCAGATCGCGGCGAAGAGGACGCAAACCGCGACGAGGAAGAAGGCGCTGCGATAGTCGGCGACCGCCGCGATCAGGCCGAAGAGCGGCGGTCCGATGACGGCGCCGGAAAAGGCGAGGGCGGTCTGTACCGCGGCCACGGCGGCGACCTGGCCCGGTGGAGCGAGCGCCGCGAACTCCGCGATCGACACGCCGTTCCAGCTTATGACGACCGTTCCGTAGGCGAAGACGATCAGGCCGATAAGCCAGTAGGGCGTTTCGGCCGATATGAGGCCGGTGGCCACGGCGCCCAGCGCGATTCCGATGCCGGTCCAGCCCAGCAGCATCATGCGCGGGAAACGGTCGCCCAGCGCACCCAGGATCAGGCGCTGAACCGTGCCGCCGATCTGCGCCAGGAACAGCAGGAAGCCGGCCTCGGCGATACTGAGGCGGCAATGCTCGTAGAGGTAGGTGACCAGGAAGAACGTGAAGGTGTGCTGCGCCACGACGTACAGCAGGGCCGACCAGCCGAGCACGCGCATCTCCGGATGCCGCATCACGTAGGCGACGGACGACCAGATTCCCTGCGACGGCGCGGAGGGCGCGACGGACGCATCGAGCCGCGCTCGCAGGAGTTCCAGAACGCCGACGCCGACCAGCATGAGGGCGGCGGCTGCAAGCGAGGCGCCCTGCCATCCCAGCGCGGGCAGCAGCAGCGGCAGCACGATGCCGGCAGCGGCGAAGCCCAGCGGCACGCCGGTCTGCTTCACGGAAAAGACGAGGCTGAACCAGGCTCGCGGCACGCGCTGGCTGAGAATGTGCGCCGAGGCCGGATTGATCGGGCCTTGGGCAAAGCCGATGAAGGCAACCGCGACGACAGTCGCCGCCACGAACGCCGTCGCGTTGAGGGCGAGGCCCGCTGCCGCCGCCAGCATCGCGAACTGGCAGACGCGGACGGCGCCCAGCCGCGAGATCGGCGCCGCGCTCCACAGCGCGACGCCCGAGGCGATGGCGTAGGTGACGGCCGTGAAGGCACCGACCAGTTTCGGTGCGATCCCGAGGTCGCTTGCAACGGCCGGCATCAGCACGCTGAGCGAAAGCACCGCCAGCGAGATGAGCACCTGCGTGCCCAGCATCGCCCCAACCGGGACGAGCGCTTGGCGCAGTCCCGGGCGCGGAGTGTCCGTATCGGGAACCGCGCCCGGTGACATCCTACAGACCGTAGAGGTCGGCCTTGTTCAGGATCGTGTTGCGCAGGATGCGGATCGAGGCGACGTCGACCATTATACCGTCGACGTTGATCGCACCCAGGCCGGCTGCCTCGGCCTCGGCATAGGCCTTCTCGAGCTTGCGGGCACGCGCGATGTCCTCGGCCTTCGGCGAATAGACATCGAGCGCGATGTCGATCTGCGAGGGGTGGATCGCCCACTTGCCGACGCAGCCCAGAATCATCGAGCGCTGGCACTCCTCGCGATAGGCGTCGGGGTTCTTGAAGTCGGCGAACGGGCCGTCGACCGGATCGATACCGGCGGCGCGGCAGGCCATCACCAGCCGGAAGCGGGCATAGTGCCAGACGTCGCCAGGGTAGCCGGCGGAGTCGCCGACGTTCTTGTTGGTGACGCCCATCGAAGCCGAGAAGTCGCCCATGCCGAACACCAGGCATTCGAGGCGCGGCGTGCAGGCAGCGATCGCGTCGACGTTCTGCATGCCCTCGACCTCCTCAATCAGCGCCTCCAGGCCGATCTTGCGCTTCATCTTCAGCTTCTTCTCCATCTGGTGAAGCAGCTTGTCGGCGAACAGCACGTCGGCCACGGTCTGGACCTTGGTCATCATGATCGTGTCGAGATGCTCGCCGGCACCCTCGACGATCTCGATGATGTCCTCATAGGCATACTCGGTGGTCAGGTCGTTGATGCGCACGCAGCGCGTCTTGCCCTTCCAGTTCAGCTCCTTGAGGCCCTGGATGATCTTCTTGCGGGCGTCGCGCTTCTGGCTGGGGGCGACGGCGTCCTCGAGGTCGAGAAAGACGTGGTCGGCCTTCGACTCCGACGCCTTCTGGATCATCTTCTCGCTGGAGCCGGGCGTCGAAAGCTGGACGCGGCGGGCGCGCTTGGGGCGGTCAGTCATGTCTGTCTCCTCAAATCACGATCTTGTCGTCGCGCAGGCGGGCGATGTCCGCCGAACTGCAGCCGATGCTCTGCAAATACTGGTCCGTGTGCTCCCCGAGCAAGGGGGCGCGATGGCGCACTCGGCCGGGTGTCTCGGTCATCTTCACCGCAACGCCCGCAATCTGGACCTCGTGGTCGAGGCCGGGATGTGGCACCCAGGGCAGCATCTCGCGGGCCTCGAAGTGCGGATCGGCCACGATGTCGCGCACGTTGTAGACGGGTGAGAACGGCACCTTGCCGCCGAAATGCTTCAACAAATCCTGCTTGGTGCGCTGGCGGGTGAAGTCGGAAACGGCGGCGATGAGTACGTCCTGGTTGGCCCGCCGGTCCTGCACCGTGATGAACCGCGGCTCGGTGGCGAATTCGGGCTTGTCGATCAGGCGGCACAGGATCGGGAAGTGCGCGTCGGCATGCGCCGCGATCGTCACGAAGCCGTCCTTCGCCGGGAACATGCCGAACGGGCAGAGCAGGGGATGATGGTTGCCTTCGGGATGCGGCAGCGTCTGCGCATAGGAATGCTGGTGCATGATACGCTCGCAGACCGCGAGGATCGCGTCGACCATGCCGACATCGACGAACTGCCCCTTGCCGGTTTTGTAGGCGCGGAAGATCGCCGAGACGATGCCGAAGGCGCAGGTGATGGCCGGCACGATGTCGCCGACTCCGGGGCCGACCTTCATCGGCGTATCCTTGTCCGGGCCGGTGATGGCCATGATGCCGCCCATCGCCTGGCTGATCACGTCGTAGGCCGGGAAGTCCGAGTAGGGACTCTTGCCCGTGCGCACGTCGCCGAAGCCGCGGATCGTGGCATAGACCAGCTTCGGGTTGCGGGCGTGCAGCGTTTCGTAGCTGAGGCCGAGGCGATCCATGACGCCGCCGCGATAGTTCTCGACCACTGCATCGGCATTGTCGCAGAGCTTCAGGACCAGCTCGCGTCCCGCCGCCGTCTTGAGGTCGATGCCGATCGACTTCTTGTTGCGGTTCACCGACGCGAAGTAGCCGCCGAACGCCCTGAGTTTGTCGTCGGCGTGATAGGGCCCGATGATGCGTGTGTGATCGCCGTCGAGCGGCTCGACCTTGATCACTTCCGCACCCTGGTCGGCCAGCAGCATCGTACAGTAAGGGCCGGCCAGCATCTGCGTGAGGTCGACAATCCTTACGCCATCGAGCGCACCCAGAACTTCAATGTCGCTCACTTGTCTCCCCAGTGACTGCGCCGCTTGATCAGCACGGTGCGCTCACCTTCGAAGATGTTCTTGTCGTCCTGGTTCACGCCGTAGTGCTTGAAGCGGACGATGCCGGCATCTTCCTGCCTGGCATCTTTCTTCTCCAGCACCTCGGTGTAGCAGTAGAGCGTGTCGCCGTGATGAAGCGGGCCCTTGAGCCGGATCTTGTCCATGCCGAGTTCCATCAAGGCGTTCTCGGCGGTGTCCTCGGCGGCGAGGCCGATGCACATGGAGATCGTGACGCCGCCGAAGCCCAGCCGCTTGCCGTAGGGCATCGACTGGGTGAGGTGTTCGTTGAAGTGGGCCTCGGCCGTGTTCATGGTCACGTTGGTGATCCAGACCTGCTCCATCGGTTCCACGGTCTTGCCGCGCGCGTGCTTCATCACGTCGCCGACCGTGAAGTCCTCGAAGTAGTTGGTCTTGCCGGTGAGTGCGGAGACTTTCATCAGTTCCTCCCGCGGCCGAGCAGGCGGTCCGAGATGATGCGCTTCTGGATCTCCGAGGTACCCTCGAAGATCTTGGTGAGACGCGCGTCGCGCCAGTGACGCTCGACGGCATGCAGGGTGGTGTAGCCGGCGCCGCCGTGGATCTGGATGCCCTCGCTGGTGACGCGCTCGGCCATCTCGGAGGCGAACAGCTTCACCATCGAGGCCTCCTTGTCGCAGCGCTGGCCGGTGTCGATCTGCTCGCAGACGAAATACATGAGCTGGCGCGCCGCCTCGATCTGCGTCGCCATGTCGGCGATCTTGAAGCGGATGGCCTGGAAGTCCGAGATCGAGTGGCCGAACTGCTTGCGGTCGTTGGCGTACTGGATCGAATCGTCGAGCGCGCCCTGGGCGAGGCCGATGGCGCGGGCGGCGGTGTGGGCACGGGCCGTCTCGAGGCCGGAGGTGGCGTAGTAGAAGGCGTGGCCTTCCTTGCCGATCAGGTCGGACTCGTCGACGCGGAAATTGTCGAATGCCAGCTCCCAGGTCTTCCAGCCAAAATAGCCGATCTTGGGGATTGGCGCGCCGCTGACGCCCTTGGGCAGCTCGCCGCGCTTCTTCTCGACGAAGAACATGGAGAGGCCGAGATGGCGCTTGCCCAGAGGCGCCTCCGACGTGCGCGCGATGATGATCATGAAGTCGGCGCCGTCGGCGAAGGTGCACCAGTACTTGTTGCCGCTGATCAGGTAGCCCGATCCGTCCTTCTTGGCGCGGCAGGAGATGTTGGAGATGTCGGAGCCGGCATTGGGCTCGGACATCGAGAAGGCCCCCAGGAACTCGCCCTTGGCCATGCGCGGCAGGTAGCGGCCGCGCTGCTCCTCGCTCATCTCCTGCGAGCCGATCAGCAGGTTGCCGCGCGCGATGATCGACGCGACGCTCATCCAGCCGCGCGACAGTTCCTCGGTGACGAGGCAGTACTCGGAGCAGCCGAGGCCAAGGCCGCCGTATTGCTCTGGGATCAGGATGCCGAAATAGCCGAGCTCGGCCATCTTCTCGCGCAGGTCCATCGGGATATCGCCCTTTTCGGGGTCGAGCCTGTTGGCGACCGGTAGCACTTCGTTCAGCGTGAACTCGCGCGCCTGCTCCTGGATCATGCGGCGTTCTTCGGTAAGGAAAGGCATTACTGGGGATTCCTGAGACGGACGAGATTGGTGCGCTTGAAGTCGATGACGAGTTCTTCGCGCTGGTTGAAGCCCTTGCTGTGCCAGCTGACGATGCCGAACCCCTTGTGGGAGTCCGAGACACGCCGGTCGAGTACGACCGATTCGGCGCGCAGCGAATCGCTGGGATAGACGGGTTGGTGGTAGGTGAGTTCGTTGACGCCGAGGAACGGCCCGCCGCCCTCGCTCAGGTCCTCGACGGTGAGGCCGAACACGGTCGTGAAGACGAGCAGGGGATTGGCCACGATACCGGGGTGGCCGTGCGCCTGGGCGTAGGCTGCATTGTAGTAGTGCGGATTGAAGTGCAGCGTCAGCGTCGAGAAGAGCGTGCTTTCCGACTCGGTGATCGTGCGGCCCCAATGGTGGCGGAACACGCGGCCGACCTCGAAATCCTCATAGCGGTTGCCCTTGGGCACCAGCCGGGCGCGGGCCCTGAAATCCTCTGACATTCTTGACTTAGCTCCTGGCTGACGCGCGGACGAGTTTGCCCACGTCGGTGAGTTCGTCGATGCGCTCGATGGCATCGTGCAGGCGACGGGTGCCCGATACGCCAAGCAAAGGCGTCACCAGGCTGTCGAACTTGGTCTCGATCGCCTGGCGCTGCTTCTCCAGGTCCGCCCAGGGAATGCCGGAGTCGTGCTTGACCTCGATGGTCGTGCCGTCGTCGAGCTGGATGGCCATCTCTGCCAGCGAGTGCGCCCAGTGCGGCTGGAAGTCGATCGACATCTTGTCGCGCAGGTCCTTGATGCGCGGCTCCTGCGTCACGGCCTCGTTGTAGGATTCGAGATTGGCGGTATCGACGCCGGTCAACGCCATCGCCACGGTCTGGCGCAGCGAGAACTTCGCCTCGAGGCCCGTCGTCGGATTGGGGATGTTGCAGACCTTGTCGGCGCCGGAGTCGATCCTGAGAAGGATCTTCTGCACGCGCTCGGGCGGGAAGTTGTTCTTCAGCCGGATCTCCTTGGCGCACTCGATGGGGGCGTGCGTGAGGTAGCAGGCGGCGTGGTACTTGAAGAGGTTGTTGCGCAGGTGCCAGCCCGACGGCGGCTCGCCGAGCGCCGCCTCGGCATTCAGATGATCGCTCTGGGAGGAAGCGAAACCCTGGTCGCATTCCAGCGAATCGCCGCGCGCCGTGAAGCCCCTGGCGGCCAGCCGCGCCGCGCGCAGCCCGTGCTCGGAGGCGGTGCCGGCATGCAGCGGCTTGCACATGGTGCCGAAGTTCGACTTGAGGCCGGCCGCCTGCGTCGCGGCGATTCCGAAGGCGACGGCAAGCTGGCGATCGTCCAGGCCCAGCATGCGGCCGGCGGCTGCGGTCGCGGAGAAGGAGCCGACCGTGCCGGTGACGTGGAAGCCTTTCTGATAGTGACTGGGGGCCACGAGCCGGCCGACCCGGCCCGAGGTTTCGTAACCGGCGACGAAACTCTCGATGAACAGGCGGCCCGAAGCCTTCATCTGTTCGCCAAGGGCCAGCAGGGCGGGGACGACCGTGACCGTGGGATGGCCGCCCATCGAGAAGTTCACGTCGTCATAGTCGAGTGCATGGCTGGCCGCGCCATTGATCAGCGCGGCGGTCGACGGCAGCACGGTCTCGGAGCGGCCCACGAGCGTCGCGGGGCCTTTCGCCCCGTCTTCCAGTGCTTCGGCGATCAGAATGCCGGTGAGGTCTTCCTGTGCCCCAGCGATGGTGACGGCGAACCAGTCGAGCAGGCACTGCTTGGTGCGCTCGACCAGATCGTCGGGCAGGTCCTGCCAGGCGAGGGCGGCAGCGCGCTTGGCGATTTCGGCTGTGACCGGAACGACGGCAGCCATGTTTTCCTCCTGAATTTTAGGGCGCAAGTGTCCGCCAGCAGCCGCCGTCTTGTCCACCATTCGGGCTTTCGCGCATCGATATGGCCCAGACACAACAAAGCCGCCCGAAGGCGGCTTTGTGCCGACTATCGTCGATCCGTCAGTCGCAGCAGCGAGCCAAGGCAGGAACGATCCTGGTGGCGGCAACTGCAGAGATCGCCGGCGTCGTGATGGTGTAGTTCACAGGATCACCTCCTTTCGATGTTGATGGGACGTCGAGCCTCGCACAGCACGGGCGGACTGCCTAGGGCTTCCTCGCGACTATGTGGAAGATATGCCAGTGCTTGGCGTTGCCGCGGGGCGTCACGCCGTCGGCTTCCTCCTCGTCGAACATCTCCAGGTCGAGACCCTGGAGCAGCGCCAGGGCTTCCTCGCGCGAGACGAAGGTCATGCCGGGCCGACCGACCCAACTGTCGCGCGGACCATACCACTGGCCCGAAAAGCGACCGCCCGAGGGGAGTGCCTCGCGAATGCGCTCCCAGGTTCGATGAAAGGCCTGTGGCTCGCAGAGAGGCATGGCGAAGCTCGAATTGACGAGTTGGATCCCGAGCGGGATCGGCACTTCCTCGAGGCGCGCGAGGACCGGCGTGACATCGCAGCCATCGGGCAGCGGCCGCGCCTGCAACTGCCTCAGGGCCTCGGGTTCGGCATCGACGGCAATGACCCGCCAGCCTCGGCGCAGTTCCTCGATCACGTCTCGACCGTCGCCGCAGCCGAGATCGATGACGAGGGCGTCATCGGGCGGGGTGCCGAACGCATCGAGCGCGGCGAGCAGTGTCTTGCGGGGAGGCCGGTCACGAAGCTGCTGGTAATACGCGGCCCAGCCGGCGGACCGTTCGCTTTCCGTCATGCGCGTTCTCTTCGAACTCCGGCGCTTGTCGTGCCGCGCCTCGTGTGATCGTATCGCAAGCCACAAATAATGAAGCAACGTTTCGGGAGGAATTTTATGAAGGGACTAGGAAGCCTTGCGTTGGCCCTCGTGCTTGCCTTCGTGCCGCTGGCGGCGCGGGCGGATATCAAAGCCCTGGCCGAAGCCGCCAAGAAGGAAGGCGAGCTCACCTGGTACGTCGCTCATTACACGTCCGAAGGCGCCGAGGATCTCGGCCGCGGCTTCACCGAGATGTACGGCGTCAAGGTCAACGTCGTGCGCACGACGGCGCAGGTCGCCTATCAGCGCCTCCTGCAGGACATCAAGAACAACCAGACGATCTGCGATGTCTTCTCCTCGACCGATCTCGGTCACTACGCGCGACTGAAGAGCGAGGGGCGCCTGGAGAAGTACGTGCCGGAATCGACCCCGAAAATCTCGGAGGCTTTCCGGAACTTCGATTCAGATGGCTACTTCCACACCACCGCGGCCGGCCTGGTCGTCCTCACCTACAACACCGCGAAGGTGAAGGCCGAAGACGCGCCCAAGAAGTGGGAAGACCTGCTCGACATCAAGTGGAAGGGCAAGGTCTCGACCGGACATCCTGGCTTCTCCGGGTATGTCGGCACCTGGGTCCTGTCGATGAAGAAGCTCTACGGCTGGCAGTACTTCGACAAGCTCGAGAAGAACAAGCCGCAGATCGGCCGGTCGATCAACGACACGGTGACGGCGCTCAACGCCGGCGAGCGGCAGGTGGCGGCGGGTGCGGACGGCTCGACGCTGTTCAGCGCCGCGCGCGGAAATCCGCTGGCGGTCTCCTATCCCAGCGACGGCTCCGTGCTGATCATCTCGCCGTCGGCGATCATGAAGGGCACCAAGCATCCGAATGCCGCCAAGCTCTTCATGGAATATCTCTATTCAATCGAAGCCTCGAAGATCAACGCCAAGCATTTCGGCATCCCGCTGCGTCCTGAAGTCCCATCGCCTCCGGGCGCCAAGCCGATCAGCGAGATCAAGGTGATCCGACCGACCGTCGCGGAAGTCGAGAAGGGCATCCCGGAGGTGATCGAGCAGTGGCGCGACACGTTCGGCAACTGATCCTCGGCGTCACGCCATGTCGGTAGCGGCTCCGGCCTTCGATCCGGTCCCGGTGCGCCCCGTGCGTGCCAGCCGGTTCGATTCGTCCTGGCTCCTGTGGATCGCGATCATCGCGGTCCTCCTGTTCCTGGTGGTGAGCCCGTTCGTCTACCTGGTCATCACCAGTTTCCAGGCGGAGCGCACGGGCGACTTCACCCTCTCCAACTACGCGACGGCCTATGGCCGGGCGCGCTATGTCGATGCGCTGTTCAACTCGTTGAAGCTGGGGGCGGCGTCGGCCGCCCTGGCCGGCATCTTCGCGGTGCCGCTGGCGTGGGCCGTCGCGCGCACCAACATGCCGGGGCGCGGGCTCACGCGCATGCTCGTGCTGGCGACCTTCATCACGCCGCCCTACACCGGCGCCGTCGCCTGGATCCTGCTGGCCGGCCCGAACGCCGGCTGGCTCAACCGCTTCTTCATGATGGTGACGGGCGCCGAGGCGGGACCGTTCAACATCTACAGCTTCACCGGCCTCGCGGTCGTCATCGCGCTGTATTCCTTCCCCTACATCTTCATCTTCACGACGGCAGCGCTGGAACTGGTCTCTTCGGAGATGGAGGATGCCGCCAACATCCTGGGCGCGGGGCCATGGCGCACCATGCGCAAGGTTACCCTGCCGCTGGCGCTGCCCGCCATCCTGGGCGGCCTGATCATCTGCTTCCTGGAGGCGATCGCGCTGTTCGGGTCGCCGGCGATGATCGCCATTCCAGCGCGCTTCAATGTCGTCACGACACAGCTATTCCAGTTCTTCGGCAACCCCGTCCGGGTCGAAGTGGCGGCGGCCTATGCCATGCCGCTCCTGGGCGTCACCATCCTGCTGGTGCTGGTCCAGAGGCTGATCGTGCGCCGCAAGGGATTCGTCGCGCTGACCGGCAAGGGTGGAGAGCGCCGGCCGATCCTGCTCGGCCGCTGGCGCTGGGTGATGTTCGGCTACGCCATGTTCGTCTCCGCGCTGGCGGTTTTCCTGCCCTACATCTTCCTGATTCAGTCGGCTTTTGCCAAGGCGTGGGGCCGCGGCTTCCTGCTCGATAACATTACCCTGGCGAACTTCCACTTCATCCTGTTCGAACATGCGACGGCTGCGCAGTCTGTCATCAACAGCTTCGTCTATGGCGGGATCAGCGCCACGATCGCGGTCTTCCTGACTTTGGGCGTCGCCTATATCGTGGCGCGCAAGCTGATCCCGTTCGGCGGCGTGCTGGGCTTCCTGTGCGTGGCGCCGTTCGTGATCCCGGGCGTGGTGCTGGCGATCGGCTTTTATGCCGCCTACGCGCCACCGCCGCTCTCACTCTACGGCACCGCCCTGATCCTGATCCTGGCCTTCACCACGCGCTTCCTGCCGGTGGGCTACGTCAACGCGAGTGCGGCGATCAACAGCCTCAATCCCGAGATGGAGGAGGCGGTCCGCGTGCTGGGGGGCAGTCGCATGACGGCATTGCGCCGGGTCGTGGCGCCGCTGCTCAAGCGCAACCTGCTGGGCGCCTGGCTGCTGATCTTCATTCCGGCGACGCGCGAACTGTCGGCAGCGATCTTCCTGTACGGTCCCAACACCAAGGTCGCCTCGGTCATGATCTTCGACATGAGCGAGGAGGGCAATTTCGAGCGCCTGGCGGCACTGGCGCTGGTCTTGCAGGTACTGACTCTGCCACTCCTGTATCTGGGCCAGCGAGCACTGGGCCGCGACTTCATGCTGAGGCGTACCGCGACATGAGCAAGCTGGTTTTGAAGAACGTCGCCAAGCGCTACGGCGCCTTCGAGGCGGTGTCCGATTTCTCGCTGGAACTGGCCAAGGGCGAGTTCGTGTCGCTGCTGGGCCCGTCGGGCTGCGGCAAGACCACGACCCTGCGCATGATCGCCGGCTTCATGCCGCCCACCGACGGCAGCATCGAGATGGACGGCAAGCAGATTTCGTCCGCCTCGGGCGTCGTGCCGCCCGAGAATCGCCGCATGTCGATGATCTTCCAGAGCTACGCCATCTGGCCGAACATGACGGTGGGCGAGAATGTCGGCTTCGGCCTGCAGGTCCGGAAGCTGTCGCGCGCCGAGATCGACCGCCGCGTCGACAAGATCCTGGACGTGGTCCAGATGCGTAACCTAAAGGGGCGCTATCCCGCCGAACTGTCGGGCGGCCAGCAGCAGCGTGTGGCGCTGGCCCGCGCCATCGTCGTCGAACCGGAAGTCCTGCTGCTCGACGAGCCGCTCTCCAATCTCGACGCCAACCTGCGCGAGGAGATGCGCTTCGAGATCCGCCGCCTGCACGACGAGTTCAAGATCACGACCGTCTACGTGACCCACGACCAGTCCGAGGCGATGGTCACTTCCGACCGCATCGTCGTGATGAACAAGGGCAAGATCGAGCAGATCGACGCGCCGCACGTTCTATACGGCCGGCCCAAGAGCCGCTTCGTGGCGGGCTTCATCGGCCGCACCAACTTCGTCGAAGGGACGGGGCAGGGTAGCGACGTGCGCTTCGACGGTTTCACGGCGGCTGCATCGGCGCTCGAAGGTGCCAGCAGCGGCGGCAGGCTCCTCTACTCGCTGCGGCCGCAGGCGATCGGCCTGTCGACCCAGGTGGGCAGCGGCCCCAATCTGTCGGTCGAAGCGGAGATCGTCGATCGTTCCTACCTCGGCGAATACTGGGACTATCAGGTCCGTCCGCTGGGGGGCTCGAAGCCGCTGCGCGTATCGACCGCCCCGACTGCCGTTTTCGAGATCGGTAGCCGCGTCTGGCTGGAGATCGCGCCGTCCGCCATGGTACGGGTAGAGTAAGCATCCCAACGTTAGAGTGAGAGCATGACCGCAGGACCGTTAGCCCGTTTCAAAGTCCTCGACCTGACGCGCGTGCGCGCCGGTCCGACCGCCGTCCGTTACCTCGCTGACTGGGGCGCCGACTGCATCAAGGTCGAGATGCCGCCGTCCGCCGGCGAGATGGACATGGGCGGTCCGCGCCACGGGCCCGACTTCCAGAACCTGCATCGCAACAAGCGGTCGATCACGCTCAACCTCAAGGAGCCGGACGGCAAGGCCGTCTTCATGAAGCTGGTCGAGCAGGCCGACGTGGTGGTCGAGAACTACCGCGCCGATGTGAAGTTCCGCCTCGGCATCGACTATGAGAGCCTGAAGAAGGTGAACCCGAAGATCATCCTCGGGTCGATCTCGGGTTTCGGCCAGGACGGCCCTTATGCCGAGCGCGCCGGCTTCGACCAGATCGCCCAGGGCATGGGCGGTCTCATGATGGTCACCGGCAACCCGGGCGAGGGCCCGATGCGCGCCGGCATTGCCGTCGCCGATGTGGGCGCGGGCCTGCACTGCGCAATCGGCATCCTGATCGCGCTGCTGGAGCGTGACACGTCGGGCCAGGGCCAGTGGGTCTCGTCCTCGCTGTTGCAGGCCATGATCTCGATGTGCGACTTCCAGGCCGCGCGCTGGACGCTGGCCAAGGACGTGCCCGGCCAGGCCGGCAACAACCATCCGACCTCGATCCCGACCGGCGTCTTCAAGACCAGCGATGGCTATATCAACATCGCGGCGTCGGGCGGCCACATCTACAAGCGCTTCTGCGAGGCCGTCGCTTCGCCGGAACTCTACACCGACGAGCGGTTCAGCACCGACAAGGCGCGCGCCAAGAATCGCGATGCGCTGAACGACGAGATCAACAAGCGCGTCGCGAAATACAGCAGCGCCGACCTCGTCGAGAAGCTGAACAAGGCGGGCGTGCCCGCCGGCCCGATCTACAAGATGGACGAGATGTTCGCCGATCCGCAGGTCAAGCACCTGAAGATGGCCCATCCCGTGCACTCGCCGAAGCTGGGCGACATCGAGGTGATCGGCCAGGCGATCAACATGAGCCGCACGCCCTTCGAGATGAAGTCGGCGACGCCGGAGCAGGGCGAGCATACCGACGCCGTGCTGAAGGAAGCCGGCTTCGATGCGGCGGCCATCGCCGACTTCCGCAAGCGGGGCGTGATCTGACGATGATCAGCCCGACGCCGAACATGATTGCGGAGAAGGTGGGACCGGTCGGCCGGCTCGTCTTCAACAAGCCGCAGAAGCACAACGCCACCTCGACCGACATGTGGGAGGCGATTCCGGTCATTCTCGACGAGTTCGAGCGGGACCCGGAAATCCGCGTCGTGGTGGTGACCGGGGCGGGCGACAAGGCCTTCGTGTCGGGCGCCGACATCTCGGAATTCGAGAAGGCGCGCAACACGCCCGAGCAGGTCGCCTACTACGACAAGATCGGCGAGATGGCGAACAAGCGCCTCAACAGGTGCTCCAAGCCGACGATCGCCCGCATCCGCGGCTACTGCATCGGCGGCGGGCTGGCGGTGTCGCTGCTTTGCGACATCCGCATCGCGTCGGAGAACAGCCGGTTCGGCGTGCCGGCAGCACGGCTCGGGCTGGGCTATCGCGCCAGCGGCCTCAAGATCCTGGCCGACCTCGTGGGCCCGTCTCATGCCAAGGAAATCTTCTTCACCGCCCGGCACTTCAACGCCCAGGAAGCCTTCGGCATGGGGCTGGTCACGCGCGTCGTGCCCGACGCAGAGCTCGACTCCTATGTCGAGAATTACTGCAGGATGATCGGCGAGAATGCGCCGCTCACCATGCACGCCGCCAAGCGCACCATCGAGGAACTGACGCGCCTCGACGGCGAGCCGGACTTCGCCCGCCTCAACGGGCTGGTGAAGCAATGCTTCGACTCCGAGGATTACATCGAGGGCCGCACGGCCTTCATGGAGAAGCGTAAACCCGTGTTCAAAGGACGCTAGGGAGACGGCGATGACGGTTCTGACGCAAGAGCAGCGCGACGCGTTCTGGCGCGACGGGTATCTCATGGTGGAGGACGCCGTCACGCCGGCCCAGCTCGGGGCCCTCAAGGCGGAGATCGCAGGCTGGGTCGAGCAGAGCCGGGCGCACGCGACGCCGTTCGGTCCGCCCACCATCGACGGCCGTCCGCGCTTCGACATGGGCGCCGAGCACAGCGCGGCGAAGCCGGCGCTGCGGCGGATCAACAACCCGTCCGACATTTCCGACGCCTATCGCGAGGTCATGCTCGACGCACGCATGGTTGACATGGTGGCCGACCTGATCGGGCCGGACGTGAAGTTCCACCACTGCAAGATCAACCTGAAGCTTTCGGGAGCGCGGACCGAGGTCAACTACCATCAGGATTTCGCCTACACACCCCATACCAACGACGACATCGTGACGGCGCTGCTGTTCCTCGACGACGTCGATGAAAGCAATGGTTGCCTCACCGTTGTGCCCGGCTCGCACAAGGGGCCGGTCCTCTCGCTGTTCGAGGGCGATCGCTTCACCGGCGCCGTCGCGGCCGACGAGGAGAAGAAAGCGCTCGGCCAGTCGGTCCCCTGTCTGGGCAAGGCCGGCAGCGTCTGCCTGATGCACACCCGCCTGCTGCACGGCTCGGCCGCCAACGGCGCCGACAAGTCGCGCGGTCTCTACATCTGCGTCTATACGGCCGCCGACGCGGTGCCGATCGCCCGCAACCCGATGCCCAGCCCGAACGAGGGTCGCATCGTGCGCGGCAAGGAGGCCCGCTTCGCCCGCCTCAAGGAAGGGCTGGTCGAGCTGCCGAAGCAGCCCAAGACCGCGTCGTTCTTCACCGTGCTGGGCCAGGATTCCAAGCAGGCGGCCGAGTGAGCGATCCGCTGCCGGCGATCACGGAGGCGCAAGCCACCGGAGAGATCGCCGATCTCTTCGCGGACATCAGGGCTACCGTCGGCGTGCGTGTGGTCAATCTGGTCTGGCGTCATCTCGCGACGATGGAAGGGGCATTGCCCTGGGCCTGGGCGGCCGTGAAGCCGCTCTATCTCGATGGTCTGCCCGATGCAGCGATGGCGACCTTTCGCCAGACCATGGACATTCCGCGGCTGGCCTCGCTGGCCGGTGAGGAACCCGCCAGCGTCGATGCCGTACTGGCGAGCTACGACCATTCCAATACGATCAACTTGTTCGCTCTGGGTGCCCTGCGCGCCTGGCTGAATGACGAGGTGGCGCGTGAGGGCAGGATCGAGCCGGGACCGCGCAAGCCGGCGCCCGACCTGCAATTGCCGAAGCTCGCCTCCGAGGAAGACGTCGACGCCGCGACCTGGGCATTGGTCCTGCGCCTCAACAAATTCGGCGACGAGCCGCAGCCATTGATCCTGGCCAGCATGTACCGTCACTTGGCGCACGCGCCGTCGTTCCTGCAACGCGTCGAGACGGTACTGGGGCCAGTTGCCGCGGACGGCTCGCTGCGCCGGGCGATCCTCGACAATCGCAAGACGGCCGCCGGCCTCGCCAGCACGCTGGCCCGCTCGATCTCCGCCGAGCGGCCGGCCCATGCCGACGCCATCGAGAAGGCCGTTGGCCTGTTCGTCGACCACGCCATCGGCAAGATGGTCACGATCTGCCGTGCGATCAGGGTAACGCGGGGTACGGCGCTCTAACTGTCGCCCTGAACGCAAAAGGCTACTCGGCCGCCTTGCGCGCACCCTGGTTGCGCGCCAGCCATTCCGCCATCGCCTGTTCCATCGTCATGAACACCGCGCCGCCTTCCATCAGGCGTTGGATCAGTCGCTCCAGCATCATCATGCGATGGCCGCGGCCGATCACGTGCGGGTGGAAGGTGTAGGTGAGGATGCCGAAGTCCGGCTGGACGCGCGTCATGTAGGTGAAGTCGTCGACGAAATTGTCGAGGACGTTGGTGGCGTTCATCAGGCCCTGCTGCACCGAGCCATTGGGCAGGCGCATGTATTCGAAGTGCGGGAAGTCGTCGAGCGACCAGCTGATCGGCATTTCCAGCAGGGGCGTCTCGCGGCCGCGCACGAACGGCTTCAGCAACTCGGCGACGTCGCCCTGACGGGCGAAGTAGCAATCGTAGTCATGGCCCATCATCGAACTGTCGTACCGGATGCCGTGCTTCAGCAGCAGTTCGATGGAGTGGGGCGAGAGGTCCCAGGCGGGCGAGCGGTAACCGCGGGCGGCGCGACCGCTGATGCGCTTGATCGACTCGTTGCCGCGCACGATCTCTTCCTCTTCCTCCTCGCGGGAGAGGGTGACGGGAAGGCGGTGGGTCCAGCCGTGATGGGCCAATTCATGGCCGGCCTCGACATAGGGCATCACGGCCTCTGGCGTACTGTCGATCGTGTGGCCCGGCGTGAAGAACGTGCCCTTGATGCCGTAGCGTTCCATCAACGCGACCAGGCGCGGGATCACCACCACGTCGTACTCGCCCCGCGAGATCGCCGTCGGGGACGTCATGCCGCGGGCAATGAAGCCCGAGAGATGGTCGTGGTCGAAGGTGAGGCAGACGATATGGCGCGGCATGGCCCTGGCTCCCGCAGAGGTTTCGCGGAGCTTAGGCCGGTTTGTCGTGCGCGCCCATCGTCCGATGCTATCCTTGGACCCTCATGCGCTTCGCTCTCCTGCTCGCGCCCCTGCTCGTCCTGTCCGGCTTGGCGGCCCAGGCGCAGACGTATCTTGCGCAGCAATGCGTGCTGTTCGGCGAAGCACAGTACCGGCGGCTCGACGGCACGATCGAGAAGGTCGCGGCATTGGAGTTCCCGCCGCCGACCATCGAGAAGATCGACATGAAGGTGGGACCGCAGTCGGTCGCCTCGGCGCTCACGTTGCGCGGCCGGCTCACCTATCGCAATCGCGGCCCGCTCGAGACGCAGTTCGTCTGCCTGCTGGATGCGGCCGACAAGCCACTGTTCTTCTATGCGCTGCCGGTGCCGGCGACACGTGCCGCGCCGACCCCGTTCGGACGGGGGCCGAGTGGTACGCCGCCGCCGGTCGCGACGACTGCGTTGGCGCCGAGACCGGCGCAGAAGCCACCCGAGCCGCCCCGCCAGTCCTTGCCGGCCACGGCGATCCGCCTGCGCGGCCTTGTCCGCGAGGTCGGAGGCAAGCTGCAATTCTCGCCCTGCGACGGCGCTCCGATGGCACTGGAGGATCGGACGCCAGGGCAGGAACTGGGCAAGGCCCTGCGGGCACTGACGGCAAGTCAGGAAGGGCGGCCGATGTTCGTAGAATTCTACGGCGCCCGCGAAGCGGGGCCGGGAGGTGGCATTGGCGCGCTCGAAGTGCGCCGTGCGGCGGTCGAGACGGCGGGCTGTCGGGAACGCTTCGACCAGCGCGAATGGATCGCCTCGGGCAGCGAGCCGTCCTGGCGCCTTGAGGTCACCGGGCGGGACATGATGCTGAACGTGCTGGGTAGCCCTGCGCCCCAGCGCAATGCCCATGGTGGCCTGTCGCGGCCGGGCGACGGCAGCGTCGGCTATACGGCGCTGGACGATCCGGGTTTCACCGCCGCCTTCGAGGAGCGGCGCTGCGTCGATCCCCTGTCGGGCTCGCTCTTCGCCTACACGGTGGAGGTGCGCAGCGAGGGGCGGTCCTACGCCGGCTGCGCCGCCCACAATCCCGCCATGCCAGCCCCTTAAGGAGGACGCCGATGGATGACGCCGAACGCCTGCGCGAGATGGTCCATGCGGCCCAACGGATCGTGGCCTTCACCGGCGCGGGGATCTCGACCGAGTCGGGAATCCCCGACTTCCGCTCGCCCGGGGGAATCTGGACCCGCTACAAGCCGATCTACTTCGACGACTTCATGGCTTCCGACGAGATGCGCCGCGAGTCCTGGCACCGCAAGTTCGCCACCGACGAGACCATGCTGAAGGCCGAGCCCAATGCCGGTCATCGCGCGCTGGCCAAGCTGGTCGAGCAGGGGCGGATGAGCGCCATCATCACCCAGAACGTTGACGGGCTGCACCAGCGCTCGGGCGTGCCGGACTCGAAGGTCATCGAACTGCACGGCAACACGACCTATGCCACCTGTCTCGATTGCGGCCACCGGCACGAACTCGCCCCGATCCGCCGCGCCTTCCTCGAGAAGGGAGAGGTGCCGGTCTGCGAGAAGTGTGACGGGATCGTGAAGACCGCGACGATTTCCTTCGGTCAGGCGATGCCGGAAGTGCCGATGCTGCGTGCCCAGGAGGAGACTCTCGCCTGCGATCTTTTCATCGTGCTGGGCAGCTCGCTTGTGGTCTATCCGGCGGCCGGCTTCCCACAGATGGCGAGGCGCAACGGTGCGAAGTTCGTGATCGTGAACCGCGAGCCCACGGACCAGGACGCCGACGCCGATCTGGTCATTCACAAGGAGATCGGGCCGACGTTGAGCCGGGCGATCGGCGTCAATTGAACGGCGAGCGTTGCGGCCCCGAGCGGGACACGATTTAATCGATCAAGAGCAAGGAGACTCCGATGCGGATCAATCGCAGGACTGCGCTGCTGGGAGGGCTGGGTGCCGCCGCCCTCGGCGCGATGCCTGCCGCGGCGCAGGACATCACCTTCTTCCGCATCGGCACCGGCGCGACGGCCGGGACCTATTTCCCGATCGGCGGCCTGATCGCCAACGCCATTTCGAACCCGCCGGGCTCCCGTGCCTGCGCCGATGGCGGCTCCTGCGGTGTGCCGGGCCTCGTCGCCACCTCGGTCGCCTCGAACGGCTCGGTCGCCAACGCCAATGCCATTGCCGCCGGCACGATGCAGTCGGGCTTCGTCCAGTCGGACGTCGCCTACTGGGCCTATACGGGCACCGGCATCTATGAGGGACGTCCCAAGGCGGATGGGCTGAGGGCGATCGCGAGCCTCTATCCGGAAAGCTTCCAGCTGGTCGCTCGCAAAGGCTCCGGCATCAAGTCGGTGATGGACCTGAAGGGCAAGCGTCTGTCGCTCGACGAGCCGGGGTCGGGGACCCTGGTCGATGCGCGGCAGATCCTGGCCGCTTACGGGCTCACCGAGAAGGACATGAAGGCAGAGTACCTGAAGACCCAGCAGGCGGCCGACAAGCTCAAGGACGGCACCCTCGATGCCTTTTTCAGCGTGAGTGGATGGCCGAACGGTGCAATCTCGGAATTGGCTGTGACGACCGGCATCGACCTCGTGCCGATTGCCGGGCCGGAGGCGGACGGACTGGTGAAGAAATTCAGCTTCTTCGCGACGGACGCGATACCCGACGACGCCTACAAGAACACGCCCGGCGTCAAAACGGTGAGCGTGAACGCCCTCTGGGTGACGTCGATCAAGCAGTCCGAGGCTCTGATCTATGCCATCACGGCGGCATTGTGGAACGCCAACACCCGCAAGCTCCTCGACTCGGGCCATGCCAAGGGCAAGGTCATCCGCCTGGAAGACTCGCTGCAGGGCCTGGGGATTCCGCTGCACCCGGGGGCGGAGAAATTCTACAAGGAAAAGGGCATCATCAAGTAAGGCCCGACCGGGGAGATCGAAATGCGCTTGAAGGGCAAGACCTGCGTCGTCACGGCTGCGGGACAGGGGATCGGTGCGGCGACGGCACGGACGTTCGCGCGCGAAGGTGCCAGGGTGTGGGCGACCGACGTCGATGCCGGGAAGCTCGAAGCGCTGAAGGGCGTGGAAGGGATCGTCACGCGCAAGCTCGATGTGCTCGACAAGGCCGCCATCGGCCAGCTCGCGGCGGAGACCGGGGCGGTCGATGTCCTGTTCAACTGTGCGGGCTTCGTCCATCACGGCTCGGTGCTGGATGCAACCGACGAGCAGTGGCAGTTCGCCTTCAACCTCAACGTCCGCAGCATGTTCTGGACGATCCAGGCCTTCCTGCCGGGGATGGTGGCGAAGGGCTCCGGCTCGATCGTCAACATGTCGTCGGCGGCCTCCTCGGTGAAGGGCGCCGCGCTGCGCTTCATCTACGGTACGACCAAGGCCGCCGTCGTCGGTCTCACCAAGTCGGTGGCCGTCGACTACGTCTCCAAGGGCGTCCGCTGCAACGCGATCTGCCCCGGCACGGTCCAGACGCCATCGCTCGACGAGCGCATTTCGGCCCTGGGCGGCGGTGCCGACGCGAAGCAGTTCTTCCTGCAGCGCCAGCCCACCGGCCGGTTCGGCGCGGCCGAGGAGATCGCCGCCCTGGCGACCTATCTCGCCAGCGACGAATCGGCCTTCACGACCGGTACGGTGAACGTGATCGACGGCGGCTGGAGCGTCTGACCATGGACATGGCGGCCATCGCCGCGCTGGCGCCGGTCATTCCGGTGCTCACGGTCGAGAGCCGCGAGATAGCCGTACCGCTCGCCCGCGCGCTGGTGAAGGGAGGCCTGTCGGTTCTCGAGGTGACGCTGCGAACGGGGGCGGCGCTCGAGTGCCTGAAGGCGATCGCGGAGGAGGTTCCGGAGGCGGTCGTCGGCGCAGGGACCGTGCTCAATCCCGACCAATTGGACCGGGTGCAGCGTGCCGGCGCCCGCTTCGCCGTAAGTCCGGGCTGCACGCGCGAACTCGGCCTGGCGGCGCGGTCGTCGGGCCTGCCGTTCCTGCCGGGGGTGCAGACCGTCTCGGAGGCGATGACGCTGGCGGAGCAGGGGTTTCGCTTCCTCAAGTTCTTTCCCGCGGACGCGGCCGGCGGTTTGACCTGGCTCAAGGCGGTCAGTGCGCCGCTCGCTGATCTTCGCTTCTGCCCGACCGGCGGGATCACGCCGGAGACGGCGCCGGCCTATCTGGCGCTGCCGAACGTGGCCTGTGTGGGCGGCTCGTGGGTCGCGCCGCGTGGCGCCGTGGCAACAGGTGACTGGCAAAGCGCCGAACGGCTGGCCGCCACGGCCTCGGCACTGAAACGCCGCTAGCGAAACGTCATGAAAGGTGCTTCAAGACGGCACCAAGGAGTAGCGGCTACCGATGAATAGGCTGTCGTTCGCAGCGTTGGCGCTTTCGATCGTGGTAGGCGGAACAGCGCGAGCCGATTCCGTAATCATTCTCAATTCCGAGGAAGCGTCCTACAGCATCCTGAGCCGCAGCACGCGGACCGAGGTCGTTCGTCTGCCGGTCGGCCGGGAGCCGCATCACCTGATCCTGTCCCCGGACGGCAAGGAAGTGCTGATCGGCTCGACGGCGACAAACGAACTCCTCAGCCTCGACATCAAGACCGGCGAGCGCAAGCGGGTCATCAAGGACATCCTCGACCCCTACCATCTGGGCTTCAGTCCCGACGGCAAATGGTTCGTCACGGCGGCCTACCGGCTCGATCATGTCGACATATACCACGCGGACGGCTTCAAGCTGGCCGGCCGGATCTTCATCGACGGCCTGCCGAGCCACATCGCCTTCGACGCCGAGTCCAAGACGGTCTTCGTGACCCTGCAGCAGAGCGGACGGCTCGCTGCCTTCGATCTGGCGACCCAGGCGCTCAAGTGGAACGTGCCGGTCGGCAATGCGCCGGCGGGCGTCGTCATGCTTCCGGACAACAAGCGCCTGCTGGTGGCACTCACGGGTGAGGACAACATCGTCGTCGTCGACCCGAAGGACGGCGCGGTCAAGAGCAGCCTGCAGACCGGCAAGGGTGCGCACAACTTCTTCCCGAAGGGCGACGGCCGGCATTACTTCCTCAGCAACCGGGTCGAGGGGACTGTTTCCCTGATCGACACCAAGGATGAGCCGAAGGTCGTGGGCAGCGTCCGGATCCCGGGCGGTCCGGACTGCATGGACATCACCCCGGACGGACGGGAGCTCTGGGTCACCCAGCGCTTCCTGCGCCGCGTCGCGATCGTCGACATCGAGACGCTTAAGCTCGTCGCCAGCATTCCCGTGGGCAAGTCGCCACACGGCGTCTTCATGCTGAAATCCACGGCGACCGTCGCGGGCGCGCCGGTCCGCGCGGCGTCGACGGCGGGCGAACGCAGGTAGGCGCCCCGTGCGCGAGCTGATCGACCTCTGGGTCAACGTCCAGGCCTGGCTGTTCGAGACCCTCGTCAGTCCCGTCCTTTTTCATTTCGGCCTCATGGCCTGGTACGAGCCGGGCTACAGCGCCGTCGAGTTCGTCATGCTGGGCCTCGTCCAGATCGCCGTGATCGCGATCGGCATGCGCTTCTTCGAGCGCCGCTGGCCGCTCGAGAAGTCGGGCGAGGACGACAGGCTCATCATGGTCGACCGCGTCTACACGGTGCTGAACAAGCTTGGCATCGTCCCGCTTGCCATCTTCATCCTGACCTACCCGGTGGTGCAGGAGATCGAACTGACGGTGCGGACGTGGGGCTACATGCCGCCGCGCCTGGAGCGCCTGCTGCCCTGGATCGGGGACAACGACCTGCTCTCGTTCCTCGTCTATTTCGTGCTCTACGACTTTGCGGCCTACTGGCTTCACCGGGGACAGCACGCCTTCGGATGGTGGTGGGCGCTGCACAGCCTGCACCACAGCCAGCGACGCATGACGGTATGGACCGACGACCGAAACCACGTGATCGACGACCTGATCGTCACGCTGGCGCTCGTGCTGTTCTCGCAGTTCGTGGGCGTCCAGCCGGGCGAATACGTAGTGATCCTGATGGTCGGCCGGCTGGTCGAGAGCTGGTCGCACGCCAACGTCGACATGTCGTTCGGCTGGCTGGGCGAGCGGCTGCTGGTCGGTCCACGCTTCCACCGCCTGCACCATGCCCTGTCGACGCCGACCGAGCGGCACATCCAGGACCACAATTTCGCGCCGGTGTTCCCGATCTGGGACATTCTGTTCGGCACGGCGATCTACGATGAGAAGCACCGGCCGACCGGCGTCGACGATGCCGCCGCCGATGCCGACAACGGTCGCGGCTGGTTTGCCCAGCAGGCGACGGTGTTCGGTCGCTTCGTGCGGGCGCTGCTGCCCCGGTTCAGCCGGCGCGCGTCAGCACGCTGAGCACGTCCGACTTGTGCGGCATCGGCGTCACGGCGCCGTAGCCCGTGGTCGACAGCGCCGCCGCGACATTGGCATAGCGCGCTGCGGTCTCCGGATCGTCGCCGGCCAGCAGGCGGGTCAGGAACGCGCCGTCGAACGTGTCGCCCGCCCCCGTGGCGTCGACCGCCTCGACCTTGTACGGCCGGATGCGGACCTGGCGCTGGCGCGTGGCGATCAGCGAGCCTTCCGAGCCCAACTTCAGCGCCACCAGCGGCGCGCCGAGACCGAGATAGTAGGCGGCGATCGCCTCGGGCTCCTGCAACCCGGTGAGCTGCTGGGAATCGTCGAGACTGGGGAGAGCGATGTCGCAACGCGCGATGGTAGCGTCGATCACCTTCCGCGCGACGTCGAGGTCCCAGAGGCGGAGCCGCAGGTTGGTGTCGTAGGACACCTTCACGCCTGACGTCTTCGCAACAGTGATGGCGGCATCGCAGGTCGCGCGGGCACTGTCGCTGATCGCCTGCCCGATGGCGGACAGGTGGAACACTCTGGCGCCGGCGATGTAGTCGGCGGCGAGTGTGTCCGGCGTCATCAGCGAAGCCGCGGAATTCTTGCGCAGATAGTCGAACTTGTGGCCGGCCGCGCTGTGCGTGACGAAGCTGACGCCGGTCGGCGCCGTCGGGTGGCGCGTGACCCTCGAAGCATCCACGCCCTCGCTCTTCCAGAGGTCGAGAAACGCGTCGCCCATCCAGTCCTGGCCGACGCCGGTCAGGTAGCCGGTCGAGGCGCCCTGACGCGCCGCCGCGATCGCTACGTTCTGGGAGTCTCCGCCGAAGCCCTGCAGCCATGTGCGGCCGTCGCCTTCCTTCGGGCGGTTGAATTCGATCAGGGGTTCGCCGAGGCAGACGATGTCGGGGGAGGGTGCCATGGCCGAGATTTCTCACGCCACAGGGTGAACCTCAAGCGATGCGCTGGACTTCCCGCACGCCTTCTCCCAGGGTTGCGGCAACAAATCTGGAGGAAGCGGATGGCCAAGAAGAAGAACGGCAACGGCGGCAAGCGCCCGTTGCGCAGCCGCGAATGGTTCGACGCCAAGGGCGACCCGACGATGGCTGCGCTCTATCTTGAGCGCTACATGAACTTCGGCCTGACGCTCGCCGAATTGCGCAGCGGCCGCCCGATCATCGGCATCGCCCAGACCGGCAGCGACCTGTCGCCCTGCAACCGCCACCATCTCGACCTGGCCACGCGCGTGCGCGACGGCATCCGCGATGCCGGCGGCATCCCTATCGAATTTCCCGTTCATCCGATTCAGGAAACCGGCAAGCGCCCGACGGCGGCGCTCGACCGTAACCTTGCCTATCTCAGCCTCGTCGAGTGCCTCTACGGCTATTTCTTCGACGGTGTCGTGCTGACGACCGGATGCGACAAGACCACGCCGGCGATGATCATGGGCGCGGCCACCGTGGACATTCCGGCGATCGTGCTCTCGGGCGGGCCGATGCTGGATGGCCATTTCGCCGGCGGCCTCGCGGGCTCGGGCACCATCGTCTGGTATGCGCGCCAGGAACTGGCGGCGGGCCGCATCGACATGGAGCAGTTCATCGAGATGGTGGCGTCGAGCGCGCCCAGCGTCGGTCATTGCAACACGATGGGCACGGCGCTCTCCATGAACAGCATGGCGGAAGCGCTCGGCATGTCGTTGCCGGGCTGCGCGGCGATCCCCGGCCCGTACAAGGAGCGGGGCCAGATGGCCTACGAGACGGGCAAGCGCATTGTCGACATGGTTTGGGAAGACCTGAAGCCGTCCGACATCCTGACGCGCAAGGCCTTCGAGAATGCCATCGTGGCGGCGAGCGCTCTGGGCGCCTCGACCAATTGCCCGCCGCACGTCAACGCCATCGCGCGCCATATCGGCGTGAAGCTCGAGAACAAGGACTGGGACAGGGTCGGCTACGATATCCCGCTGCTGGTGAACTGCATGCCCGCCGGCAAGTATCTCGGCGAGGCTTTCCATCGTGCCGGCGGCGTGCCGACCGTGATGAAGGAGCTCCTGGATCGCAAGAAGATCCATGGCGATGCGTTGACCGTCTCGGGCAAGACCATGGCGCAGAACCTGCGCCATGCGATCAAGGCCGATGGCGAGGTGATCAAGACCTACGACAAGCCAATGCTCGACCAGGCAGGCTTCGCGGTTCTGGGCGGCAACCTGTTCGATTCCGCGATCATGAAGACCTCAGTGATCTCGGCTGAATTCCGCGAGAAGTATCTCGAGCGCAAGGGAGACCGGGACGCCTTCGAGGGTACCGCGATCGTGTTCGAGGGGCCGGAGGACTACCACCACCGCATCAACGACCCGAAGCTGCCGATCGACGAGAACAGCATTCTGGTCATCCGCAATGCCGGCCCCGTCGGCTATCCCGGCGCCGCAGAGGTCGTGAACATGCTGCCGCCGGACCGGCTGGTGAAGGGCGGCATCCTGCTGCTGCCGTGTATTGGCGACGGCCGCCAGAGTGGCACCTCGGCCAGCCCGTCGATCCTGAACGCCTCGCCGGAAGCGGCCGTGGGGGGCTGGCTCGCATTGCTGGAGACGGGTGACAGGGTCCGGGTCGATATCGGCAGGCGTACGGCGAACATCATGATCACGGCCAAGGAACTGGCGAAGCGCAAGAAGGCGTGGAAGCCCAACGTCGTGCCCAGCCAGACTCCATGGCAGGAGCTGCAGCGCAAGTTCGTCGGCCAGCTCGCCAGCGGCGCCTGCCTCGACTTTGCGGTGAATTATCAGAAGATCGCGAAGACGAAGGGCGTCCCGCGGCACTCGCACTGAGTGCCGGCACAGGGCGGCTTCAGCGGAAGAGGCGCTGCTCGACCGAAACCGGGAGATCGGCCCGGCTTATCAGGATGATCGCCCAGGGAGAGGTCGGCTGACCTACCGGACGGGCCGTCGGGGGCGGTGGCGCGGACAGCGCAGCCGATCCGCCGGGTGCGGCGAAACCCGAGACACCGGGCGGCAACGCCGAGGGGGCGCTCGAGGCTGCGGGTCCGTTCGTCAGCGGCCCCACAGCCACCGGGCGGGGGGCGGCGCGCTGGGCCATCATCATCTCGGCAGGCATACGCTCCTCGAAGACGACCACGATCCGGTCGCGCCGGCGAGCCGTGGAGAGGATGTTCACCGCGTAGCCTTCGCTGCCGCGCCGTCCGAGAAAAATGCCGACGGCGTTCATGCGGCCGGCCTCGAACATGTCGGGGGCGGGGGAGCCGACACGGCTCCACAGGCTGCGCCATTCGGCGATGGTGGTGGCGACGACGTGCTCGGGCTGCCTCGTGACGGCCGTGGTGCCCTGCCAGTGGCGGGCGTCGATGCTCTGGGCAAAGACCGCCGGGACCATCGACATGCCGGCCACGGCACTGCCCATGAACAGCATCTGCCGACGGGGCAAATGCGGGACGAAGCGGTTGGCCGGCTTGTTACTGGACTGCACGATTGGATCTCTCGGGGACCCGGAAATTGCTCTTTTTCAGGAGCCTACAAACACCATGACACTTTGGCTCAATTGAGGCCGGAGCCCCAGGAACGCTGCCACCCTAGCACTTCGGCGGGGTGGCGTTTCTCAATCGTGCCGACCTGTGGCGCGAATGCCACAGGTCGGCAGGGGCCGCGAATCAACCCTGGCTAGCTGCGCTTGACCTTGTCGGCGGCGTTGGTCGACTGGATCTGTTCGCGAATGCGAACCCAGTCCTGCTCGCTGTAGGACATCATGTTGGAGAACGTGCCGTTGCCCATGATGCCCATGGCGCCGTCGATCGCGATGACCTCGCCGTTGATGTACTCGACCTCCTCGCTCATCAGGAAGGCCGCCATGTTGGCGAGCTCGCTGGGCCGGCCGACGCGACCCATCGGGTTGCGCGTGTTGTAGCGCGAGTCGTTACCTTCCTGCAGCGGATTGAGCCGTGCCCAGGCACCTTCGGTCGGGAAGGGGCCCGGCGCGATCGCGTTCAGACGGATGCCATGGCGTGCCCATTCGACGGCCAGGCTCTGGGTCATGACGGCGACGCCGGCCTTCGACATGGCGGACGGCACGACGAAGGGGCTGCCGGTCCATACCCAGGTCGTGAGGATGCTGAGGACACTCGCCTTGCGCTGCTCGGCGATCCAGCGCTTGCCGCAGGCATTCGTCATGTAGAACGTGCCGTGCAAGACGATGTTGGCGATGGCGTCGAAAGCGCGGGGGCTGAGGTCCTTGGTCTGGGAGATGAAGTTGCCGGCGGCATTGTTCACCAGACCGTCGAGCGGCCCGGTGGCCCAGATCTGATCGATCATCTCCTCCACTGCGGTGGCCACGCGGATGTCGACCGAATGGAAATCCACCCGGCGCCCGGGGTTCTTCTCCATCACTTGCTTGGCCGTCTCTTCGAGGACACTGCCGCGGCGGCCGCATATCACACAGTCTGCACCCAGCTCGACGAACTTCTCCAGCATCATGCGACCGAGGCCCGTACCGCCGCCGGTGATGAGAAATCGCTTGCCCTTGAACAGGTCGGTCTTGAACATCTACGGCTCCTCCCGAAACACTTCTGGTGAATCGTCTAGCGTGAGGCGGCAATCCCATACAAGGACTGTTGCTTCCTTCGCAAAGCACGTTTACGATTTCCGCATAACAACACGGGATCGTTGAATGACGACCCATCTGGGAGAGACGAGCGGGGACGTCGGTACGGTTGAGCTGCGTGGTAAGGTCAAGTGGTTCAACGCCGTCAAGGGTTTTGGGTTCTTGGCCCTCGACAGTGATAACAGCGACGCGTTCCTGCATGTAACGACGCTACGCCAATCCGGGCATGAGGATCTCAAGCCCGGTGCAACCGTAGTGTGCGCCGGTGTCCGCGGCCCGAAGGGTTGGCAGGTCATGAGGGTCATAGAGGTCGATTCGTCGACCGCCGTTGCCACGACTGCAAAGCCGCCGCCCATTCCAGACGGCATCGCAATGGGCGACTACATCACCGCTTTGGTGAAATGGTACAATAACGAGCGCGGCTATGGCTTCGTCACGCGCGAGGCGGCCGACGGCGACATCTTCGTGCATGCCGCCGTTCTGCGGCGGCATGGAATGGAATCGCTGGCGCCGGGCCAGAAGGTGATGATCCGCATCGCCGAAGGCCAGAAAGGCCTTCAGGTCGTCGAGATCCGCGGCGCCTAACTGAAGGTTCCTACTTGATTTCGCGCAGGTAGCTGTCGAGCGGAGGCGCCTGCCTGATCAGACCGCGCTTCACGAGAAACTCGGCAAAGGTGGCGTAGCGCGCGCGATCGAGCGCGGCGGGATCCGGAGCCAGCAGCGGTACCGTATCCTTCCACGCCATCCGGTTGAGATCGTTGTCGAGATCCTTGCCGTACTTCGAGAAGCTGGCCCAGGCTTCTGTGGGATTGGCCGTCAGCCAGGTGGTGGCTTCGGCGAGCGCCGCGAGAAGCTTCTTCGTGCGGGCGGCGTCGACGGTCTCGCGCTTGGCCAGGATCACCAGCTCGTCATAGGCCGGCACGCCGTGCTTCTCGACCAGCCACATCCGGCCCTTTGCCTTGTTCAGTTCGAGGTCGTTCAGCTCGAAATTACGGAAGGCGCCGATGACGCCATCGACCTGTCGGCTCATCAGCGCGGTGGTGAGCGCGAAGTTGACGTTTACCAGGGTCACGTCCTTGAGCGTGAGGCCCGCGCTTTCCAGCATCGCCCCCAGCACGGCCTCCTCGAACCCCGAGACCGAGAAGCCGATCTTGCGGCCCTTGAAGTCGGCGATGGTCTTCACGGGTGAGTCCTCTAGCGCGACCAGCGAGTTGAGCGGCTGGGCCACCAGCACGCCGACGCGCACCAGCGGCAACCCTTCGGCTGCCAGCATCTGCAGTGTCGGCTGATAGGAGAGGGCATAGTCGGCCTGGCCGGCGGCGACCAGCTTGGGCGGCGCGTTGGGATCGGCCGGCGCGATCAGCTCGACGTCGAGGCCCTGCTTCCCGAACAGGCCGCGCTGCTTGGCGATAACCAGAGCGGCATGGTCTGGATTGACGAACCAGTCGAGCAGGATCCGTACCTTGTCCTGCGCGCTGGCCGGAAGGGCCAGGCAACACAAAGCGAGTACGGCGATCAGTCGGGTCACGAAGGGCATGGTCAGTCTCCTTGAAAGGGTTGCCAGGGCACGAGCCGTCGCGCCAGCCGGTCCGTCGCAACGTACAGAGCGAGTCCGAGCAGGCAGAGGATGAAGAGGGCAGCGAAGGCGAGCGGCGTCTGGCCGCGCGCGAGCGACTGCGTCATGAGGAAACCGAGGCCGGCGCTGGCGCCGACCCATTCGCCGATCACCGCGCCGATCGGCGCCACGGCGGCGGCGATTCGCGCGCCCGAGGCGAAGGCGGGCAGGGCGGCCGGCAGCCGGATCTGCAGGAGGATGGCGCGCGGCGAGGCGTCCATCGTTCGCGCCAGTTCGAGCCAGCCCGGATCGGTCCGGCGCAATCCGTCATATAGGCTGCTGACCACGGGAAAGAAGATCACGAGGGCGGCCATCGCGACCTTGGAGGCCATGCCGTAGCCCAGCCAGAGGACGAGCAGCGGCGCGACCGCGATCACGGGCACGGCCTGCGAGACGATCACCAGCGGCAGCGCCCACCGTCGCCAGCCAGCCGACGCGGCGAACAGCACTGCAAGGGCGGCGCCCAGGAACAGGCCGAGCGCCAGACCGAGGATCATCTCGGCCGCCGTCCATGCGGCCTGCTCGATCAGCAGTTCGCGGCGGTCGATCAGCACGACGGCGACACGCGAGGGCGGTGGCAGGATGTACGGCGGCACCCCGGTCAGCCAGACCAGCAGTTCCCACGCGACCAGCAATCCGAGGGCGGTGATCAGTGGTCTCACGAGCCGCGCCTCAATTCCTGGATCAGCCGTGCCTGGAGGGCGAGCAGTTCCGGATCGGCGGGATCGCGCGGCACCGCGCCCACCGGTGCGATGAGCGGACCGGAGGCGAGGGGATTGCCGGACAGCACGCGGATCTCGTGACCCATGCGCAGCGCTTCCAGCGGATCGTGCGTTACCATCACGACCGTGCGGCCCTCGAGGAGCCTGGCGGCGAGGTCCTGCAGGTCGAAGCGCGTGACGGCGTCGAGATGGCCGAACGGTTCGTCCATCAGGACGATCCGCCGGTCTTCGCAAAGCGTGCGGGCAAGGGCCGCGCGTTGGCGCATGCCGCCGGAGAGGGTCTGCGGAAGGGCATCGAGACGGTCACCCAGGCCGACCTCCGCGAGCAACGATCGGGCGCGCGGTTCGGCGGAGCGGCGCGCGGTCTCGTCGCGGCGCAGTCGATGGCCAAGCAGCACGTTGTCGAGCACCGACAGCCATGGCAGCAACAGGTCGCGCTGGGCCATGTAGGCCACCGGCCCGGCCGGCGCGGTGCCCGGCAGCAGCCCGGCAAGATGACGAAGCAGGGAGGTCTTGCCGACGCCGCTGCGGCCCAGCAGGCAGGTCGTGCAGCCGGCCGCGAAGTCGAGCGACAGGTTCTCCGCCACGACATGGCCGTCGAGAACGATGTGCGCCGAACGCACGGAGAGGGCAGGAGAAGACATTGACGAGCCACCAGTCCCTACGCCGGCATTAACCGGATCAGGTTCGGGGTCGTCCTTCCGGACCTCTCAGCCGCGCGGCGCGGCTCCCCCCGATGAGCGGACGCCACTATGGTCAGGCGTCTCCCTTCACGCAAGCGTCATCGGTTTGACGAAATCGCCGTCCACGCTCTATGCCATGGGTATGGTTCAAGCAGTTTCCAAGTCGCCGCTCGGTCGGCGTCTTTTCCTCGCGGCGCCGTTCGTGCTGGCCGGCGGGCTTGCGCAGGCGCAACAGGGCGGTAGCGATGTCCACTTCAAGCGCTCGTCGCTCGTGGTGGTGTCCGGCGGCCGGGACATCAAGTTCGACGTCGATCTGGCGCTGGACGATACGCAGCGGGCGCGCGGCCTGATGTTCCGCGAGAAGCTCGGGCCCTACGAGGGCATGCTGTTCGATTTCTACAAGGAAGCGCCGGTCAGCTTCTGGATGAAGAACACGCTGATCCCGCTCGACATGATCTTCATTGCCGCCGATGGCACGATCAAGTCGATCCATGCCAATGCCGTGCCGCATTCGACTGAGACGATTCCCAGCCAGTTCCCCGTGCGCGCCGTCCTCGAAATCAACGGTGGCAGCGCCAAGCTCCTGGGCATCAAGCCGGGCGACAAGGTCCTCCACCCGATCTTTGGCAACGCCTAGCGCCTGGTTCAGCGCTTAAACGCGCAGCTCATGCCGTCGCCGACGGCCAGCAGGGCGATGTCGACTCTCTGGTCGGTCTTGAGCTTGGCATTGAGGGCGCGGAGCGCCTGCGTATCTCGATCGACGTCGGTGGGATCGGCGACCGAACCGCCCCACAGGACATTGTCGATCAGCACCAGGCCGCCTTTTCGCACCAGTTTCAGGCAGCGCTCGTAGTAGGCGTCGTACTCGTCCTTGTTGGCGTCGATGAAGGCGAGGTCGAGCTGGCCGGTCAGCCCCTGGGCCAGCAGCCAGTCGAGCGTGGCGAGCGCCGGTCCGATCGTGAGTTCGATGCGGCTCTCGACGCCGGCTTCCTTCCAGTAACGACGCGCGACCTTCGTGTAGTCGGCGCTGACATCGCAGCACCAGAGCTTGCCGTCTGACGGCAGCGCCTCGGCGATGCATAGCGAGGAGTAGCCGGTGAAGGTACCGACCTCGACGGCACGCCGGGCGCCGATCGTTCGGGCGAGCAGGCCGATCTGCTGGCCCTGATGGGCCGATATCTGCATGCCGGCGCGGGGCAGGGTCGCCGTCTCCTCGCGCAGCCGGCGGCGCAGCGGCGGCTCGCGCAGCCAGTTGATATCGACATAGTCGCTCAAGGCACCGTCGATTCTCGGCCAGCTCTTCATGCTCTCTCCTGTTGGCTCGCCACTCCAGTCTCGCTACGGTCGCCCCCCTGAATTGGAGTGGTGGGAGCGGGTATGTCGGATATCGAGATCGCACGGCGCGCAATCAAGAAGCCAATGAAGGAAGTCGCCAGCCGCCTCGGCATTCCGGAAGATGCACTTGAACCCTATGGTCGCGACAAGGCGAAGCTCGACGGCGACTATGTGAAGTCGCTCGGGAACCACAAGCAAGGCCACCTGATCCTCGTGACGGCGATCAACCCGACCAAGGCCGGCGAGGGCAAGACCACGACCACGATCGGCCTCGGTGACGCGCTCGCCCGCATCGGCAAGAAGACGGCCATCGCATTGCGCGAGCCCAGCCTCGGCCCGTGCTTCGGCCAGAAGGGCGGCGCCACCGGCGGCGGCCAGGCGCAGATCGTGCCGATGGCCGACATCAACCTGCATTTCACCGGTGACTTCCACGCGATCACGACGGCGCACAACCTGCTGGCGGCGATGCTCGACAACCATATCTACTGGGGCAACGCGCTGGGCATCGACGCCCGCCGCGTGTTCTGGCCCCGGGTGCTCGACATGAACGACCGCGCGCTGCGCGACACGGTCGTCAGCCTGGGCGGCGTCGCCAACGGTTTCCCGCGACAGGCGCGCTTCGACATCACGACGGCCTCGGAAGTGATGGCGATCCTATGCCTGGCCAACGACCTCGAGGACCTCGAGCAGCGGCTGGCGCGAATCGTCGTCGCCGAGACCCGCGAGGGCAAGCCGGTCACCGCCGGCGACCTCAAGGCGGCCGGCGCCATGGCCGCCGTTCTGAAGGATGCAGCCAAGCCCAATCTCGTGCAGACGCTGGAGAACAATCCGGTCCTGATCCATGGCGGCCCGTTCGCCAACATCGCGCACGGCTGCAACTCCGTGATCGCCACGCGCGCAGCTCTGGCGCTGGGCGACTATGTCGTCACGGAAGCGGGCTTCGGCGCGGACCTGGGGGCGGAGAAGTTCCTCGACATCAAGTGCCGCCAGGCCGGGCTGAAGCCCGAACTCGCCGTGGTCGTGGCCACCGTGCGCGCGCTCAAGCTGCACGGTGGTGCCGACGAGAAGGCGCTGGAGAAGGAGGACGTCGGCGCGGTCGAACGTGGCCTGCCGAACCTGTTGCGCCATGTCGAGAATCTGCGGAAGTTCGGCCTGCCCGTGCTGGTCGGCATCAACCGCTTCCTGACCGACACGCCGGCCGAGCTGGAACTGATCGAGACCAAGTGCGCGGAGGCTGGCGCCAAGGCCTACCTGTGCGAGCATTGGGCCAAGGGCGGTGCGGGCGCCGAGGCACTGGCGCGTGCGGCAGTCGGGACCATCGACGAAGGCAAGGCCGCCTTCAGGCCGCTCTATGCGGACGAGCTGCCTCTGGCCGAGAAGATCGAGACCATTGCGACCGAGATCTATCGCGCGTCGGGCGTGTCCATCGCGGGGCCCGCGAAGCGGCGTCTCAAGGCGCTGGAGGCGGCGGGGTACGGCAAGCTGCCGGTCTGCATCGCCAAGACGCAGTACAGCTTCGCCGCCGACCCCGAACTGCGCGGCGCGCCGACCGGACACGTGCTGCCGATCCGCGAAGTGCGTCTGTCGGCCGGTGCCGGCTTCGTGGTCGCGATGGCGGGCGAGATCATGAGCATGCCGGGCCTGCCGCGGGTGCCGGCGGCGGAGCGGATCCGCCTGACCGAGAATGGCGAAGTGGACGGGATTTTCTGAGATGCGCACCTATTCGTTCGTCACGGTCGACGTCTTCACCACCACGCGCTTCGGCGGCAATCCGCTCGCGGTCTTTCCCGATGCGCGTGGCATGAGCGACGCCGAGATGCAGTCGCTCGCAGCCGAGTTCAATCTGAGCGAAACGACGTTCGTGCTGCCGCCGGAGGATCCGGCGCACACCGCGCGGGTGCGCATCTTCACGCGCACGCGCGAGATGCCGTTCGCCGGCCATCCCAACGTCGGCACGGCCTATGTGCTGGCGCAGCAGGGCAGGGACAAAGGGGGCAAGCTCCTGTTCGAGGAACTGGCCGGCCTCGTCGAGATCGACGTCGAGCGCGACGCCTCGGGCATGCCGGTCGGCGCCACCATCGCCGCGCCGCAGCCGCTGTCGCTGGGGCCGGAACTGCCGGTCGCGACGGTCGCTGCCTGCGCCAGCCTGCAGCCGGCCGACATCCGCGCCGGTGCCCACAAGCCCGTCGGCGCGTCGCTCGGCAATCCGTTCGTCATCGTTGAGGTCGAGCCCGCGGCTCTGTCACGGGCGACGCCGGATTTCCCGTCCTTCCGTCAGGCCCTGGAACAGACCCCGGCCCTCAACGGCCGGCTCGGCCTCTACCTCTATGCCCATGACGGGCCGGGCAGCGTTCAGGCCCGCATGTTCGCGCCGCTGGGCGGCACGATCGAGGATCCCGCGACGGGAAGCGCCGCTGGACCGCTCGGCGCGCTGCTCCTGTCGCTGACCAGCGAGCCGGAGCTGTGCCTCGACATTCATCAGGGCGTGGTCATGGGGCGCCCGAGCCTGCTGCGGGTCGTCGCGCGCCGCGCGGCGGATGGCATCCGGGCCACCATTGCCGGCCAGTGCGTACCGGTGCTGCGGGGCGAAGCCGAACTTGGCTAATTCGGCCTGAAGGCGTGCTGTTTCAGGGCGGCGAGCGAGACCACCTGCAGCGTGACGGCGTGGGTGGCCTCCAGAACGACCTGGGGCGCCGCATTTGCGTCGTAGGCTTCCTTCCAGCGGCTGGCGCAGAGGCACCAGCGGTCGCCGGGATTGAGGCCGGGGAAGCCGTATTGCGGCATCGGCGTGCTGAGGTCGTTGCCCCGGGATTTGGAGAAGGTGAGGAATTCGGCGGTCAGGACCACGCAAACCGTGTGCAGACCGAGATCCTCGGCGCCTGTGTTACAGCAGCCGTCGCGGTAGAATCCGGTAACCGGCCGGGTGGAGCAGGGCTTCAGCACGCCGCCGAGCACATTTATGGACGGGGCACGGCCCGGGCGGCCCTGCTCGGGCGTCTGATCGAACATGGACCTATCGTAGCATCTGGAATTTGCCCTTTCGAGCGGAGAGGGCCGCTGGTAGAAACCCTCGCGTCATAGAGGTGTATCGGCGGGGCGTAGCGCAGTCTGGTAGCGCGTCTGCCTTGGGCGCAGAAGGTCGTCGGTTCGAATCCGGCCGCCCCGACCACGCCCGAAAACGGAGTAGCGAGAGCCATGCAGGTTCGCATCTTCAAGCCGGCCAAGACGGCCATGCAGTCCGGAACCGGCAATACCCATGAGTGGGTGCTGGAGCCGGAGCCGTCGCGCAAGGAGATCGACCCGTTGATGGGCTGGACGAGCTCGCGCAACACGATGCAGCAGGTCCGCCTGTTCTTCCCGACGCTGGAAGAAGCGAAGGCCCATGCCGAGAAGAACGGCTGGCAGTACACGGTCGAGCAGCCGCACAGCCGGCCGGTGCGGGCCAAGGCCTACGCCGACAATTTCGCCTACACTCGCGTCGGTCGCTGGACGCACTGAATTGAATGCCGCTGGCATGGAATTGGAACGGCAGGCGCCCGTAGCTCAGGGGATCAGAGCAACCGCCTTCTAAGCGGTAGGTCGTTGGTTCGAATCCAACCGGGCGCGCCATTCTTTCGAAAATCAATTGCAGTCGGTGTGTCACTCTCTTGCACGGCTGATTCCCTCCAAGAGGTGCGATTCATTATCAGTGCCATTTTCTTTGCATGATAATAACTCGCATTCTCCCCAATTGAGGGGAGGTGAGTTTGCTTCTGGGGAGAAGACATGGTGAAGCGCGTACCGGTAAAAACCGCCCTTGTTGGATTGCTCGTAGCCCCCGCGGCGATGGCCCAGCAGGAAACCGCCCAAACGCCAACGTCTCCGCCAGCCGATCCATCCCAGAACCAGCCGGCCAATCCGTCCGGCGCACCGGCAACGATGCAGACCGTGACGGTGACGGGCAGCCGTCCCAGCGAAGATTTCCAGGTTACCCGCGGCTCCATCAACCGTCTCGGCGCGGCCAATCTGATGGACGTGCCGCAGTCGGTGGTCGTCATCAACCGGGCCCTGATGCAGTCGCAGGGTGTCACGCGGCTGGAGGACGCGGTCCGCAACGCGCCGGGCGTCACGATCGGCTCGGCCGAAGGCGGCAACATCGGCACCAACATCAACATCAACGGCTTCTCGGCCCGTACCGACCTCTACCTCGACGGCATGCGCGATCGCGGCCAGTACTACCGCGACGTCTTTGCGCTGGAGCAGGTCGAGGTCCTGATGGGCCCGTCCTCGATGCTGTTCGGCCGCGGCTCGACCGGCGGCGTCATCAACCAGGTGACCAAGAAGCCGTTCCTGAAGCAGGCGAACGAACTCAGCGTCCAGGCCACGACCAACGGCCTCGTGCGCACGACGGCCGATGTGAACACGCCCTTCCAGGAGAACAACGCAGCGCGCGTGTCGGCGATGTTCCAGGTCGGCAAGGCCTCGACCGTCGACCAGACGAACGTGCTGGATTTCGGCCTGGCGCCGACGGTCAAGCTCGGCATCGGCACGCCGACCGAGATCACGCTCGGCGCAATCCTGCAGCACCGCAAGGACCAGGTGAACTACGGCGTGCCGAACCTGAACGGCTTCCCGCTCAAGGCGCCGCCCAATACTGCCTATGGCTTCAACGACGACTATACCGAGCAGGACGTCATCGCCCTGCAGAGCCTGATCGAGCACAAGATCTCGCCCAACATGAGCCTTCGCAATCAGACGGAGTTCGTCTGGGTGAATACGTCCGTCCGTGAAACTTCGGGCGGCTTCGTCGGCACGCTCGGCAACGGCAACCGCTTCGTCGCGGCGGCGAACCTCACCGGCAACGTCCCGTACAGCGCCCAGCCACTCGGTAATCTCTGGGTCCGGCAGCTCAGCCGCGACCGCAACATCAACGACATCACGATCGAGAACCAGACCGAGGTCCTGTCCAGGTTCGACACCGGCTCGGTCGGCCATACCTTGCTGATGGGCGTCGACATCAACTACGAATCCTACACCAACCAGCAGATGAGCCGCACGGGCACGTGTTTCGGCAACGCGCTGCCGGCCGGTTCCGTCGGCTGCACGCCGGCGGGCTACACGGTCGGCGCCAATACGCCGGGCAATGTCGCGACGGTTTTCGGAAACTATGCGTCCTCAAACGCCTGGGGCGCGGGCTTCTACGCCAACGACACCATCCAGCTCCTTCCCGAACTGAAGGTCGTCGCCGGACTTCGATGGGATTACTACGCGGCCCAGATCGCCAATTCGATAAATCGCAACAACACGGCCGGCAATACGGCGGTCGCGGGACTGCAGCAAACCGACACGTTCCTGAGCGTCCGTGGCGGCGTCATCTACGAACCGACGCCGGCACAGTCCTACTACGTGTCGTACAGCACCTCGTTCAATCCCTCGCTCGAGCAGCTCACCTCCACGACAGGCACGCAGAACCTGCCGCCGGAGAACAACAAGGGTGTGGAAGCCGGCGTCAAGTACGAGCTGCTCGGCGGCAACCTGTCGCTCAACGGTGCGGTCTTCTCGATCATCAAGAACAACGCCCGCACAGCCAATCCCGACGGCACCTTCTCGCCGGCCGGCAACGTGCAGGTTAGCGGCGCTCGTGCCGGCTTCTCCGGAAGGATCACGCCGGAATGGCAGGTCTTCGGCGGCTACGCCTATCTGAACGGCGTCATCATCCAGGGCCTGAACTACCAGAACGGCCAGGGCAACACGACCGGCAAGGTGCCGCTCAACACGCCGAGGGACACGGCAAACCTCTGGACGACCTATACGTTCAACGAGACCTACGAGGTCGGCGGCGGCTTCTTCTATGTCGGCCAGCGCTACGCCAACAATACCAACACCGTCGTCGTGCCGGCCTACACACGCGTCGACCTGACGGCTGCCTACAAGCAGCCGGCCTACGACGTGCGGCTGAACGTCTACAACCTGTTCAACACGACCTACTACGATGGCGTCATCGCCTCGGACGGCGGCCGCGCGGTCGTCGGCTCCGGGTTGACGGGGATGATCACGCTCAATTACCGCCTGTGATCTGACGGAAGCCGCCGCCCGTCATGCTCGTCTGTGTTCCCAACGTCCTCAACGCCGCGCAGCTCGTCAGTCTGCGCGAGCGGCTGGAGCGCTCGAATGCCTGGGTCGACGGTCGCGTGACCGCCGGCTACCAGGGCGCTCCGGTGAAGTTCAACCAGCAGATCGACGAGCGGTCTGAAACGGCGATCGCGTGCCAGCGCATCGTGGGCGCGGCGCTGGAGGTCCATCCGGTCTTCATCAGTGCAGTGCTGCCGAACGAGATCTACCCGCCTATGTTCAATCGCTACGGCGAGGGGATGAAGTTCGGGGCGCATGTCGACGGCAGCGTGCGCATCAACCCGCATACCGGCCGCAAGCTCAGGACCGATGTCTCGGCCACGTTGTTCCTCAGCAATCCCGAGGACTATGACGGCGGCGAATTGCAGATCGAGGACACGTACGGCCAGCACAGTGTCAAGCTCAAGGCGGGCGACATGGTGGTCTATCCGGCGACCAGCCTGCATTCCGTGGCGCCGATCACACGCGGCGTGCGCACGGCCTGCTTCTTCTGGGCGCAGAGCCTGATTCGCGACGACATCCAGCGATCGGTGCTGCACGACATGGACAACGCCATCCAGCGCCTGAACGAGACCAATGCCGACGAGATGGCGCGCCGCTCGCTGATCGGCTGCTACCACAACCTCGTGCGGCAATGGAGCGAGACCTGATGGCTGTCGCCACAGCCGCGGGCGCGAACCGGGTCAATCGCCGGCTGACCTTCGTGCGCTGGGTCCGCAAGACGCATGGCTGGTTCGGGCTGTGGGGTGCGTTGCTCGGTCTGATGTTCGGCCTGAGCGGCATCTGGCTCAATCATCGCAGCGTGATGAAACTCGAATTGCCCGATCAGAAGCAGGTCAACGCCCAGATCGCCTTGCCCGATCCTGCGCCGGCCAACATCGCGGCGATGAGCCAGTGGCTGAAGGACACGCTGAAGATCGATCGCGGTCCCAACTTGGCGCGGGTCGAGCGGGCGCGTGCGGTACCCTGGACCGAGCGGACTCCCGGGGGCGGCGGTGCGGGCGAGGGCGCTGCCCGGCCCCTGCAACAACCCGAGCGCTGGGTGATGAACTTCGGTGGGCCCAACCATCTGGTTCAGGCCGAGTATTGGGTCGGCAACAAGTCGCTTTCGGTGCGTACCACGCAGAATGGGTTCATCGCGACCCTGGTCAACCTGCACAAGGGCACGGCCATGCCCGTACCGTGGATCCTGTTGATCGACACGTTGGCTGGCAGCATGATCTTCCTGTCGGTCAGCGGCGTGATCCTGTGGTGGGAGACCCACCGCAAGCGTGCGGTCGGCATCACGATTTTCGCGGTGGCCGTGGCCGCAACGGTGGCACTCGCCATCAGCCCGCTCGAGTTGTAGTGAGCGTTTGATGCAAGAGTCCGTGTCTTCCGTTCCGCCGGTGGCCCCCGGCCCACTTGGCCCGTCGCGCGAGCCGCTGTCGTCGACGGCGCGGGTGGCCATCGTGGTCTTCGTGATCTTCTTCCACGTCGGCGGCGGCTGGGCGCTCACCCAGTTCGAGCCGCTGCCGCTGATCGTGGGCGACGTGGCTCCGATGGAAGTGCGGATCGTCCCAGCCGACGCACCGGCCCAGCCCGAGATCGAGGACTCCGAGCCGCCGCCGCCGGTCGACCTGAAACCGCCACCGCCCGAACTGGCCACAATCGTCGAGCCGCCGCCACCCGACCTGCCGCCGCCGGAGTTTCCGCTGGCCAGGATCGACCTGCCGCCGCCGGATGAGCCCCCGCCACCGAACATTCCGCCGCCGGAGAAAAAGCCCGAGCCGAAGCCGCCTGAACCGAAGCCGGTTCAGAAGAGGCCTCCGCAGCCCGCGCGCCCGGCCGCGCCGGTCGATGCGACTCCGCAGCAGGCTGCACCTGCCGCGGCAGCCGGGCCTCGCACGGTCGACGCCTCCCAGCTTGGCTGGCTCGTGTCGCCGAAGCCGGTCTATTCGAACGCCTCACGCCGGGCCAACGAGCAGGGAACGGCCATGGTCCGTGTGCTGGTCGACGTCACCGGCCGCCCCGCCCAGGTCTCGCTCCAGTCCTCGTCGGGCTTTCCGGCGCTTGACCAATCCGCGCTCGCCGCCGTGCGCGCCGCGCAGTTCAAGCCTTACGCACCGGGCGGACTGCCGCAGGCCGTGCTGGTGGTCGTTCCGATCAAGTTCGTGTTGCAGTAGGAGAGTATCGCATGGGCGACGCATCGAGTTTGGGCTTCGGCCATTTCCTCGCGCAGGCCGACATCGTCGCGAAGGTTCTGCTGGGCGTGCTGGCGGTGATGTCGGCGATCTCGTGGTACCTGATCATCTACAAGGGGATCGGGCAGCTCATCCGGCAGGGACGCAGCCGCAGGTTCCTGAACTTCTTCTGGAGCGCGACCTCGCTCGAGGAGGTGCAGAACGAACTCAGCATCCACGGCGTGCAGGAGCCGTTCGGGCATCTCACGGCGCATTCGCTGCACGCGCAGGCGCATCACGCGAAGTTCGGTGCGGCCAAGCTCGAGGAGGCGGGCAGCGAGACCGAGTTCCTGACGCGCACCATCAAGAAGGTGCTCGACGAGGAGACGACGTCGCTGGAGAACGGCCTGACCATGCTGGCCACCATCGGCGCGACCGCGCCGTTCGTCGGCCTGTTCGGCACGGTCTGGGGCATCTATCACGCCCTGATCGCCATCGGCATGTCGGGCTCGGGCATGCTCGACAAGGTGGCCGGTCCGGTCGGCGAGGCGCTGATCATGACCGGCATCGGCCTCGCCGTCGCCCTGCCGGCGGTGATGGGCTACAACTGGCTGACCCGCTCCAACCGCGTGCTGACGGCCAGGCTCGACGCCTTCGCCTTCGAGCTGCTGACCTTCCTGTCGATGGGCCGCGCACTGCAGGCCGGCCGCAAGCCGGGCGTGCCGCTCGCGGCCGTGAACTGAGGGAGCCGGGACATGGCCTTCGGAAGCTTCGAACGCAAATCCTCGTCTTCGCCGATGGCGGAGATCAACATGGTGCCGCTGATCGACGTGGTGCTGGTGCTGCTGGTCATCTTCATCGTGACCGCGCCGCTGCTCACCAACGTGGTCAAGCTCGACCTGCCCAAGGCGACGGCCAACGCCGACCTGCAGAAACCGGAGAAGATCGAGTTCGCGATCGACGCGCAGGGCGCCCTGTACTGGGGCGGCGAGCGGCTGACCCGTGACGAAGCGCTGGAGAAGTTCGCCGAGGCCGGCCGCAAGCGGCCGCAGCCGGAGGTCTATCTCCGCGCCGACGCCACCGTGCCCTACCGCTACGTGATGGAGACGCTGGCCGATGCCTCCAAGGGCGGTCTCTCCAAGATCGCCTTCGTCAGCGAGCCGACGCGCTAGCTCCGCGAGCCGGCGAAGCTCACCGTGGCGACGCCGGCGCCGACCAGCAGGCCGCCGCCCACCTTGTTGACCACGCCGATGGCGCGCGGGTTCGAGGCCAGGCGCCGGGCACGAGAGGCGACCAGCGCGTAGCCAAAGGCATTGGCGAAGGCCAACACCAGGAAGGTCGTCTCGAAGACCAGCATCTGGGTCAGGAAGTCCGCCCTAGGGTCGAGGAAGGCGGGCAGGAAGGCCACGAAGAAGGTGATGCTCTTGGGGTTGAGCGCCGTCACCAACCAGGCATGGCCCAGCATCTTCGCGGCCGATACGGCATCGGTGCGCGGCGGGGCGTCGAGCGTGCCGCCGGCACGCCACAGCTTGATGCCGAGATAGATCAGGTACGCAGCGCCCACCCACTTCAGGATCGTGAACAGGGTGGCCGAGGTGGCGAGCAGGGCGCCGAGACCCAGCATCGAAAGCGTCATGGCCGTGAAGTCGCCCAGCGCCACGCCGACCGCCATCGGCAGGGCCGTCCGCCAACCCTGGCCCAGGGCATACGACACGACCAGCAAGACGGTGGGACCCGGGATCACCAGAAGGATGCTCGACGCCGCGGCAAAGGCGGCCCAGGTTTCAAAGGTCATGCTCACTCCTGAAGGCGAGAACCGATCAAGCCACGCGCGAAGGAAAGCGTCAGCCAGAATTTGGCCTCTTTCCATCGTCAAGATCGAGGTGTATTCGATCTTTCCGGAATTCAGATGAGCCCAGACAAACCGCGAGCCTATCACCACGGCGACCTGCGCGAGGCGCTGGTCGCGTCGGGACGCAAGCTGCTCGAGGAAAAAGGCATCCGCGGCTTCACGCTGCGCGAATGCGCCCGCCGGGCCGAGGTTTCGCATGCCGCGCCCGCGCATCATTTCGCTTCCATGGACGATCTGCTGGCCGAGTTGGTGCGGCGCGGCTTTGCCGAACTCACGGCAACCATGATCACCGAGGCCGAGCGGATCGAGGGCGAGGCGGCGGCGCGCCTGGTGGGACTGGGCGTGGGCTACATGGCCTTCGCGGCCGCCAACCCGGCGCTCTTCCAGCTCATGTTCAGTCGCGAGGCCAACCGCATCGATCTCAAGGACGGCGAAGCGGGGGCCGGTGGCGTCCGCCGCCTGCAGGCCGCCATCGTCGACGAGGCGCTGGCCGACGCTTCGGGAGAGGTCCGGCAACGTATGGCCGACTTCGCCTGGGCCTCCATGCACGGCTTCATAACCCTGGTGCTCGAAGGCGAGATCGGCGGCCGCGATTCCTCCCGGGCGCTGAAGTCGCGCGGGCTGGCGGTGCTGGCGGCGATGGCCGAGACGGTCGTGCGCGCCGCTCGATAGTCAAAGAGCGATGCGGAACAGCAGCGCCTCGGTGCCGCCATGGGCGGCGACCTTGGTGATCCGCTCGACCAGGAAGCCGCCATTGGCCGTGATGACCTTCTGCGACGGCAGATTGTCGGGATCGGTCGTCAGGTCGACATGCGGCAGCCCGTGCCGCGCGACCTCCTTCAGCATCAGGCCGAGCGCCCGGGTGGCGTAGCCGTGCCGCCGCTTCCAGGGCGCCACGGCGTAGCCGATGTGGCCCAGCACATAGGTGGGGAGTTCCGCCGTCCCCGGCTGCCAACGAAAGCCGATCGAGCCGCAGAACGCGCCGTCCCACATCCAGCGACGGTAGCCCGGCATGCGCTTTACCATCGTGCCATCGGGCAGGGTGATGTCGCCGCCTCTGGCCTCCGGGTCGTCGAGCGAGGCCACGAAAGCGGCCGGATCAGCCTGGATGCGCGCCAGCTCCTCCCGGGCCGCCTCGTCGAGTCGCACATTGTCGGGCGACCAGCCGCGGCGCAGCGCATCGGCATAGCCGTCGAGATGGGCGAGGTCGGGAACGATGAGCTGCAACGGACTATCCTTTCGGCACGGCGGGTGCTGTAGCATGGCCGATCATGAGTGCCAGCCCCATCCTCGTCCTCGACATCGACGGCGTCGTCTCGCTCGCGCAGCCGGGCTCGCCCAACCCCTGGTATGCGACCTTGAAGGAGGATTGGGGGCTCGATCACGATACCGAGCTGGCGCCCGGATTCTTTCTCAAGCCCGAATTCATGGAAGTGCTGCGGGGAAGGCTCGATCTCTACGTGGCGCTGCATGAGTATTTCGAGACGAAGGGACTGGCCGACCGGCTGGAGGAGTTCGTTTCCTACTGGTTCGAGAAGGATTCCGACATCGATCGCGGCGTCCTGGCCCAGGCCGACGCCTGGCGCAAGCGTACGGGAGGCCGGGTCTTCGCGGCGACCAACCAGGAGCATCACCGCATCGCCTACTTGCGCGACGAGCTCGGCCTCGGCGCGCATTTCGATGAGATCGTCTATTCGGCGGCGCTGGGCGTCTGCAAGCCCGATCGGGTTTTTTATACGAACGCCCAGGCGCGCATGGGGGTGACCGTCGCGCAGTCGATCCTGTTCGTCGACGACAAGGCGAGCAACGTCGACGGTGCGCGCATGGCCGGCTGGCGCGCGATGCTCTATCGCGGGCCGGAGAGCCTCGAACGGGCGCTGGCCGGCTGGGGCTGAGATTCTCCGCAGGACCGGGAGACGAGGAGCGTGCAGGCCAGCAGGTCGGCGCAGCCGCCGGCCGACAGGTTCCGTTCGACGAAGTTGCGATGCAGCGCCTGTGCCTTTTCGAACCAGCCGTTCCCGCGGCAGCCACCGTCGGCCAGGAATCCCGCCGCCGCCTGGCGCACGAAAGATCCGGCCTCAAGGCCGCCGCGATAGAGAACAGTCGTATCGTCGACCGCCGCCATCAGCGTGAACAGTGTATCGATGCTGGCGGCATTGTCGTCGAGGCCGGCCTGCCGCGCCGCCCTATAAGCGGGGATGCCCGTCTCGAACACGCTGGGGAAGGCGAGGGCCGCTTCCCGGCGTGCACCGTCGCGGCCCGTGCGGCGGCGTACCTCGGCACCATGGCTGGTTGCGCCGTCCCGCGTGGCATGGGCCTGGAGGGAAGCGCCCCACGTATCCTGCAGTACCTCGCGGACGGCGATCGGCGTCACCTCCAACCCGAGCGCCTGCGTTCGCGCGAGGGCTGCAACCATGAGGCCGACCGAGAAGATGGCGCCGCGATGGGTGTTCACGCCGCCCGTGACAGCGAGCATCCCGCGTTCGGCCTCGATCCCGAGCGGCATGAGAGCGTGTTCGAAGCGCTCGGCGGCCCGGCCGGCGGCGGCGAGGGCTGCAAAGGGCTGCAGCAGGGAATCGGCCGACCGGCACATCAGGTCGAAGTCCATGTCGTCATGGGCACCGGTATCGACGGGACTGACGAGTCCGGGCTTCGGGTAAGCCCGCAATTCGTCGCGCATTGCCGCCACGGCGGCCCGGGCGAGAGCCTGGTCTTCCGGGCTCATCGGTTCAGGCGCGCACGGGGCACGAGTTGCAGCGTATCGACCGACTTGAGCAACACCTCGTCCCGATCTTGCAGGATCTCGCGCCACTGGACCTCGCCGAGACCCGGGAAGGAGAGTTCGCCGTCGATGCGGAAGGCGAGACCCTGCTCCTCTCGGGCGAGGAACACGGCGGCATGGTTGGCGGCCTCGAGGCCGGGGACGTCGATCACCACGTCGAGGTCCGAGCCCTCGTGTACGTGGCGCTCGCCAGTCAGGGCCTGCCACATCCAGCTCCCGTAGACGCGGATGTCGAGGCCGGCGCCCATCGCGGCCGCGCGCAGGCGGTCGAAAGAGTCGGCTCGCGCCTGCGCCGCGGGGCAGCGAGCGACCTCGGCGAGGGCGGGTGGGCGCGCCTGCCGGACGATGCGGCCCGCATCCGTCCAGGCCGCGACGCGGCGGGGCCTCAGTTCGGGATGAGCCGCCTCCGTGGTGCAGAATCCCAAGCCGACAGCGGCGCCCTCGTTGCGCCGCCGCGTCACGACGAAGGGGCGCTCCGCCCCGTGCCAGGCCACTGCCCGGGCACGGTCGTCCGGGGTTTCCGTCTCGGGGACCTGCGACAGCCAGACCAGCGTGTGGCGCCGGAGACCGGTCATCGCGCCGATTCGGCGAGGACCTTCTTTCGGATGTCGAGGGCGAGCTTGCGGCCGCCGCGCTTCTTTCCGAGTTCCGCGCGATTGTCCTCGGAGGTCGCCGTAGCGATCGCCTGGGCAAGCTTGGCCTGCACGTCGTCCTTGGCCGACCAGACATCCTGGACCCCGCCCAGCAGCGCGAAGGGCGCGGCGCCGAACTCCAGCGACGGCATGGTCTTCGAGAGCTTCTGAAGCACGGCCGCCGGGATCTTCGTCACCGCCGACATGGCGGCGATGGGCATCAGGCCGACGCTGGCCGAGTCGAGCGCATAGATGCGGTCGGCGAACATGCCGTAGCACAGGAAGGCGCCGCCGACGGCCTGGCCGGTTGCAACGGTGATGAGCTTGTGGCCCTTGCGCCGGGCCAGTTCGAGGCACGACAGGAGATGGCCGAAGTAGCTGGCGAGGCCCAGCATCTCAGCGACGCGATTGGGCTCCTGTCCGGCGCTGTCGACCAGCATGATGATCGGCGTCTTGGGCTGCTTCTCGATGCACTCGATCACGTGCGCGGCGAGGCGCAGCGCGGCGGCGTTGTCGATGTAGGTGCCGTCGCAGGTGCCGATGACGCAGACCTTGCCGCCGCCGACCGTGGCGTAACCGGTCAGCACCGACTTCTCGATCGCGATGCCCTTGGAGGAGGCGCCGAACAGGCGCGCCAGGACGGCGCGGGCAGACGGCTTCTTGGGAGTGGTCTTCTTCATGGCCGGTTACTTCCCACGCTTTGCGAGGGCGGCGAATTCCGGCCCGGAGGCCAGTGACGCAGCCCGGATGTCGCGCACGCCCATGCCTTTCCAGACGGCATCGGGATCGTTGGTCGTGCCGAACTTCTTCAGCCGCTTCTCCAGGTCCTTCTGGCGCGCCTTCACGGAGGCGAGGCTGACCGCGCTCGACTTGGTCAGCAGCCTGGCGATGGCGTCGCGCACGGCTTCGGGCGAGTCGTGCGCGAGTGCGTCGGCATCGCCCAGGAGATACTTGGTCTTACCGCCGCTCGTCTTCCAGACCAGCGCGCGGTTGGCCGAGTCGTAGGCTTTCTTGCCCATCCACTTCTCGATGACAATCGGACCCGAGATACCCAGGCGCCCGTGCTCGGTCATGATCCGGTAGTCGCAGCAGGTCGACAGGATGCCGATGCCGCCGTAGGCACCGATGTCGGTGGCGATGACGGCGATGGTCGGGACCTTCAGGGCGCGGCATTCGAAGATGGCGCGCATCGTTTCGGCAATGGCGATCTCGCCGGACGAGCCTTCGTGCAGGCGCACGCCGCCGCTCTCGATGATGAGGACACAGGGCACCTTGTCGCGCGCCGCGGCCTTGAACAGGCCCGTGAGCTTGGCGCCATGTATCTCGCCGACGGCCCCGCCGACGAACTGACCGACCTGAGCTGCCAGGTAGATCTTCTTGCCGCCGATCTTGGCGTGCCCGATCACGATGCCGTCGTCGAACGACACCGGGATGCCGAGCTGGGCGAGATAGGGGCTGGTGATACGTTCCGGCGGCGGCAGCAGCTCGACGAAGGAGCCCGCATCGGCGAGGCTCGCGATGCGCTGGCGCGCGGTCTGTTCGTGGAAAAGTACGCCGCTCATTTGTCGCCCTTGGTCAGATGGTCGTAGGCCTGGCGCAGGCGGAGATTGACGAGCACGGGCGGAGCGCCCTGGTCGTTGATCGTGACCTTGGTGCCGCCGGCGGGATAGTGGTGGGCGAAGTCGGCGAGGGCCGCGAGCCACGACGCCTTGTAGCCCGGGATCGAGGTCTCGACGTGGCACTGCATCGTGTCCGTGGGCCTGCCACCGCGCTCGACCAGCACTTCGAGATTGCCGGAACCCACCACGCCGGCGAGCGCCCATGGCTTGGCCGTCTTCGAGGGCAAGGGCTTCGACGGGAAAGCCTTGGCGAACTTTTCCATGGTGACGGGTCCTACCAGTCGACGAATTGCGAGGGCGGGTCGTAGAGGCCGTTGGACCAGCGGACGAGGCCCTTGATGTCCTGCGCGGCCAGAAGGCTGCGGCTCGCCTCGGAAGGGCGCACGCCGACATCCTCGGGCAACTGGACGATGCCGCGGGCCCGAAGGTCCTCGGTCTCGCGCTTCTTGCGCTTCAGGCCGACCGGCGTGTAGCCGGCAACCGCGCGAATCGCCGCCTGGCGCTCGGCGATGGAGCGGCAGGCCGCGAGGTTCGCGATGCCTTCCTCGGTAACGACATGGGTGACGTCGTCGCCGTAGATCATCACCGGCGTAACACCATGCAGTGCCTTGCGGATGCTCGGGTCCGTCGCGTCGAGTTCCTCGACGAAGGTCGGCACGCGGCCGGCCTGGAACGTCTCGACCATCTGGACCACGAGCTTGCGGCCGGGCGGCGAGCCGGGGCCGGGGTTGGCTTCCGCGCCGGCCTTGAGCCACGCCTTCGTCGGATGGCGGCGGCCTGTCGGCTGGCAACCCATGTTGGGCGCGCCTCCGAAGCCCGTGATGCGGTTCTTGGAAACCGTCGAGGAGTTGCCGTTGATGTCGATCTGCAGCGACGCGCCGATGAACATGTCGAGTGCGTAATGGCCGGCGAGCTGGCCCATGGCGCGATTGGAATGGAAGCTACCGTCGCGGCCCGTGAAGAACACGTCCGAGCGAGCGGCGGTGTAGCGCTCCATGCCGACCTCGCCGCCGACGGCGAAGACGCTCTCGACCCAGCCGGACTCGATCGCGGGGATCATGGTCGGCAGGGGGTTGACCATCCAGTACTTGCAGATCTTGCCCTTGAGACCGAGCCGCTCGCCGTAGGTCGGCAGCAGCAGCTCGATCGCCGCGGTGTTGAAGCCGACGCCGTGGTTCAGCGACTGCACCTCGTATTTCTCGTAGATGCCGCGCAGCGCGACCATGGCCATCAGCACCTGCACGTCGGTGATGGCGGCGGGATCGCGCGTGAACAGCGCCTGCAGGTGCATCGGGTAGGGGGCTTCGACCACGAGATCGACCTGGTCAGCCGGGATGTCGATGCGGGGCAGCTTGTCGACGATCTCGTTGACCTGGGCGAAGACGATGCCGTCGGAGAAGGCCGTCGGCTCGACGATCGCGGGCGTCTCTTCGGTGTTGGCCGCGAGGAACAGGTTGCCCTTGCGGTCGGCCTGCGCGGCGGCGATCAGCGCGACCCGCGGCGTGAGGTCGATGTAATAGCGCGCGTAGAGTTCGTTGTAGGTATGGATGGCGCCGACGGGGAATTTCTTCGCCTTGACGAGGTCGGCGACGGCGCCTCCCTGCGGGCCGGCGTAGCAGAAGTCGACCTGCTTGATCATGCCCTTCTTGAAGAGCTCGATATGGGCCGGCAGCGTGATGCAGGACATCACGAGATGGATGTCGCGCAGGTCCTTCTTTTCCAGCGTTGCGAGCTGGTTGGCGAGGAAATCCGCCTGCTTCTGGTTGTCGCCTTCGAGGCAGAGGATGTCGCCGGGCTCGATGATGCGCCGGAGGATTTCGGGCACCTTGTCGGGGCTCACGAACTTGCCGCGGGCCAGCTTGCCGACGCGCTCGATCCGCTGGGCCTTGTTCTGGCGGCGCGACGCCGATTTTGCAGTGATCATGTTATCTTTTTCGTCTATCCGTTGCTGTCGGTCAATGCCCGGACCCAGCATCTGGGTCGATACTGCGGCGGACGGTTTTTGCATTCAAAGGAAGCGTGGTAGAGCGAAGTATGTTGATGTTTGAGATACCCTTCGGCACGACCGACTGGGACAGCGTCGAGCGCACCGAGCATCCGGGCGAGACCGGCAAGGCTTTCTGGCGGACCCGGACGTTCAACAACATCCGTGTGCGGATGGTCGAATACACGCCAGGCTACCTCGCCGATCACTGGTGCCAGAAGGGGCATATCCTCCTGGTGCTCGAGGGCGCGCTTTCGACGGAACTGGCCGACGGCACCACGGTGGAGCTGAAGCAGGGCCAGAGCTACCAGGTCGCCGACAACACGCTCGGCCATCGCTCGCGCACGGAAGCGGGCGCCAAACTCTTCATAGTGGACTGACATGACGGACCTGATCGGATTTATCGGCGTCGGTACGATGGGCGAACCCATGTGCCGCAACCTCGCGCGCAAGAGCGGCATGACCGTCCTGGCTGCCGATCGCGACGAGGCGCCCCTGAAGCGGCTTGCCGCCGACGGCGTGAAGGCGGCCTCGGTCGAGGAGATCGGCGATACCTGCCGCACGATTTTCCTCTCCCTGCCGGGCGGCAAGGAAGTCGAGCAGGTCTGCATGGGACCCAACGGCCTCATCTCGAAAGCCAAGCTCGGCTGGACCGTGATCGATCTCAGCACCGCACCGCCAGTGCTGGCTCGCCGGCTCTACGAGGAGTTCCAGGGCAAAGCCTCGGCCTTCGCCGATGCGCCGGTCGCGCGGACGCGACAGGCCGCGATCGATGGGACGCTCTCCATCATGGTGGGGGCCACGACGCCCACCTTCGAACGGATCGAGCCTCTGCTGCGCCACATGGCGAGCGAGGTCACGCATTGCGGCGAAGTCGGCGCCGGGCAGACCGTCAAGATCCTGAACAACATGATCCTGTTCCAGACGGTGGTGGCGCTGGCCGAGGGCCTTTCGATCGCGCGCGCAAACGGCGTGGACGGCAAGGTCCTGTTCGAGACCCTTACCAAGGGCTCGGCGGATTCCTTCGCGTTGCGCAATCACGGCATGAAGGCGCTGCTGCCGGCGGTATTTCCCGAAAGGGCCTTCTCGACGAAATACGCGCTGAAGGACCTGAGCTACGCCATCGACATGGCGGAACAGGCGAAGATTCCGGCGCTCGGCGCCGACGTTGCCCGCGAGGTGATGGAGCGCGCCGTCGAACTGGGACATGGCGAGGAATACTGGCCCGTCCTGCTCAAGGCCATCGAGGATGCGACCGGCAAGGCGTAGATCGGGAGGGGTCAGATCCGAAAACGAAAGCTGGCCCGCGTACCCTCGACGCCCGTGTCGTATTCGACCTTGGACTGGAGATTGGCCGCCATCGCCGTGACGACGCGCGTGCCCAGGCCCGTGCCCTGCGTCGTGCCGGTGCCCTTCCAGCCCACGCCGTCGTCCTCGACCGCAAGCGACACAGTGTCCTCGCCGACCTTCTGCAGGATGACGCGGATCTCGCCGCGCATGCCGGCGGGGTAGGCGTACTTGTAGGCATTGGTCAGCAGTTCGGTGACGATGACGCCGATCGACACCGCCTTGTCGGTGGGGACGCGGATGTCGGCGTCGGCATGCAGGGCCACGACGTTCTTCTTGTCGGCGGCGTCGATGGCCGCGCTCAACTCGTCGACCAGGCTCATCAGATAGGAACCCAGCTCGACGATGCGCACGTCCGACGAGGTATAGAGGCGGCGGTGGATGCCGGCGACCGCCATGATGCGCGCCTGCATTTCCTGCAGCGCGCTGCGGGCGGCTTCGTCTTGCACTGCGTTGGCCTGAAGGCGGGCGAGAGAAGCGACCAGCGCCAGCGAGTTGGCGACACGATGATTGACTTCGTGCAGCAGCAGCTCGGCGCGGTCGCGTTCCTCGCGGATGGTGCGCTGCGCTTCCTCCGCCTCGGCCTTCATCCGCTGCTGCTGCAGGGCCGACCGGATCGCCGCGCCCAGAAGCTCGCGGAAGTGTCCCTGAACGTCCTTCCAGACATAGTCGGCGGCGCCGGCCTTGAGGGCCGCGACCGCGACACGTGCGTCTTCCGAACCCGTGACATAGACCACCGGCAAGTCGACCGTGACGCGCTGGATCCGGGCCAGCACGTCGAGGCCGGTTTCGTTGGTCAGGTTGTGATCGAGTGCGATGGCGTCGAATTTCTCGGCTTCGAGAAGCTTCAGCCCTTCCTCGCCCGAGCCGACGTGATGGATCGAGATTCCGTGCGGCGCCAGCGCGCGCTCCACCAGCCGGCCGATACCCGCATCGTCGTCGATGTAGAGGACCCGGACCTGCTCCATCGTCACTCGGTTGCCGGAACCTGCATCACGGACAGGAAGAGACCGAGTTGCTGGATGGCATTGGCGAAGCTCTCGTAGTTCACCGGCTTGGTGATATAGACGTTGGCGCCGAGATCGTAGCAGCGCTTGATCTCGCGCTGGTCATCGGTCGTCGTGAGCACGATGACAGGCGAACGCTTGAGGTGCGGGTTCGACTTGACCTTCGCCAGGATGTCGACGCCCGTCATGTCGGGGAGGTTGAGGTCCAGCAGGATCAGCAGCGAGCGCGCGCTGCTTTCCTCGCCGCTGCCGTCGGCGCCCAGCAGATAGGTGAGCGCGGACGTGCCGTCCCTGAAGGCGACGATCTCGTTGTTGACTCCGGCGCGACGGATGTTGCGCTCGATCAGTCTTGCATGGCCTTCGTCGTCTTCGACCATGACGATGGAAACGGGCTTCGCGTTCATTCGCCGCCTCTGCCTTGTCTCGAGTTGTCGTTGAGCCTCAGCCGCCGAGGCAAATCTATCCGAAAGGTTGTGCCTCGACCAAGTTCGGACTGCACGGTGATGTCGCCGCCCAGCCGTCGCACGAGGGCGCGGACATGCGCAAGCCCGATGCCCTCGCCGGGACGGTCCTGTGCGCCGGCCCGCCGGAACAGTTCGAAGATGCGCTCGTGGTCCTGCTGGGCGATGCCACGGCCGTTGTCGGTGATGTCTATGTGCACGCGCCGCGCCGTTTCGCCGGCCGTGATGATGATTCGTCCCGGGCGATCGCGCGCCAGATACTTCACGGCATTGTCGACGACATTGCCGACAACCTGCTCAAGGGCCAGCCGGTCGGTCACCAGTGCGGGGGCAGTGGACGGTACGGAGATTTCCGCGCCGACTTCTTCCGTTTGATGTCGAACACTGGCGGCGGCGTTCTCGAACAAGCTGACCAGATTGATCGATTCGGCGTGCAGTTCGCGCCGGCCCTCCCGGGACAGTTTGAGGATGGCGTTGATCAGCCCGTCCATCTTGCTGGTGGAGGCGCGAATGAACCGGAGTGCCTCGGGAATGTCCTCATCCGTGGCCAGTTTCGCTTTGGCGGTCAGGCTGGCATCGCCGGCCACGTAGGGGCCGACGGTCTTCATGGCGGCCTCCAGTTCGCTGGTGAATCCCATGATGTTCACCAGCGGCGACCGCAGGTCGTGGCTGACAATGTAGGCGAAGCGCTGGATTTCCTCGTTGGCACGAGTCAACGCCTCGGTGCGCTCGACCACCCGCTCTTCGAGATTGGCATTCACGCCCTGGAGTTCGACGCGGGCGGCCATCAGCTCACGCGTGTACTGCACGACCGTCCACGAGGCGCCGGCGGCGAAGAGCAGGATCAGTAAGCTGCCGGCCGCGGTCACCCAGGTCAGCAATTCGGCGCCGTCGTTCACCTCCTGCAGCCGCAGCGTTACGCGGCCCTCGGCATTGGCATTGAGAAGGCCAAGCTGCACCCGCGCACGCTCCATCAGCAGGCGACCGCGATCTGAAAGCACGATTTCCATGGCAGCGTCGCGGCGCCCGTTCTTGGCCATTTCGATGGTTTGGTTCAGCTCGGCCATTTTCTGGTCGAGGACGCCCGCGATATCGTTGAGGACGGCCAGCTGCCGGGCGTCGTTGGCCAGCAGCGTACGCAACGAGGCGATGTCGCTGCGCAATCGAGGCTGCGCGCGTTCGAAGGGACCGAGATAGCGCGGCTCTCCCGTCAGCAGGAAACCGCGCTGACCCGTCTCGGCGTCCAGCGTGGCCGCCAGCAGGCTCGTCGCAAGTGAACGGATCTGCCGCTCGACGACAGCCGTTTCGGCATGCTGCGCCGTACGCACAGAGAGCCATCCGGAAGCAGCCACGATCGCCAGCAGGGCGAGCACGCCCGCAGCAAGGAAGGCGATCGTGCGGCGTGCGAATGCTGAACTGAACAGGGGCATGGACTGAACGAAACTCGCAGGGACGGTGTGGACGCGCGCGGGCGTTCAGGTATCGATGCAATAATACGAAAAGAGTGGTTTCAGTCCATGTGCATCGCTCGTCGCGGGCGGTCAGCGCTGGTCGATATCACCGTCGCTCAGTAATCCCGCCCGCAGATCGGCTTCCATCGGGGCATCGAGATGGAAGACGCGTTGTGTGGCGAAACCGGGGAAGCCGTCCGTTGGTTCGGTCTGCGCAAGTGTGGCGAAGGCTGCCGCGTCGGTTTCGGTCTCGAAGGCACAGAGGATCTCGGGGAAGCCGGCGACGCGCGACACCGTCAGGGCGAAGGCGCCGTTCAATGCCACGCCGCCGATGACTCTGTTCAGGAGTTCGCGCAGGCCGCGCAGGCGCCGGCTGCCGATTTCGTCGGCGCCGACGTCGACCGCCACAGCAACCACGAGGTGTCCGTTGGGGAAACTCTTGAGAAAAGATGGCCAGGACAGACTGCTCATGCCGGTCGCAACGCCGGTGTTGCGCAATCGCTGCCTCACAGGCGCGTGTGCGGTCGAATTCGATGATATGGTCTGCCGCCTGTACGAGAGACATTTGGGAGAGGCGGGATGGCGCGTATCGCAGTCGGTGGTTTTCAGCACGAGACGAACACTTTTGCGCCGCAGCAGGCGACCTGGGAGGAATTCGTTCGCGCCGATGCGTGGCCGCCGCTGCTGCGCGGCGCGGAGATGATCCCCGGCGTGGAAGGGTTCAATATTCCCATCGCCGGCGCGGTGAAGAAGCTGGCCGAACTCGGCCATGAGATTGTGCCGCTGGCCTGGGCCGCCGCAGCACCGGCCTCCTACGTGACGGAAGATGCCTTCGAGAAGATGTGGGCGCTGTTCGACGAGGACCTGCGCAAGCTCGGGCCGTTCGACGCGATCTACCTCGACCTGCATGGCGCGATGGTCGCGGAGAACACCGAGGACGGCGAGGGCGAACTGTTGAAGCGCATCCGCGGCATCGTCGGCGACGAGTTGCCGGTCGTGGCGAGCCTCGACTATCACGCCAACCTCACGCCCGACATGGCGAAGCTCGCCACGGCACTGGTCGGGTATCGAACCTATCCCCACATCGACATGGCTGTGACGGGCAAGCGCGCCATCGAGCTCCTGGACAAGCTGCTGCGCGAGAAGCGGCCGGTCTATCGCGCCTACCGCCAGCTCGACTTTCTTATTCCGCTGGTCTGGCAGTGCACCTTCATCGAGCCGGCCAAGGGTATCTTCGACCTCGTGGGCGAACTGGAGGCGGGCGAGAAGAGCCACAACCAGGGCATCGTGAGCGTCACGCACACGCCGGGCTTCCCGCCGGCTGACATCGCCCAGTGCGGTCCCGCGCTGGTCGTCTACGGCCACGACAAGGAAGCGGTCGAGGCCGCAGCCGACAAGCTCGCCGCGACGGTGAAGGCGCAGGAGAAGGCGTTCGACGGCGAACTGCTCGACCCCGACCAGGCCGCGCTGCGCGCCATCGAACTGTCGAAGAAGGCGAGCAGACCGATCGTGCTCGCCGACGTGCAGGACAATCCCGGCGCCGGTGGCACCTCCGACACGGTCGGTCTGCTGGCGGCCCTGATGCGCCACAAGGCCAAGGGCGCGGTCATCGGCATGATCGTCGACGAGGGCGCGGCGAAGGCCGCGGTCGAGACGGGTGAGGGCAACATCATGCGTCGGGGCATCGGCGCGGTGGTCGGCTATGGCGGCGAGAAACCGGTCGAGGCCGACTGGCGCGTGGTGAAAATCGGCAGCGGCGTCTTCACCGGCACGGGCCCGTTCTACGGGGGCGCCAAGTTCCAGATCGGACCGATGGCTCTCGTCACCGACGAAGCCTCCGGCGTGTCGGCCGTGCTGGCCTGCAAGCGCGTGCAGGCGGCCGACCAGGAGATGTTCCGCGCCGTCGGGGTCGAACCCTCGACGGTGCCGATCCTCGGGCTGAAGTCGACGGTGCACTTCCGGGCCGACTTCCAACCCATCGCCGAGACGATCCTGGTCGTGCAGTCGACCGGCGCACACATAACCGACCCGGTGGACATGCCCTACAAGCACCTGCGCAAGGGGATTCGCCTCAAGCCGATGGGACCGGTCTGGCAGGGCGTCTGACCGCCACCCGGTGGCTCAGTCGTTCGCGAAAGCGGGCCTCAGTGCCCACACCATCGGTACCGTGGTGAGGGCAACGCAGGCGACGGCGACGAGGGCCGTCGTCAGGCCAATCACGTCACCCAGCAGGCCGAACAACAGCGGGCCCGTCGCACCGGCCACGGAACCACCCGTATAGAAGACCGCAAAAGCCTTGGTGCGCCGCTCCGGGCTGACGAACTCCGGGATCGTGCCGTAGAGCACCGACGAGGTGCCGTTGAGCATCAGCCCGACGGCCGGCAGCAAAAGCAGAGCGTAGTCGAGCGGCAGCGGCAGGGCCGCGAGGATGAGCAGCGTCGTCGCGATCTCGGTCAGCAGGACAGAGGGCACGACGCCGAGCTTCTGGCCGACCCAGCCCATCACCAGCTTGCCGGCCGCGCCGCCCGCGAAGAGCAGCGACAGGCCGAGGCCGATGGTCGGCAGATCGGCGCCCTTGTTGCGCAGCAGGAACGGCACGAAGATCAGGAAGCCGGTGCGCACCAGGTCGTCGGCGATGTGGATCGAGAAGAGCAGCCAGTAGGCCCACGGCCGATCCTGGCCCGCGACCGCCTTCGACGGTTCGGCCTTGCCGTGCATCACGATGGGCTTCAGCGAGGCGAGGATGATGCCGGAGCCGACGACGGCGAGGGCGGCCATCGCGACGAGTGCCTGCTGCCAGCCGAGGGACGCGGCAACCAGCGCGAAGAGGGCCGGCAGCAGGACCTTCCCGACGTCGCCCGTGAAATTGTAGGTGCCGAGCGCGGTGCGCGAGCGGGGGCCGTGATAGGCGGCGGCCACGAGGCTGGAGCCGATCGGATGCTGGGTACTGGCGCCGAGGCCCGCCAGAATAAGTCCCGCGATCACGCCGTAAAGCGAGCCGCTCATCCCCGCGAGCGCGTAGCCGCCGGCAATCAGCAGCGTGCCGAGGGCGAGGATACGCACGCCGCCGAAGCGCTCGGCCAGCAGGCCCGATGGGATCTGGCCCGTGGCCATGGCCCCGGAGTAGCAGGTCTTGAGCGCACCGATGGCGCCGTAGCTCAGCCCGAACTGCGATTGCAGCAGCGGATAGAGCACATTGAGCAGATCGGTGAAGCCGTCATGCAGGGCATGGGCGCCGCCGCAGACGGTGAGGGTGCGGCGGGCGGTGGCGGTCGGTGAGGAGACAGCGATTGTCATCTCGCTGTCACAATACTACCGGCCTGGGATGCGGGCGAACCAAAAGGCGATCTGCTGCTGGAAATCGCGCTCGGCGAATGCAGTGTCTGTGATGATCGACGGCTTGCCATTGCGGGCGTAGCGCACGCTCTGCAAACGCTTGAAGGCCGTGTCGGCCGAATGCAGCACCAGCACGTCGCCCTGGCGGCGCTGGAAGACGAGCTCGTGGATCTTGCGGATGTTCACCAGGTTCACGACGTAGCGGCCGTCGGGCCCGTCGTCGGCGAGCTGGCGCACCGGGATGTCGCGGCCCTGGTTGGTGATGTCCATCAGCGCAAAGGCTTCCGGCGCCGTCATGTTGTCCTTGCCGGTGGTCTGAATGAGCCAGACCAGCTTGTCGCCGCGCGGCGAGAGCGTGTGCCGGGGAGACGAGGGCGGCGGGGCACAGGCGGCGAGCGGCAGGAGAGACGCCGAGACCAGGAAACCACGGCGCGTCGATGAGAACTGGCTCAAACCTTTTCCTTCTCCATGTCGATCTCGATGGGAGCGATCTCCGCCAGCGCGCCGTTGCGGATCGCACGGAAGAAGCAGTTGTGGCGGCCGGTGTGGCAGGCGACCCCGGTCTGGTCGACCAGCGCCAGCAGCGTGTCGCCGTCGCAATCGATCCGCAGTTCGACCAGCGTCTGGATGTGGCCCGACGTGTCGCCCTTGCGCCAGGGCGCCTTGCGCGAGCGCGACCAGTAGCATGCACGACCCGTGCGCATCGTCTCCGCGACGGCGTCGCGATCCATCCAGGCCATCATCAGGATTTCGCCCGTGTCGTGCTGCTGGGCGATCGCGGGCACGAGGCCCTGCGCGTCGAACTTGATGACGGCAAGGGCGGCGTCGATTTCGGGCTGCTGGTAGGTCGTCTGGGTCGTCATAGGGGCACCGCTGCGGGGTGGGGGCGAGCCTTGGCCTCCGGAAGGAACGGCGCGTATAATCGTCGGGTATTCGGTTGGCAAATCGGAGCCCCGTGAAGAAACAGGCCAAAGCGGCGCCCGCCGGGCACGCCCACGATCACGAGCATTGCGTCGAGGACGCCATCGCCGCGGCCGAGAAACTGTGCGCGGCCAAGGATCTCAGGTTCACGCCGCTGCGCCGCCGGGTGCTCGAACTCGTCTGGTCGAGCCACAAGCCGGTCGGCGCCTATGCATTGCTCGACAGCCTGCGCAACGAGGATCTCGGCTCGGCACCGCCGACCGTCTATCGCGCGCTCGACTTCCTGATCGAGAACGGGCTGATCCATCGCATCGAGCGCATGAACGCCTTCGTCGGCTGCAGCCACCCGGGCGAGGCCCATCGCGGCTTCTTCCTGATCTGCGCCGAGTGCGGCAATGCCGAGGAGATGGAAGGCGAGGGCGTCTCTGCAACCATCGCCGCCGCCGCCTCGAGCCGCGGCTTCACCGCGCGCGAGATGACGCTCGAAGTGACCGGCGTCTGCGCCGAGTGCCAGAAGGCCGCTTAGCGGCCTCCCCAGCAAGAGGTTGGTTTGTCGTGCGTGCTGTGACCCGCCGAGAGCGGATCAGGCGTTGTGCGCCCGGTTGAGGCGCTCGAAACCTTCGGCCAGATCCGTCTTCAGGTCTTCGACGTCTTCCAGGCCGATATGCACGCGCAGCAGCTGCTTGCCCTCGGGCCACGGCACGGCGGTGCGGTACTGGTCGGGATGGGCCGGGATCATGAGGCTCTCGTAGCCGCCCCAGCTTGCGCCCATGCCGAAGATGTCCATGCCGTCGAGCATGGCGGCGACCGCCGGGCGCTTGATGCCGTCGCGCAGCGTGAACGAGAACAGGCCCGACGAGCCTTTGAACTGCTTCTTCCAGTTCTCGTGGCCGGGGCAGTCCGGCAGGGCCGGGTGCAGCACCTTGTCGACCTCGGGCCGGGTCTTCAGCCAGTTGGCGATCTCGAGGCCGCTCTTCTCATGGTGGCGCAGGCGCACGCCCATCGTGCGGAGGCCGCGCAGGGCGAGGTAGCAGTCATCGGGCGCGGCGTGGAAGCCGAACGACTGGCAGGCCGTCTTTGCGATCTCGAACATCTCGCGCGTGGCACAGGAGATGATGCCCATCATCGCGTCGGAGTGACCGACGATGTACTTGGTTCCGGCGTGGATGGAGATATCGCAGCCGTGGTCGAACGGCTTGAAGTAGAGCGGCGTCGCCCAGGTATTATCGATCATGACGGCCGCGCCGGCCTTTTTGGCGACGGCGGCCATGCCGTCGACGTCCTGTACCTCGAAGGTCTGCGAGCCCGGCGCCTCGAGATAGACGACCTTGGTGTTGGGCCGCATCAGCTTGGCGAGGCCTTCGCCGCCGATCATCGGATCGAAGTAGGTGGTCTCGACTCCGAAGCCCTTCAGCGTGGTGTTGGCGAAGCGGCGCGCCGGACCGTAGGCATTGTCGGTCACCAGCATGTGGTCGCCGGTCTTCAGGAAGCCCACGATGGCGCCGGTGACGGCGGCCAGCCCCGACTGCACGGCGATGGAACGATGCGCGCCCTCGATGGCGGCGACGGCGTCTTCCAGCGCCTTCTGCGTCGGCGTGCCGTTGCGTCCATAGCCGTATCCCTCGAACGGGATTCGGTTCTCGAACTTGTCCATCGTCGGCGAGAGGATCGTCGACGCGTGATAGACGGGCGGATTGACGATGCCGAAGTTGTTGTCGGGATCGCGGCCGGAGACGGCCAAAACGGTGTCGGGTCGGGTATAAGTTTTCTTAGAGGTCATGAATCAATTATGGCACAGGCTTCGAGCCGGCGGCCAGTGATAGACCTCAGGGGCCCGTCACGATCGGCGTGTCGGCGCGTCCACCCCATTCGGTCCAGGAGCCGTCATAGACCGCGGCCTCGGGCGCGCCGGTGAGATAAAGGCCGAGCGCGATCACGCAGGCGGTGACGCCGGAGCCGCAGCTCGCCGTGACCTTCTTCGACGGATCGATGCCGGAGGCGGCGATGCGCGCGGCGAGCTTGTCGGCGGGCAGCACCGTGCCGGTCGCCGGATCGAGCAGCTCGTTGTAGGGCAGGTTGAAGGCGCCCGGCATGTGGCCGCCGCGCAGGCCGGCGCGTGGTTCGGGAACCTCACCGCGAAAGCGGTTGGCCGCGCGGGCATCGACGATCTGCTCGCGCTTGCTGTCGATCAGGCCGAACACGTCGTCGACCGAGCGGACCAAGGCGTTGTTGAGGCGGGCCGTGAAGTGGCGCTCGCGCGGCGGCGTCGGATCGTCTGTGACGGGCCGTCCCTCGTTCATCCACTTGGGCAGGCCGCCGTTGAGGATCGCCACGTCCTTGTAGCCCATGGCGCGGAACATCCACCAGACGCGGCAGGCGCCGGTCATCGGCGTGGTGTCGTAGATCACGATCTTGTTGCCGTCGCCCAGGCCAAGCCTGCGGACGCGGGAGGAGAATTTGTCGGGCGGCGGCAGCATGTGCGGCAGTGGGCTCGTCGTGTCCGCGATCTCGTCGATGTCGAAGAACACGGCGCCGGGAATGTGCTGCTGCGCGAATTCGGCCTTGGGATCGCGCTTCTGCGCTGGCAGGTAGAAGGAGCCGTCGACGACACGCACGTCGGGCGCATCGAGGCGGGCGGCCAGCCATTCGGTGCTGACGAGGGCGTCGGGCCTTGCGTATTCCATCGGGTGTTCCTCTTCGTCTCTTATCGGCGTCGCTCAAGGATCCCTCGCTGTGCTCGGGATGACACCGGTTTTTCGATCAGCGCAGCGCGCAAAATCCACCAACCGTGTCATCCTGAGCGAAGCGAAGGATCCTTGTTCTTTCGATCAGGCCAGCGCGATGATGAAGCGCCGGTTCATCTTTCCCTTGTTCTCGATCTTGGTGCATTCGATGCGGCCGATCTCGCCGGTCCGCGCGACATGGGTGCCGCCGCAGGCCTGCAGGTCGACGCCCTCGATCGAGAGCAGCCGCACGCGGCCCGCGCCCATCGGCGGTCGCACGCTCATCGTCTTCACCAGCTCAGGCCGTGCCGTCAGCTCCTCGTCGGTGATCCATTGCGGCGTCACCGGTCGGTCGAGCGCGATCAGCTTGTTGACCTCCTCGGTAACCCACTCCTTGGTCGGCACCTCGCCGTCGAGGTTGAAGTCGAGGCGGCTCTTGTCGGCGCCGACCTGGCCACCGGTGACGCTTCCCTTGATGACGGAAGACATCACATGCATCGCGGTGTGCATGCGCATGTGCAGGTAGCGACGCTCCCAGTCGAGCGTGGTGTGAACTTTTGTGCCGACCTCGGGCCGCGGCGCATCGGGCGCCAGCACATGCAGCACGTCGCCGCCATCGGCCTTCACCGTGTCGACGATTTTCGCCTCGCCGCCGTCCCAGCGCAGGATGCCGGTATCGCCGGGCTGTCCACCGCCGGTGGGATAGAAAATCGAGCGATCGAGTCGCACGCCGCGCTCCTCGGCTGCCGTCACGATGGCGTCGGCTTCGCGAATGTAGGAGTCTTGCCTGAAGAGTTCTTCGACCATGACGGGGATTTAGGCTTTCGCCAGCCGCGCCGCAACTTCCTGGTCGGTCGGCATCGCCGGCGCCGCGCCGAGTCTTTCGACGGAGCAAGAGGCGGCGGCGCTCGCGAAGCGTGCCGCCTCCGTCGGCGTGCGGCCGGCCGCCAGTTGCGAGGCGAGGGCGCCTACGAAGCAGTCGCCGGCACCGGTCGTGTCGGTGACCTTGGTCGGGAAGGCGGAGATGGTATCGACGCCCGTCGCCGTTACGACGACGGCGCCGCGCTCGCCCAGCGTCGCAATGACGGCGCGCGCGCCGCGGTCGCGCAGGACGCCGCAGGCGGCGGCGACGCTCTCCGGCGAACTCGACGCATCGAGCCTCGTGCCCGTCGCCTGTGAGAGCTCGATCTCGTTCAGGACGGCAACATCGACCGACTGCAGAAGATCGGCCGGATGTTCGACGAAGGGCGCGAGGTTGAGGACGGTACGCGCGCCGGCCTCGCGGGCGCGGGCGAGGATTTCCCACGTCGCGGCGACCGGCGTCTCGAACTGGGCGACCCAAACTTCGTCGCGTTGCGGCTCGTGATTCAGCATGGAGGCGTCGAAATGCATGTTGGCGCCCGAGGCGACGGTGATCGAATTGTCCCCGTCGGCCACCTGAATCAACGCGACGCCTGTTGCCGGGCCGTCGACCTCGATTACGCCCGTGCTGTCGACGTCATTGTCGGCCAGAAAACCGCGAAGACTGTTGGCGAAAGCGTCGTTGCCGACGGTGCCGACCATTGCCGTCGGAACTCCGAGGCGTGCACTGGCGATCGCCTGGTTCAGGCCCTTGCCGCCGGGCAGGAACGAGACCTCCGCGCCCACGATCGTCTCGCCACGCTCCGGCAGCCGTGCACTCTGCACGACGACATCCATGTTGAGGCTGCCGCAGACGACGACCCTGCTCATCGGTGAAGCCTCACTGCATCCAGCGCGGCAGCGGCAGGTTCTTTTCGCGCAAGAAAGCAGGATTGAAGAGCTTCGACTGGTAGCGGCTACCGCCGTCGCACAGGATGGTGACGACGGTCTTGCCCGGCCCCAGCTCGCGCGCGAGGCGCATGGCGCCCACGATGTTGATGGCGGTCGAGCCCCCCAGCACCAGCCCCTCATGCTCGATCAGGTCGAACAGGACGGGCAGGGCTTCCTCGTCGGTGATCTGGTAGGCCATGTCGATCTGCGTGCCTTCGAGGTTCGCCGTGACGCGACCCTGGCCGATGCCCTCGGTGACCGAATTGCCTTCGGCCTTCAGCTCGCCCTTGGTGTGCCAGTTGAACAGGGCCGAACCCATCGGATCGCTGAGCGCGATCTTGACGTCGGGATTGCGCTCCTTCAGCGCGCGCGAGATTCCGGCCAGGGTGCCGCCGCTGCCGACGGAGCAGGTGAAGCCGTCGACCTTGCCCTCGGTCTGGTTCCAGATTTCGGGGCCGGTCGTCCGGTAGTGACCGTCGCGGTTGGCGGTGTTGTCGAACTGGTTGGCCCAGACCGCGCCGGCCGGTTCCTTGGCCGCCAGTTCCTCGGCGAGCCTGCCCGAGAAACGGACATAGTTGTTCGGATTGGAATAGGGCGCTGCCGGGACGAGTCGGAGGTCGGCGCCGCACAGGCGCAGCATGTCCTTCTTCTCCTGGCTCTGCGTCTCCGGCATCACGATGACCGAGCGGTAGCCGCGTGCGTTGGCCACCAGCGCGATGCCGATGCCCGTATTGCCGGCCGTGCCTTCGACAATGACGCCGCCCGGCCTGAGCCTGCCGCTCTTTTCCGCGTCTTCGATGATGGCGAGCGCCGCGCGGTCCTTTACGGAGCCGCCCGGATTGAGGAATTCCGCCTTGCCGTAGATGTTGCAGCCGGTTGCCTCGGAGGCTGCGCGCAGCTTGATCAGCGGCGTGTTGCCGATGCTATCGATGAAACCCGAACGGACGTTCATGAACTGCTCACCTTGCCTGACCCTGCGCGCTTCCCGGGCGCGACGGTAGACAGGGAGCAGGGGGCCACGCAACCCGCGCTTTGGCGTTCTACCGCCAGCGGTCTCGCATCTCGTCGCGATGCAGGGCGAGCCACTGCAAACCCATGACTGCAACGGCGTTGTCGATCTCACCACGGTCGAGCAGGGCGCGCGCTTCGGCGAATGGCATGGCCTTCACGAGGATGTTCTCGTTTTCCGATTCCAGTCCGAAGATACCACCGGCACCGGTCGCATCGACACGTCCCACGAAGCTGGTGCAGGTCTCGGAGCTGGCACCGGGACTGAGCAGCACACTGTGCATGGGAAAGAGATCGAGCATCTGCAGGGACGCTTCCTCCGCCGCTTCGCGACGGGCTACGTCCGCAGGCGTTTCGCCCTCCTCGATGATGCCGGCGACGATCTCCCAACTCCAGGGATGGCGATCGGCGACGAAGGAGCCGGCACGGAACTGCCGGATCAGGACGACCTCGTCGCGGATCGGATCGTAGGGCAGCACGGCCGCGGCCTGACCGCGCTCGAAGACCTCGCGCTTGATCTCGCCGCTCTGGCCTCCCTGGTACAGGCTGTGCCGGAAAAGGTAGCGCGCGATGCGGAAATAGCCCTGGAAGGCCACGGTGCGCTCGATCAGTTCGGCCTTTTCGCCGGACAGGGGAACGGACGGCATGATGCACTCCACAAGCAAAAAGGGCCGTCCTCTTTCGAGAACGGCCCCAATTGGCTCCGGAGGTAGGAATCGAACCTACGGCCAGGCGATTAACAGTCGCCTGCTCTACCGCTGAGCTACTCCGGAATAAACTCGGTGCGACGGCGGTACGTCGGCCGCGAAGGCGCGGTCTTGTGACAGAGCGTGTCGGCTCATGCAAGACCTGTCGCTTGTGCATTCGTGGAGGCCCGGGCCGGAGTCGAACCGGCCTGGAAGGATTTGCAGTCCTCTGCATAGCCGCTTTGCTACCGGGCCGCACGAAAGCGCGCGGTGCTATACTCACGGTGTGACGGACCGGTCAAGCCGGGCGCGACGGAGAGACCTTTGACGCTGTCGTCCGCTGCCGCCTATATAGCGACCGCTACATCTAGGGGGCAGGCTATGACGGATTTCGCGCTCGCGCGCCGCAACATGGTGGAAGGCCAGCTCCGGCCCAACCGGGTCAACAATGCCGGATTGCTGGCGATCCTGGCCGACCTTCCGCGGGAGCGCTTCCTGCCGGAGGCGCTGCGCTCGGTCGCCTATGCCGACGATGACGTGCCCCTGGGCAATGGCCGTTTCATGATGGAACCGATGGTGCTGGCCCGCCTGATCCAGATCCTGCAGCCGCAGGCCGAGGACAAGGCGATGGTCGTGGCCGCCGGGCTGGGCTATGGCGCGGCGATCCTCGCGCGCCTGACCAAGTCGGTTGCCGCCGTCGAGACCGACGCCGCGATGGCCGCCGCCGCCCGGCAGACCCTGAGCGATCTCGGCCTTTCGGGCATCGAACAGGTGGCCGGTCAGGCCGAGCAGGGCGCCCCGGCCGATGCGCCCTACGATGTCATCCTGATCGAGGGGGCGGTCCGTGAAGTGCCGAAAGCCATCTCCGACCAGTTGGCCGAGGGCGGCCGGTTGGCGACCGTGATCGCCGACCCGAGCGGTGCACTGGGGGTGGCACATCTGTTCGTGAAGCAGGGCGGGGTCGTGTCCGGGCGGCCGCTTTTCGACGCCGGCTCGCCGGCACTGCCCGGCTTCGCGCCTCCCGCCCGTTTCACCTTCTGAGCCGGATCCGGCATTTGCCATGCTCGGGGCTACCCATGCTGTTCCGCCTGATGTTAGGGTACCGTCTACAGATGAGGGTAGAACGATGCGTATCCGGCCCAGCTTGAAGCGCGCCCGCGCCGCGGCAGCGTGCATCCTGGCGGTCGGGCTCGGTGGGGCGTCGAGTGCGTGGTCACAGAGCCTGATCGAGGCGCTTGCGACCACCTACAACAGCAACCCCGACTTGCTGGCGAGCCGGGCCATCCTGCGCCAGACCGACGAGACGCTGTCGCAGGCGGTCGCCAACTGGCGCCCTCGCGTCACGCTGAACGTCGAGTACAACAAGGTCGAGCAGGATTCCTATTCGCAGCGCACGGCGCCGACCTTCTACGCGTTGAACGGCAGATTCACGACTCTGCAGATGGTCCAGCCGCTGTTCCGCGGCGGCAAGACGATCGCTGAGACCAAGCAGGCGCAGTCCAACATCCAGGCGCAGCGCGCCCAGCTCGCAGATACCGAGCAGAACGTCCTGCTGGCGGCCGTAACTTCCTACGCCGACCTCGTCCAGAACATCGGTATCGCCGATGCCCGCCGCAACAACGTGCGCGTGCTGGTGCAGCAGCTCGACGCGACCCGCGAGCGGTTCCGGGTCGGCGAATTGACGATCACCGACGTGTCGCAGTCCGAGGCGCGCCTCGAACTGGCCAAGGCCGATCTGGTCCAGGCCGAGACCAACGTCCGCATCGCCGAGGCGGCCTTCCAGCGCACGATCGGCAAGAAGCCGGGCCGGCTGGGCGAAATCCCGCTGATCGGCGGCCTGCCGTCGTCGGAAGAGGAAGCCATCGGCCTGGCGATGGATGCCGGCCCCCGCGCCGTCACGGCCGCCCACCGCATCACGGCCGCCAACTACGGCGTGAATTCGGCCGTCGGCGATCTGCTGCCGCAGGTCAACCTGGTGGGCGCCCTGCAGCAGCAGTTCGACCTGCAGGTCCCGAACGACAAGTATTACAACTATGCCGTCCGCGTTCAGGCGGTGATCCCGATCTTCCAGAACGGCAGCGAATGGTCGCGTATCCGTTCGGCGCGTGAGCTTGTCGGGCAGCGGCGCAACGAACTCGACAGCGCCCGCCGCGCGGTGGCCGAGAACGTCATCCGGGCCTGGAGACAGCTCGATTCTTCACGCTCGCGCGTGACGTCGTTCGAGTCGCAGGTTCGCGCCAACGAAGTCGCGCTGAACGGCGTGCGCCAGGAAGCGCTGGTCGGTTCGCGCACCACCCTCGACGTGTTGAACGCCGAGCAGGAACTGCTGAACTCGCAGGTCAACCTGATCCAGGCACGCCACGACGTGCAGGTGTCCTACTACGGCGTACTCTCGGGCATCGGCCGTCTCACCGCGCGCACGCTTGCCCTGCCGGTCGAGTATTACGACGAGGAGCGCTACTACAAGGACGTCGGCTCCCGCTGGATCGGCTGGGGCAGCAGCGGCGAATCGGGTACGGGCATCATCCCGCCGTCCACGTCCCCGGCAGGCGTCGCGGGGAGCGCCCCTGCCGGGAGCAGCGGTAAATGACCGACGCCAAGGGCGGCCCAAACAAAGAGCCGTCGATGGACGACATCCTGGCGTCCATCCGCAAGATCATTTCCGACGACGAGGCCCGTGCGCAGGGTGCGGGCCCGCGGCCGGCCGTGGTGCCACCCGTGATCGTCCCGCCCTCCATGACGTCGCCGTCGCGTACCCCCTCGAACGAGGACGTTCTCCTTCTCACCGATATCGTCGAAGAGCCGAAATCCATGTCGAACGTAGAGCCCGCGAATCCAGCGGAGATGCCGCAACCGTCGACCGAACTGGCAGCCCCGCCGAAGGCAGATGCCCTGGTCGGCGCCGGGGTGGCGGGCGTCGCCAGTTCCGCCTTCGCGCGCCTGAACCAGGCCGTGCAGGACAGCGTGCCGGCTCCAGCGGCGACCAATCCCGGCCCGTCGGTCGGCGGGCAGACCATCGAGGAGCTGGTCAAGGAAATGCTGCGCCCGATGCTGAAGGACTGGTTGGACACCAACCTCCCGCCAATGGTCGAGCGCTATGTCGAACGCGAGATCGCGCGGCTGACCCGCCGCTGACCCCAGGCGCCACCCCAAATCATCGCCACGGTGTCGCAACCGTGGCGTTTTTCGTTTAAGGCCAAGAGATGCTCGACAAGACCTACGACCCCAAGGAAATCGAGGCCCGCCGCTACCCCGAATGGGAGAACGCCGGTGCCTTTCGCGCCCATCCGGAGTCGCCGAAGCAGCCCTATTGCATCGTCATCCCGCCACCGAACGTCACGGGCAGCCTGCACATGGGCCACGCGCTCGACAACACGCTGCAGGACGTGCTGATCCGCTGGCGCCGCATGAAAGGCGACGACGTGCTGTGGCAGCCCGGTACCGACCATGCGGGCATCGCTACGCAGATGGTGGTGGTGCGAAATCTCGAGCAGGAAGGCATCGGCCTCGCGGTCGAGGGCGCAGCCAAGACGGACGCCAACAAGAAACTGCTGAACCGCGAGGAGTTCCTCGCGAAGGTCTGGGAGTGGAAGGCCTATTCCGGCGGCACGATCACAGGCCAGCTTCGCCGGCTCGGCGCCTCGTGCGACTGGAGCCGCGAGCGCTTCACCATGGACGAGGGCCTGTCGAAGGCCGTGCTCAAGGTGTTCGTCGAACTCTACAAGCAGGGCCTAATCTACAAGGACCTGCGGTTGGTCAACTGGGACCCCAAGATGCTGACCGCGATCTCCGACCTCGAGGTCGAATCGCGCGAGGTGAAGGGTCATCTCTGGTACTTCAAGTATCCGATCGAGGGCAGCCCCGACGAATTCATCGTGGTCGCCACGACGCGGCCGGAGACGATGCTGGGCGATACCGGCATCGCGGTTCATCCCGATGATCCCAAGTGGAAGCACCTGATCGGCAAGCACGCCGTGCTGCCGCTGGTGGGCCGCCGGATCGCGATCGTGGGTGACGAATATTCCGATCCGGAGAAGGGGTCAGGCGCGGTGAAGATCACGCCGGCGCACGACTTCAACGATTTCGAGGTCGGACGGCGGCACAATCTCGAGGCCATCAACATCTTCGACAAGTTCGCGAGGGTGAACGACGAGGCGCCCGAGAAGTATCGCGGCCTCGACCGGTTCGACGCCCGCAAGAAGATCGTGGCCGAGATGGAGGAGCTGGGGCTGGTCGAGAAGATCGAGCCGCACACCCATGCGGTGCCCTACGGCGACCGCGGCGGCGTGCCGGTCGAACCCTATCTCACCGAGCAATGGTACGCCGATGCCAAGAAGCTGGCCGAGGCGCCGCTGGCGGCGGCGCGCGACGGCCGCGTGAAGTTCGTGCCCGAGCGCGGGCGCGAGGATTTCTTCCGCTGGATGGAGAACATCGAGCCATGGTGCGTGTCGCGCCAGCTCTGGTGGGGCCATCAGATCCCGGCCTGGTACGGCCCGAACAAGAAGGTCTTCGTGGCATTGTCGGAGGACGAGGCCCGGGAAGAGGCGCGCGCGCATTACGGCAAGGATGTCGCGCTGGAGCGTGATCCCGACGTTCTCGACACCTGGTTCAGCTCGGCCTTGTGGCCGTTCTCGACGCTGGGCTGGCCCGACCAGACGCCGGAACTCGCGAAATACTATCCGACCAGCACGCTCGTCACCGGCTGGGACATCCTGTTCTTCTGGGTCGCCCGCATGATGATGATGGGCATGCACTTCATGAAGGACGTGCCGTTCCGCACCGTCTATCTGCACGGTCTCGTCACCGACGAGAAGGGGCAAAAGATGTCGAAGTCCAAGGGGAACGTGATCGATCCCCTGGAGCTGATCGACAAATACGGCGCCGACGCGCTGCGCTTCACCATGACATCACTCGCGGCCTCGCAGGCCGGCCGGCTGCGGCTGGCGCCGGCCCGCGTCGAGGGCGCGCGCAACTTCGCGACCAAGCTGTGGAACGCGACGCGCTTCGCCGAGATGAATGGGGCAGCCCTGCCGCCGGGCTTCGATCCGGCGACGGCGAGGCTCACCGTCAACAGGTGGATGCTGGGCGAACTGGCCCGCGCCAATCAGGCGATCGACAAGGCGCTCACCGACTTCCGGCTGAACGAGGCCGCCACGACGCTCTACGAATTCGTGTGGGGCGTGGTCTGCGACTGGTATGTCGAGCTCACCAAGCCGATCGTGCAGGGCGCGGATGGATCCGAGAAGGACGAGACGCGCGCCGTCACGGCCTTCGTGCTGCGCGAGACCGTGAAGCTCATGCACCCGGTGATGCCTTTCATCACCGAGGAGCTTTGGGACAAGCTCGGCCATCGCGCCGAGCACGGCCCGCTGATCGGCCAGCCCTGGCCCGCGCCGGCGACCGTCGATGCGGCGGCCGATGCCGAGATGGGCTGGCTGGTGAAGCTGATCTCCGACATCCGCTCGGCCCGCGCCGAACTCAACGTGCCGGCCGGCGCCAAGCTCAGGCTGCTGGTGATCGGTGGCAACGACACGACGGCAGCCCGTATCGAGACCCATCGTGCCGCCATCGAGCGGCTGGCCCGCATCGAGGGTGTCGAGGCCGCCGCGTCGGCACCCAGGGCATCGCTGCAGATCGTGGTTGGGGAGGCGACCTATGCCTTGCCGGTCGGTGAAGTGATCGATCTCAAGGCCGAAAGCGCGCGCCTGCAGAAGGAAATCAAGAAGCTCGCCGACGAGGTCGGGAAGATCGACGCCAAGCTCGCCAACGCCGCCTTCGTCGCACGAGCGCCCGAAGAGGTGGTCGAGGAACAGCGCGAGCGGCGCGCACAGGCCGAACAGACCGCCGCGCGGCTCAGCGCGGCGCTGGAACGGCTGGGCGCGTAGCGAGATCAGGCGGCGCTCCTTCGAGACGGAGCGGCTCGCAGAGCGAATGGCGAGGGTGGTGAGGAGATGATCTCCACTGCGCTATTGTGGGAATATTGATCCCCCAATGGAGGAAACGATGACCTATACCCTCGAGCAACTGAGCGCCGACATCGGGAAGGCACTCAAGGCCGATTCCGGAACCGCGGGCAAGCAGGCCGTGTGCAAGCTGGTGTCGAAGGTGCTGCTCGACGATGAGTTCGTTGCCAAGCACCTGACCGCCGAGGAATGCCGCCCGCGCAAGGTCCTGTACGAGGATCCGGAACTGGGTTTCTGCATCTGCGGGCATGTGTACGAGACGGCCGCGCACGGAGCGCCTCATGACCACGGTACCAGTTGGGCGATCTACGGGCTGGCCACCGGCGATACGGAGATGACCGATTGGCGCATCGTCAAGAAGGGCGAAGGCGGCGAGCCGACCCTGGTCGAGCCCGCCAACACCTACGTCCTGAAGCCCGGCGATAGTCACTTCTACGATGTCGGCGTCGTCCACTCGCCGAAGCGCGACGGCTTGACCAAGCTGGTGCGCATCGAGGGCGCCAATCTCGATCGCATCAAGCGCTCGAACATCAAGGCGGCCTGAGGACGGCTGCATAGAAGGAATGCCGCCGGCCTGGGCGCGGCGAAGGACCTCACGGGCGGCCAGAGCACGTTGTGGTTAACGAGAGACTCTGCGCTTCGCTCAGGATGACGCTGTGGGTAGCTGCTGTTCCGGCAGCTATCGCTTGATCTGCATCGACAGATATTTCGCCAGCCCCGTGCCATAGGGCGGCCGGAGCATGCGCAACGGCGCCAGGTCCCATTTGATCTGGTGGTAGATCGACTTGCGATGGCTGAATTCGCGGAAGCCATCGTGGCCGTGATAGGCGCCCATGCCGGCCGGGCCGATGCCGCCGAATGGCAGCTCCTCCTGCGCCACGTGCATCACCACGTCGTTGACGGTGACGCCGCCGGAGGTCGTGCCGTTCAACACCCGGTCGCGCTCCGCGTCGTCGCTGCCGAAATAGTAGAGGCCGAGCGGGCGGTCGTGGGCGTTGATGTAGTCCATCGCCTCCTGCACGTCGCGGTAGGCCTTCACCGGAAGCAGCGGCCCGAAGATCTCCTCCTGCATGACCTTCATGTCGTCGGTCGGGTTCAGGATCAGGGTCGGCGCGATGCGGCGATGCGGCTGCTGGCGCAGGTCCTCGGCCGCCGGATTGATCTCGACGAGTTCGGCGCCCTTGGCACGCGCATCGTCGAGATAGGACATGAGGCGCGCATAGTGGCGGTCGGAGACGACCGCGGTGTAGTCGGGGCTCTCGCGAATGCTCGGGAACATGCGGCCGACGGAAGCCTTGGCTTCGGCCACGAAGTCGCCGACGCGATCGGCGGGCGCCAGCACGTAATCCGGCGCGAGGCAGATCTGGCCGGCGTTGAGCGTCTTGCCGTTCATGATCCTCGCCGCGGCCACGGCCATGTCGGCGGAGCGGCCCACCACGACCGGGCTCTTGCCACCCAGCTCGAGCGTCACCGGGACGAGATTTTCGGCGGCGGCCCGCATCACATGCCGCCCGATCGAGGTCGCACCGGTGAAGATCATGTGATCGAAGGCGAGGGCGGAGAAGGCCTGACCGACCTCGGGACCGCCCGTCACCACGGCGATCTCGCTTTCGTCGAAGGCGCTGGCGAACATCTGTTTCAGGAGCTCAGACGTCGCCGGTGTCGTCTCGGACGGCTTGATCATCGCCCGGTTGCCGGCGGCAAGGACCCCGGCGAGCGGCGCGAAGGTAAGGTTCACGGGGAAGTTCCAGGGGCTGATGACACCGACCACGCCCTTGGGCTGGTGGCGGATCTCGGCCCGGGCGCCGAGGAAACCCAGGATGCGCGGTGTGGTGCGCCGCCGCTCGGTCTTCATCCAGCTTCGGACATTGTCGCGCGCATGCTTCAGCGGTCCGATCGAACTGGCGACATCGGCGAAGGCCGTCACCACGGCCGAACGCGCGCCGAAGTCGGCCGACAGCGCCGCTTCGATGTCGCGCCGCCGGTCGACCAGGAGGCCGATACAGCGGTTGAGGCGGTCGATGCGGATCTCGGCGGACGGCGCGCCGTCCTTGAGCTGGGCGTTGCGCTGTTTCGCGAGGATTTCGTTCAATCCGAAGTCTGTCATGTCGGTCACGATGCCTTCCGGAGGTCCGGCACGTAGGGTTTTCTGGTGAAATGCTCCTGCCCATCGCCGCGGGCGAAGCGCAGGCCGGCGCGGCGGATCGCGTCGTCGTCGACCGGTTCGAGCGGCACGTAGTAGCGGTCGTCGACCTTGGTGAAAGTGTCGTTGTCGACGCGATTGTAGCAGATCAGCAGCGTCCAGCGCCGGTTGGGCGAGCGGTTGGCGTCGGACCGGTGGATCGCATTGCAATGGAAGATCAGCGCGTCGCCGGCCTCCAGTTCGCAATACTCGACCGGGCATTTCTCCAGGATGTGCGCCATGCGGCTGGGATCGACCTCGTTCTGGGTCGGCGACAGCGGCGTATGGTCGATGCGGCCGAGCTTGTGCGAGCCTGTGGCGATCTGCAGGCAACCGTTCTCGCGGGTGGTGCGGTCGAGCCCGATCATGATCGAGAGCATGTCGGGGCGCAGGCAGCCATTGTAGTACCAGTAGCCATAATCCTGGTGCCATTCCCAGGCGCCGCCGACCTCGGGCTCCTTGGCGGTCAGCTTGGACTGGTAGTGATAGACCGGCCCGCCCAGCAACGCCGCCGACGTATCGACCATGCGCCGGACGCGGGCGGCGAGACCGTAGACGCTGTCGCCGGCCCGGTTCCAGAGCGCGATGCGCGTCGAGCGGCCCTCTCCATCGCGGCGGTCGAGGATGCTGTCGCGCACGGCAGGATCTTCCTCCATCGCGCGGGTCAGCAGCTTCACCTCGTCGGGCGAGAACAGGCCGCGCGCATAAGTGAAACCCTTCTCCTCGAATTCGGCGCTCTGCGCCGCGTTCAGCACGTTCGGCATGGTTTCCTCGCCTTAAGGAGAAAGGTCCTTCGCTTCGCTCAGGATGACAACTCCACCGGCAAGGACGCAGTGCGCCGATGAACAAGAAGGTGTCATCCTGAGCGAAGCAAAGGACCCTTGAATCATATGCAACCGCTTCAGACAGGGCGGAAGACGTTGCGGCCGCCCAACTCGGAGACCGAGACCTTACGCCCGAGCTGTTCGCGCGTCAGCATGTCGGCGACCAGGGCGGGATCGTCCGGTGTCATGGCGACGAAGCGGTCGCCCGAGCCGTCGAGGCGGCCCAGGATATAGCCGCGCTCCGGCGCGTCCTTGCCGTAGGTGACGCAGTACGTCTCGATCGTGCCGGTGCCCGTGGGCTTGGTTTCGACCCGGCGCTTGGGAAGGGCGTCGAGTTCGGCCTGGAACTTCTTGGGATCCTCGCGCTTCCACGCTCCCTTGGTCGGCTCGGTCGAATAGAGGCCGGCCGAATGCTTGGTGAGGTAGTTGCCGTTGGCCGTCACCATGCCGAACGAGCCGGGTTTGGCGCGTACCACGTTCATCATCTCGGCGATCGAGTGAGTGACGTAGTTGTTGCCGGGACCGCCGAAGAAGGGGAGGCCGCCGGTCACGCTGATCGGGCGCGGATCGTTCTCGGGGATGCCGATCTCGGTCATCGCGACTTCGACGGCGGAGGGGAAGCAGCTGTAGAGGTCGAAGGCGTCGACGTCGGAGACCTTCTTGCCTGCCATGTCGAGGGCGATGCGGGCGCAGCCGCGGATCGCGGGTGACGAGTCGAGCTTCTCGCGCTCGGACACGACCCAGGTGTCGGTGCCGTCGGCGCAGCCGTGCAGGAACACCCAGCGGTCCTGCGGGATGCCCCATTCGCGGGCCTTCTCGACCGAGGTGACCAGCACGGCCGCCGCCTGGTCGATGATCGCATTGGCGTTCATCAGCCGTGGATAGGGGAAACAGATCCAGCGATTGTCGGGCGAGATCGTCGACAGGGCCTCGGCGCTGTAGCCTTCGCGGCGCGTCGCCAGCGGGTTGGCTTTGGCCACGGCGGCGAGGCGCTCGAACAGGCGGCCCATCGCCTTCATGTGACGGTCGACGTCACGCTTCAGCCCGCCGCGAATGGCGTTCTCAAGCAGTGGATAGAAGTGGATGGCGGCGCGCAGCTCGTGGCGTGCCTCTTCCTCGCTGAAGCCGAAGCGCGGATCGCCGATGCGCGTCGGCTCGCCGCCGCCGGGGTCCTCGTTCCAGTCGATCTTCATGCCGGCGCGGCGGGCGTTCTGCGTGCTGCGCAGCAGCTCGGCGCCGCAGATCAAGGCCAACTCGGTCTCGCCCTTGGCGATCTGCTCGGCGAACTTGTTCACCAGGTACTGGGGCATGTTGCCGCCCGAGTGCGTGTAGAGGAGCTGTTTCGGATCGGCATGCAGCCGGTTGGCGACGCTCTTCGGCGGATTGCTCGACCGGCCGTAGGGCGAGGCGAAGCGCGGGCTGATGTCGCTGAAGAACTCCATCACGGCGATGGCGTCGACCCTGTGGCCGAGCGCATGCCCGCCGATGGCGGCCTTGGTGTCCTCCAGCGCCGCGTTGGCGGCCTCGGTGCAGAAGGCCACGCGCGAGCGCTCGCTCGACGGCTTGCCGACCGTGTCGGTGATCTGGCCGGCGCCGACCAGGATGGGGGTACGCGGATCGATCATTTGACGAGGGCCTCGATCTCGGAGGGCGTGAGGCCGGCCTGAGCCAACACGGTCTTCGTATCCTCGCCGAGGGCGGCGACCTTGGGGCCACTCTGCAACGGTGAGCCGGAGAAGCGAAAGGGCGGGGCCGGCGACTTGTAGCTGCCGCCGCCGTCCTCGATGGTGCAGAGCGAGCCGCGATGCTCGACCTGCGGGTCCTTCAATGCCTCGGTCACGGTGAGGTAGGGCGAGCAGGGCACGCCCTGCTTCTCCAGCGCGGCGACCACCTCCTTGACGCTCATCTTCTTCGACCACTCTTCGAGTTCGTCAACGAGAAGGCCCCAGTTCATTCGGCGGTTCTGGTACTTCTCGAAGCGCGGATCGGTCAGCCAGTCGCGGCGGCCGGCGGCGGTCGCCATGTCCTGGAAGGTCTTCTCGCTGGCAGTCGCCAGCATGACGTAGCCGTCGCTGGCCTCGATCGGCCCGTACATCGGGCGCGAGGGCATCTCGAAGTCGAACTGCGCGCGATTGACCTCGCCCAGCAGCATGCCGACCAGGGTTTCGAACATCGAGACGTCGATCATCTGGCCCTTGCCGGTCGCATGGCGCTGATGGACGGCGGCGAGGATCGCGCCCATCGCATAGGCGCCGCTCGCGTAGTCCGCGACGAAGATGCCGCAATTGTCGGGACGCTCGCGGCCCTGCTGGTAGAAGAGATGGGCCATGTCGTAGCCGGTCGAAGCATGGATCACCGGCGCATAGGCGGGACGGCCGGCGCCGGGGCCGGTCTGGCCGTAGCCCGAGATCGCGCAGTAGATCAGACGCGGATTGACCTTCGCCAGTTCGGCATAGTCGAGGCCCAGCCGCTTCATGACACCGGGCCGGTAGTTCTCGACCAGGATGTCGACCGTTGCGATCAGCTTCTTGATGGCGGCCACGGACTCGGGCTTCTTGAGGTCAAGAACGATGGATTTCTTGCCGGCGTTGAGCTGGCCGAACATCGTGCTGAATCCGTCGCGCTGGACCGGGCGCGAACGCATCAGGTCGCCTTCGGCCGATTCCACCTTCACGACCTCGGCGCCCATGTCGGCGAGCAGGCGGCTGCAATGCGGGCCCGCGATGGTGGTCGAGAAATCGAGGATGCGCAGGCCGTCGAGTGGCCGGGACATTTCGGTCATGTTTTCACCGGGTTACAAGGATGAGGACGACGCCGCCGACCACGAGGATGCTGCCGATCCACTCGCCGAGGGACGGCCGCTCCTTGAGGATGAGGCGGGAGGAGATGAAGGTGAAGACCAACTCGATCTGGCCGACCGCGCGCACCAGCGCCGCGTTCTCGAGGGTCATGGCCAGCGCCCAGCCGGCCGATCCCAGCACGCTGAAGATGCCGACCCAGATCGAGGACCGCCAGTTGAACCAGACCTTCGAGAGCTGCGGCCGGTCGCGCCGGAACAGGTAGAGGCCCATCAGCACGACCTGGATCGTGTTCATGCAGGCGAGCACGGTGATGCCGCGCACCATGAAGTCGCCCTCGGGCAAGAGCTTCGAAGCCTCGCGGATCGTCCCCGCGGCGATCGCGAAAATCGCTCCGGAGAGGATGCCGAACAGCGCGCCCTTGTGCGTGAGGTCGGCCAGTACGCCGCGCACGTCGGAGAACTTGCCGCGCACGCTCAGGATGGCGACGCCGCCCAGGCAGACCAGGATACCCGCCCAGGCGCCGAGCTTCAGCGGCTCTCCCGCGATGAAGGTCGCGAACAAGGCGACGAACACCGTCTCGGTCTTGGAATAGACCGTGCCGACGGCGAAGTTTCGCAGCGAGAATGCGTGGATCATCAGCGAGGTCGCCACGATCTGGGCGACCCCCGCGATGGTCACCAGCAGCAGGAAATGCAGCGAGATCGAGGGGACGTGCCGGCCGGTCACGAACACCAGGAAGGCCAGCATGCCCAGTGCCAGCGGCGCGCCGTAGAGATAGCGGACGAAGTTTGCGCCATCGACGCTCAGGATGCCGCGAATCTTCTGCTGCATCGTCGTGCGGATGTTCTGGCACAGAGCGGCAGCGACGGTGATCGGTATCCAGAGCGGCACGGCGTTTTATCTCCCTGCCGGGAGTGTATGGCGTCAATAGCCCCGCGTCTGCGGTTTAGATTTCCGCGATGCAGCAGGCAGGTGACACCCTAACGCCGAACGTCTGCCCCGACTGCATCGGAGACCGACGAGAAGCCGTCGCGGGCCAGCAGGGCCGCCAGTTCGTCCTTGATGCGACGGATGAGCGGCGGGCCCTCATAGACCATGGCCGAATAGAGCTGCACCAGGGCCGCGCCCGCCCGGATCTTGGCATAGGCATCGGCCCCGGAGCCGATTCCGCCGCAACCGATCAGGGGGAACTGGCGCTCCGTCCGTTGCGCGGTCTTGCGCAGGACTTCCGTCGACAGGGCCGTGAGCGGTGCGCCCGACAGGCCGCCGGTCTCACCCCGGCGCTGCGACCGCAGCGTGGGCGGCCGCGACAGGGTGGTGTTGCCGATGATGATGCCGTCGAGCTTGAGGTCGCGGCAGACGAAGACGATGTCGTCAAGATCGTCGTCGCTCGCGTCGGGCGCGATCTTCACGACCAGCGGCACCGGCTTGGCCGCGATCGCGTCCTGCACGCGCTTCAGCAGGCCGGCGAGTTCCATCCGACCCTGCAGATTGCGCAGGCCCGGCGTGTTGGGTGAGGAAACGTTGCAGACGAGGTAATCGGCATAGGGCGCGAGTGCCACGCAGCCGGTCACGTAGTCGGCGGCACGGTCGGTACTGTCCTTGTTGGCGCCGATATTGACGCCGACGAAGCCGCGCCGGGGGCGGGCGGCGAGGCGGGCGCGGGCGGCCTCCAGGCCGTGGCCGGGAAAGCCCATGCGGTTGATGACGCCGCGATCCTCCGGCAGCCGGAACAGACGGGGGCGCGGATTGCCTTCCTGCGGCCGCGGCGTGACGCTGCCGATTTCCACCAGACCGAAGCCCTGTGCGAGCATGGCGTCGGCCACCTCGGCATTCTTGTCGAAACCGGCGGCGAGGCCGATCGGATTGGGCAGGGAGCGGCCCCAGATCTTCGTCGTCAGAGATGGCGGATCGGCGCGCCGGTCGCCCGGCAACAGCCCGCTTTTCAGGGCACGGATCGCCAGGCCGTGCGCGGCCTCTGCGTCGAGACGGGAGAGGGCGAGATCGAGGAGCGGGTACCAGACGGCCATTGCCGTCTGGTTAGCAGAGGTTCCCTGTGGAGCGCTTGGGTGAGAGCGCGGCCCGCTAGAAGCGGCCCATACCGCCACCCTGGTTGGGCCGCAGGGACGGGGAGTCTGAGAAGATGACCATGAACAACTCGCGGAAGAGCTGGCCGATCCGCGGATCGTCGGGACCGGACGCCGGGGTCCAGGCGGTGGTCTCCGACATCGTCATGTCGTTGCGGCAATAGATGGCATAGACGTTGAAGACGCCGGGCTTGCCCGGCTTGAAACGCGTGGTGCCCCTGCAAACCGAGTCGCTATTGAGATCGTTCGCGGGGTCGAAGACCAGCATGAGCCGGTAGTCGGGACGCGGCTTCTCAGGCGGGGTCTCGTAGGTGAAGGTGAGGCGGGGCATGGGCTTTGCGGCCTGCATCATCGGCAGCAGGTCGCGGGCCACGATCGCCGGATCGGTCCCGGGGAACGGATTGCCGTGGATGACGACCTGGAAGTTCTTGCCGTCCGTCGCGGCGAAGAACTCGCGATAGTCATACTGTACCGCATAGAAGGTGCCACCGATGGTAGCGGCGTAGACGGCGGCGGGAAGGGCGGCGACCGCAAGCAGCGCGGCAGCGATCTTGGACCTGAAACGCATTGGCAAACTCCTCCGCGGATTATCCGGCTATCGTACGCCCTGGAAGGGCTCCGGGAATGTCACATTTCTGCGCGTGGCGCGTAACCCCGGCGTAAGCCGGCTCACACGTCGAGATCGCGTGCGAACTTGGCGTTATCCTGGATGAAGGCGTAGCGCTTCTCGGGCTTTCGGCCCATCAGGTCCTCGACCAGGGTCCGGGTCCGCATCTCCTCGCGCCGGTCGTCCGGGTCCGGCCCGGACGCCGTCGGCACGTCGACCTTCAGCAGCACCCGCTTGGTCGGATCCATGGTGGTCTCCCGCAGATGCACCGACTGCATCTCGCCCAGCCCCTTGAAGCGGGTGATGTCGGCCTTGCCGTTGAACACCGTGCGGACCAGCTCGTCCTTCTGCGCGTCGTCCTGCGCATATTCCGTGCGGCCACCCTTGCTCAGGCGGAACAGCGGCGGCTGGGCGAGGAACAAGTGGCCGTTCTCGATCAGCTTCGGCATCTCGCGATAGAAGAACGTCATCAGCAGCGAGGCGATGTGGGCGCCGTCGACGTCGGCGTCGGTCATGATGATGACCCGCTCGTAACGCAGGCGGTCGTTGTTGTAGTTCGCGCCGGCACCGCAACCCAGCGCCAGAATGAGATCCTGGATCTCCTGGTTCTCGCGCATCTTGTCGGAGGTGGCGCTGGCCACGTTCAGGATCTTGCCGCGCAGCGGCAGGATGGCCTGGGTCTCCCGGTTCCGTGCGGCCTTGGCCGAGCCGCCGGCCGAGTCGCCCTCGACCAGGAAGATTTCGGTACCGACGGAAGAGGAACTCGAGCAGTCGGCCAGCTTGCCCGGCAGACGAAGCTTGCGGGTGGCGGTCTTGCGCTGTTGCTCGCGATCCTGGCGGCGGCGCAGGCGCTCGTCGGCCTTGGAGATCACGTGTTCCAGCAGAACGTTACCGGCTTCCTTGTCGCCGATCAGCCAGTGCTCGAAATTGTCGCCGACGATCGTCTCGACGACCTTGGTCGCCTCGACGCTGACCAGCTTTTCCTTGGTCTGGCCCTGGAACTGCGGTTGTTCGATGAAGACCGAGACGAGGGCTAGAGAGCCCTCGATGACGTCGTCGGCCGTGATGATCGAGCCCTTGCGGTTGCCGGTCAGCTCGGCATAGCGTTTGAGGCCGCGTACCAGCGCACTGCGGAAGCCCGATTCGTGCGTGCCGCCTTCGGACGTCGGCACGGTGTTGCAGTAGGAGCGGACGAAGCCTTCCTCGTCGTTCGGCCACCACACCGCCCATTCGACCTTGCCGTTTCCTTCGCCCTTGGCCTCGCCGGCAAAAGGCTGTGGGACGACGGTGCCACGCTGGCCGATCTCGGAGGTGACATAGTCCTTGAGGCCGCCGGGGAAATGGAACGTTTCTTCCTCGGGAATCTCGCCGCTTTTCGGGAGCAGGGACTTGTCGCACTTCCATCGGATCTCGACGCCACGGAACAGGTAGGCCTTGGAGCGCACCATGCGGTAGAGGCGCTCGGGCACAAACTGCTGCTTGCCGAAGATCTCGGCGTCTGGATGGAAGGTGACTGTGGTGCCGCGACGGTTGGAAGCGGCGCCCATCGGCTTCAGTTTCGACACCGGAAGGCCGCGCGAGAAGTTCTGGGCCCAGGCCTGGCGGTCGCGGGCAACTTCGACCAGGAGGTCGTCGGACAGCGCATTGACGACCGAGATGCCGACACCGTGCAGACCGCCTGACGTGGCGTAGACCTTGCCGTTGAACTTGCCGCCGGAATGCAGCGTGGTGAGGATGACTTCGAGGGCCGACTTGTTCTTGAATTTGGGGTGCGGATCGACCGGGATGCCGCGGCCGTTGTCGCGCACCAGGATCTTGTTGCCCGGCAGCATCTCCAGCCAGATCGTGTCGGCGTGGCCGGCGACGGCCTCGTCCATCGAATTGTCCAGCACCTCGGCCACGAGATGATGCATGGCCCGTTCATCGGTGCCGCCGATATACATGCCGGGGCGCTTGCGGACGGGCTCCAGGCCCTCCAGCACCTCAATGTCCTGCGCCGTGTAGGAATTATCCTTCGGACCCGCGGCACGCTTGCCGCCGCCAGACCGATCGAACAGATCGCCGTTTCGTGCCATGCCTGCTTCTTGTCTTTCCGCGGCCGCGCGAGGGGATCGCTTGGTGACCGGTTGGGCATGGGTATGGTAGCAAAACCGCGCGAAATCAACCACATCCGGTGAGGAATCGATGTCCGAAAGTCGCCGCGATCCGATCGTAAGGACCGTTCCCCAGCCTGCCGACATGAACGGAAATGGCGACATTTTCGGCGGTTGGGTGCTGAGCCAGATGGATATCGCGGGCGGCTCGCTCGCGGCCCGGGTGGCGAAGGGGCGGGTGGCGACGGTCGCCATTACGGCCATGACCTTCGTCGAGCCGATCAAGGTGGGAGACATGGTGTCGATCTATGGAGAAGTCGTGAAGGTTGGCCGCACGTCGATAACCATCGGCCTCGAAACCGTCGTCCAGCGCCGCCATGAGGAGACCGACATCCGGGTTACGCACGGCACCTTCGTGTTCGTGGCGATCGACGGCGACGGCAATCCGCGCCCGGTGCCGCAGGACGGACCCGCCCAGGTCGCCGTCGCATGAGACGGCTGCTGGCCCCGATCGTGGCCTTGCTGGCGATGCTGGCGCCGGCCATGGCCTTCGCCCACCCGCACATCGTCGTGCAGCAGGTGGTCCGCATGATCGCCAAGGACGGCAAGTACACGCATGTCGAGATCGAATGGCGCTTCGATCCGTTCTCCAGCGAGGTCGAGATCCCGCTGATCGACGAGGACAAGAACGGCAAGTTCTCCGCCCGCGAGACCAAGCTCCTGTCTGACGAGATGATGCCGGAGCTGGGCAAGTACGGCTACCTGAGCTGGATCAACACCGGCGCCAAGGATTTCAGGCCGCCCAAGCCGCCGCAATTCTCCGCCCGCATCGATGATCCCGCGACGTTCATTCCGCCGGAATGGGATCGCAATGCCGGCGACAATGCGGGCATGCCGATGCCGCCGAACAAGCGCGCCGACGGCGCGCAGGGCCCGCGCAAGCAGGGCCCGCGCAACCTCGTCTACGTCATGCGCTTCGCACTGCCCGAACCGTCCAAGCTCGTGTCGATCGCCACGTTCGATCCCGAGGACTTCATCCGCATCGAGGTCGACAAGGCCTCGGTTCCGGCCAACTGCACGCTCGGCAAGCATCCGACCCACAAGGCCGAGTTCGTGCGCGGCTATCCCATCTTTGCCGACGTGGTGACATGCCAGCTTCCGTGAAATCCTCCGCCTTGCGCTCGCCTTTCCTGTGGCTGGGAATCGTCCTGCTGATCGCCCTGGGCGGAGCGCTGGTGTTCAGCGACAGCGTCGCAGAGTTGGCCCGTTACTCCGCCGAGTACCAGCGACGCATCAACCAGGTTCTCTCCACGTCGCTGCGGGACGTGCAGTCCGGTACGGGCTCGCTCGCTCTGTGGACCCTCGTCACCGTCTGCTTCGGCTATGGCGTCGTTCACACACTGGGACCGGGCCACGGCAAGGCCGTGGTCGTGGCTTACTTCCTCGACAGCTCGCGCCCGCGCGCCTGGATCGAGGGTATCTTCGCCGGTGGCTGGATCGCCTTCACCCACACGCTGGCGGCGCTCCTGCTGGCGGGCGCGCTCAAGCTCTCCTCCACGGTCGGCCTGTTCGGCGCGATGCGCGAGGTCCGCAACGTCGAGATCGTGTCGTACACGCTCATCCTGCTGGTGGGCCTGTGGCGGCTGTGGGCCGGAATCACGGGGCGCGTGCACGAGCACTGGCACGGCGATCATGACCATGGCCCTGAGCATGGACACGGTCACGGACATTCCCACGGCCACGACCATGCACATGGCCACGACCACGGGCATCATCATCACCACGACCATGAGCCGCCGCAGCGGACGATCGCGGGCTGGCTGCTGCTGACCGCGGCCGGCATCGCGCCCTGCGCCGGCGCCCTGGTCATCATCCTGCTGTCGATCGCGCTCGACGTGCTGTGGGCCGGCGTCGTCGGTGTCATCGCCATCGCCATCGGCATGGCGGTCACGCTGGCCGCCATCGGCATGGCCTCAATGGTGGCGCACCGGCTGATCATCGGCGACGGCCGCTCGCAGGAGATCGGGCGCTTCACCGCCATCGCCGCCTCGCTGATCGTCATCGCAACGGCCGGTACGCTGCTGCTGGGCTCGCTCGAACGCTTCTTCCGCTGAGATCGCGAGTGGCCGAGATCAAGGCGCCCAGCCGGACTTCGAGACCCCTGCTGGGCGTGCTCTTCATGTGCACGGCCTGCGCGCTGTTCCCGATCATGAACGGGCTGGTGAAGCTGCTGGCCGCCACCTACGACCCTCAGGAGATCGTCTGGTTCCGGATCATCCTGCATCTGGTGCTGGTGGCCGCGGTGTTCATGCCGCGCATGGGGCTCGGCCTGCTGCGCACGCGCCGTATCGGCACGCAATTCGTCAGCTCCGTGATGATGATGCTCTCGACCCTTTTTTTCTTCTCGGCGGTGAAATCCATACCGGTCGCGGAGGCCATCGCCGTCACCTTCGTGGCACCGCTGGCGGTCGTGCTGCTGGCCTGGCCGCTGCTGGGCGAGCGCATCACTTTCTTCCGGATGGCCGCGGTGATCGTGGGCTTCGCCGGAGTCCTGATCGTAATCCGGCCGGGCAGCGCGGTCTTTCAGTGGCAGTCGTTGCTGCTGCTCGGGAGCGCCGTCTGCTACGCGATGTACCAGATCCTGATCCGGCGTCTCGCGGGCATCGACGCGCCGGCCACCTCGATCTTCTACAGCGTGCTGCTGGGCGCGATCATCATGTCGGCCTGGCTGCCCTTCCACTGGAAGACGCCGACGGGCTGGATCGACTGGGCACTGCTCTGTTCGCTGGGGGCCCTGGGCGCGCTGGGGCATTACTGTGTCGCCAAGGCCATGACCTATGCCTCGGCGAATTTCGTGGCCCCGTTCAACTATACGCAGATGATCGGCTCGGTCATCGTGGGTTACCTAATGTTCGCCGAGGTGCCGGATTTCTACACCTGGCTCGGGACGGCCGTGGTGGTCGGCGCCGGCTTGATGGTGGGCTGGCACGGGCGCAAGCCGCAAAAGAGCTGATGGGGAGAGAGCATGCCGTATCTCGTTGCTGCCGACCTGCCGGTCGAGCCGGCTGGAATCCGCTTCCGTAGCCTGCTCGAACGGCCGCAGATCCTGCGCATGCCGGGGACGCACAATGGCATCGCGGCCCTCCAGGCGGAGCGCGCCGGGTTCGAAGCGCTCTACCTCTCTGGCGCCGCGATGTCGTCCTCCATGGGCCTGCCCGATCTCGGTGTCATCACGGTCGACGAGGTCTGCTTCTTCATCCGCCAGGTGGCGCGCTCCTCGGGCCTTCCGGTCCTGGTCGATGGCGATACCGGCTACGGAGAGGCGCTGAACGTCATGCACATGGTGCGGGCCTTCGAGGAGGCGGGCGCGGCGGCCGTCCATCTCGAGGACCAGCTCCTGCCGAAGAAGTGCGGCCACCTCAACAACAAGAAGCTGGCCGAGCCGCACGACATGGCGGCCAAGGTCGCTGCCGCTGCCAAGGCCCGCCGGAACCTCTTCGTCATCGCTCGCACCGATGCGGCGGCAAGCGAAGGCATCGATGGTGCCGTGGCGCGGGCGAAGCTCTACATGGAAGCCGGCGCCGACGCGATTTTTCCCGAGGCCCTGCACAGTGCCGAGATGTTCCGTGCTTTCGCCAAGGCGATGCCCGGCGTGAAGCTGCTGGCCAACATGACCGAGTTCGGCCGCACGCCGTTCTTCACCGCGTCGGAGTTCGAGGCGATGGGCTACAGCATGGTGATCTGGCCGGTCTCGGCCCTGCGTGCGGCGAACAAGGCGCAGGAGGGCGTCTACGCGGCCATCCAGCGCGACGGCGGCACGCAGAACGCGATCGACCGCATGCAGACGCGGCAGGAACTCTACGACACGATCCGCTACCACGAATACGAGGCGCTCGACGCATCGCTGGTGAAGACGGTGGTGCCGCAGGGCATGCCGCAGCGGGACTAATCAGCGAAGGGTCCCTCGCTTTCGCTCGGGATGACACCGGTTTTGTTGTTGCGGCTTCGTGCCAAGCGCACGGGGTCAGCTACAACAAAATTGTCATCGCGAGCGAAAGCGAGGGACCTTTCGCTTTTCTCTTACAGACCCAGCGCCGACAGGTCGGGCGCGCGCTTGTGGAAGTCGGTCGCGTCCTGCAGGGCCTTGCCGATTTTCAGCACCGTGCCCTCTGCGTAAGGCTTGCCGAGAAGCTGGATGCCGACGGGCAATCCCTTGGAGAAGCCGTTCGGCAGCGACAGGCCGCAGAGGCCGAGATAGTTGCCGGGGCGCGTCATCAGAGAAATCGCGGGAGACAGTTCGTCGACCTCGGCGACCGGAATCGCACCCGAGGCCAGCGCCGGCGTGAGCAGCGCATCGTAGGGCGCCATCCACGCGTTGAAGGCGGCACGGCGCTCGGCCATGCGGCGCAACTCCTCGGCATAGAGGGCCGGGGCGAAGGTCTTGGCGGCCATCGCGCGGCCGCGGACGCCCGCACCGATCGGCTGGTTCATGTCTTCGATCCAGCCGCGATGCAGCGACCACAGTTCCGAGGCCGAGATCGATCCCGCGCCGACGCCGAGATTGAAATACCATTCGGGAATCTTCACCGGTTCGACGATGGCGCCGAGCTGCTCCAGAGTCCGGGCCGAGGCCAGCCAGGCATCGATCACGTCGGTATTGCAGGCAGGCAGCGCCGAGGCGTCGGGCAGGGCGATGCGCATGCCCTTGATCGATCCGCCTCTGGTCGCGGCGGTGAAATCCTCGAGCGGCTGATGCAGCGTCGTCGGATCGCGCGGATCGGGCGCGGCGAGGGCGTTGAGCATGAGCGCGCAATCCTCGACCGAGCGTGTCATCGGGCCGATCGAATCGAGCGTCCACGACAGCAGCATCGTGCCGTGCAGGCTGATCCGGCCGAACGTGACTTTCAGGCCGACCAGCCCGTTGAAGGCGCAGGGGATGCGCACCGAGCCGCCGGTGTCGCTGCCGATGCCCGCGGGCGTCAGCCGCGCGGCCACGGCGACGCCGGTGCCGCTCGAGGAGCCGCCGGGCGTGCGATGGGTCTTGAGGTCCCACGGGTTCCACGGCGTGCCCATCAGCGGGTTGGTGCCCCAGCCACCGAACGCGAACTCGACCATGTGCAGCTTGCCAAGCGGGATCATGCCGGCCGCGGTAAGCCGCTCCACGGTGTTGGAGGTCTCGGTCGCGACGCGCTTCTCCCACATCTTCGAGCCGCCGGTGCCGATGCGGCCGGCGATGTCGCAGAGATCCTTGTAGGCGATGGGCAGGCCTTGCAGCGGCGGCAGCGGAAAGCCGGAGGCGCGGGCGGTGTCGGCGCCGTCGGCCAGCCCGCGCGCTTCCTCCGCATAGACCTCGTTGAAAGCGTGCAGCTTGCCGTCCGCCTTCTCGATGCGGGCCAGCAGCGCCTCGACGATCTCGCGCGAGGAGAAGCGCCTGGCCGCGAGGCCGGCGGAGAGTTCCGTCAGGGTGAGTTCATGCAGAGACATCAGTAGGTTGCCCGTCCACCAGAGAGATCGAAAACTGCGCCCGTCGCGAATGTGCAGTGAGAGGAGGCGAGCCATGCGACCATCTCGGCCACTTCCTCGACCTCGCCGAAGCGGTTCATCGGGATTTTCGAGAGCATGTAGTTGATATGCTGCTCGGTCATCTGGCTGAACAACTCCGTTTTCACGACCGCTGGCGCGACGCAGTTGACCAGCACGCCGCTCGTAGCAAGTTCCTTGCCGAGCGACTTGGTGAGGCCGATGACCCCGGCCTTCGAGGCGGAGTAGGCGGAGGCGTTCGGATTGCCTTCCTTGCCGGCCACCGAGGCGATGTTGACGATGCGACCCCAGCCGCGCTGCACCATGCCCTCGACCACGACGCGGTTGGTCAGGAACACGCCGGTCAGGTTGATGTCGATCACCTGTCGCCAGGCATCGACCGGATACTTGGCCACGGTGGTATTCGGGCCGGTGATGCCGGCGCTGGCGACGAGAATGTCGGGCGGCGCGAGCAGTTTCTCGGTCTCGGCGAGGGCCTTGGCGACCTCCGCCTCGCTGGTCACGTCGACCGCGACGGCAACGGCGCCCTTCAGCGCGGCGGCGGACTGCCTGGTGCGGTCTAGGTCTCGGTCCCACAGGGCCACGCGCCCGCCGCCGGCGGCGATTTTCGCAGCGCAGGCCAGGCCGATTCCCCGCGCGCCGCCGGTCACGATGGCGGTCCGGCCCGCGAACAACCCATCCTCCATGACATCCTCCCAAATCCTTGAATTATCTTGCGATTCCTACCATATCGGCGGGCTGGACCATCCGCTACACTGGCACTCCAGCGATCCCTCGCGTTTTCCGGGAGTTTCATGCCTTCGCCCATGCCGGCGTCCATCGACGCCACCGTCGAGCTGCTGAAGGGCGGCGACTATATCGCCGACCGCAGCCTCGCCACCGTCCTCTATCTCGCCCTCAAGCTGGGGCGGCCGTTGTTCTGCGAAGGTGAGGCGGGTGTCGGCAAGACCGAGATCGCCAAGGTCCTGGCGGAAACCCTTAAGCGGCCCTTGATCCGCCTGCAGTGCTACGAGGGGCTCGACGTCGCCTCGGCAGTGTACGAGTGGAACTATGCCCGCCAGATGATCGAGATTCGCCTGGCCGAGGCGCAGGGCGTGCACGACCGCGGCGAACTCGCCGCCGACATCTTCGACGAGCGCTTCCTGATCCGCCGTCCGCTGCTCGAGGCGCTGCAGCCGCATGTCGGCGGGGCGCCGATCCTGCTGATCGACGAGCTGGATCGCACCGACGAGCCGTTCGAGGCCTATCTGCTCGAAGTCCTCTCGGACTTCCAGGTGACGATTCCCGAACTCGGCACGATCAAGGCGGCGGAACGGCCGATCGTCATCATCACGTCGAACCGTACGCGCGAGATCCATGACGCGCTGAAGCGGCGCTGCTTCTACCACTGGGTCGACTATCCCGACCTCAAGCGCGAGCTCGAAATCCTCAAGGTCAAGGCGCCGGGCGCCAGCGAGCGTCTGTCGCGCCAGGTCGTTGGCTTCGTGCAGGAGCTGCGCAAGCTCGACCTGTTCAAGGCGCCGGGCGTCGCCGAGACGATCGACTGGTCGACGGCGCTTTCGGAACTCGACGTGCTCGACCTCGACCCGCGGACGATCAACGACACGCTCGGCGTGCTGCTCAAGTACCAGGACGACATCCAGCGCCTGCAGGGCTCGGAAGCGGCCGAAATCCTGCGCAAGGTGAAGTCCGACATCGCCGCCCAGCCGCTCGGCTGAGCGGGAGGATGGACGCGCTTCCCGATACGCCGCCGGCACCGGCCCCCGGGCCGGGGCCCCGCGGCGGCAAGCTCGCCAGCAACATCGTGCACTTCGCGCGGACCTTGCGCACGGCGGGCCTGCGCGTCGGGCCGGGGCAGATCCTGCGCGCCATCGAGGCGGTCGAGGCTGCCGGCATCCGCAACCGCGACGACTTCTACTGGACGCTTCATTCGGTCTTCGTGAACCGCCGCGACCAGCGCGAGATCTTCGATCAGGCATTCCACGTCTACTGGCGCAATCCGCGCCTGCTCGAGAAGATGATGGACATGCTTCTACCGCAGATCGGCGTGCCGGCCGAGCAGGACAAGGGCAAGCAGCTCAGCCGCCGCCTGCAGGAAGCCCTGCAGCCTGGGCAGGGCGAAGCGCCGGAGCAGTCGGAGGAGCCGCCGGAAGTCGAGGTCGAGGCGACCTTCACCGTGTCGGACCGCGAGGTCCTGCAGACGCGCGACTTCGAGCAGATGTCGCAGGCCGAGATCGACGCCGCCCTGCGCGCCATCGCCCGCCTGCGCCTGCCGGTGCCGGAGCGCCGCACCCGCCGCTACCAGTCGGCCCGCCGGGGCCCGCGCATCGACTTCCGCGCCTCCCTGCGTCGGGCCATGCGGCCGGAAGGGCTGACGGAGCTGTCACGGCGCGAACCGCGCCGCCGGCCGCCGCCGCTGGTCATCCTGTGCGACATCTCCGGCTCGATGGCCCGCTATACGCGGATGTTCCTGCATTTCATGCACGCCATCACCAACGACCGCGACCGGGTTTATTGCTTCACGTTCGGCACGCGCCTGTCGAACGTGACGCGGGCGCTGCGCAACCGCGACGTCGACGTCGCCTTGCAGAAGGCCTCGGCGCAGGTCGAGGACTGGTCGGGCGGCACGCGCATCGGCCAGGCGCTGCACGAGTTCAACAACAGGTGGTCGCGCCGCGTGCTGGGGCAGGGGGCGGTCGTTCTCCTCATCACCGACGGGCTGGATCGCGAGGGCGCGTCCGGCCTGGATGAGGAAATGGAACGCTTGCATAAGTCCTGCTCACGCATGATCTGGCTCAACCCGCTCTTGCGGTACGGCGGTTACGAGCCCAAGTCTCAAGGCAACAAGGCGATGCTGCCGCATGTCGACGAGTTCAGGCCCGTCCATAATCTGGAGAGCCTGTCGGGTCTCATCGAGGCCCTGGGATCGCGCACCGTCGGCGCCGACCGGCGCCTGGCGGGATGGCAGACCGACCTTCGCAAGGAGTAGACCATGAGCGACGCGCTGGAAGTTCTCGATCAGGTCGGCAAGTGGAAGGCCGACGGCAAGGGTGTCGCCGTCGCCACCGTGATCGTCACCTGGGGATCCTCGCCACGACCCGTAGGCAGCCAACTCGGCGTCGACGACAAGGGAAACATGGTCGGCTCGGTCTCCGGCGGCTGCATCGAAGGCGCGGTCGTCAGGGAAGCGCTCGACGCCATCAAGGACGGCAAGCCGCGGCTGCTCGATTTCGGCGTCACCGACGAGCAGGCCTGGGATGTCGGCCTCGCCTGCGGCGGCAAGGTCCAGGTCTTCGTCGAAAAGGTGAACTGATGAAGACCGAGACTCTCGCCGCGCTGCAGGAAGCTCGCGCCAACCGGCGGGCGGTGACGCTCGCCACCCGCCTCAGCGATGCCGCCGAAGCACTTGTTTATCGCGACGGCGCCAAGGGCGAACTCGCGGGTGAGGGCGCGCTCGTCGCGGCCGCGCAGCGCGCCATGGATATCGGCAAGAGCGAGACGGTCGAGATCGCGGACGACAAGATATTCCTGAACGTCTACGTGCCTCCGCCACGGCTGATCATCGTGGGTGCGGTGCATATCGCGCAGTCGCTGGCACCGATGGCGGCCATGCTCGAGTTCGACGTCACGGTCGTCGATCCGCGCGGCGCCTGGGCCACGACCCAGCGTTTCCCCGGCGTGAAAGTGATCCAGGATTGGGCGGACGAGGCCTTCCAGGCGATGGGCCTCGACGGCTCGACCGCCGTCGTGACCTTGACGCACGATCCCAAGCTCGACGATCCGGCGCTCGAATCGGCGCTGAAGTCAGACGTCTTCTATATCGGCGCGCTGGGCAGCCGGCGGACCCACGCCAAGCGCAAGGAGCGTCTGGCCGAGGTCGGGATTACCGAGGAGATGTTCGCCCGCGTCCATGGGCCGGTTGGCCTCAACATCGGCGCCAAGTCGCCGGCCGAGATCGCCGTGTCGATCCTCGGCCAGATTATCGAGGTGCGGGCGCGGCGCCTCGAAGCGCTGTCGGCGCCGAAGGTCGCGGCAGCGTGAGATTCGGCGAGACACCGATCGACGAGGCGGCCGGCGCTATCCTGGCGCACAGCCGGCGCGCTGACGGCGTCAATTTCTCGAAGGGCCGCATCCTCTCGGATGAGGATATCGCGCGCCTGAAGCAAGCCGGTGTCTCGACCGTGGTCGCCGCGCGGCTGGGCTCCGACGACGTGCACGAGGACGAGGCGGCCGCGACGGTCGCCAAGGCGCTGGCGGGCGAGGGGATCGACGTCACCGCGCCCTTCACCGGCCGCTGCAATCATTTCGCCCGCGAGGCTGGACTGGCCGTGCTCGACCAGGAGCGCATCGACGCGCTGAACGAACTGGACGAGTCCGTGACGGTCGCGACCCTGCCGCCCTTCGCCCGGGTCGAACCGCGCCAGATGGTGGCGACGGTGAAGATCATTCCCTACGGCGCGCCGAAAGCCGCCGTGGCCCGCGCCGTCGATGTCGCGAAGGCCGCGAACCGGCCGATGATCTCGGTGGCGCCGTTCCACGCGATGCGCGCGGGTCTCGTACAGACGAAGCTCCCGGGCACGCGCGACAAGGTTCTCGACAAGGCCGTGGGCACGACGACCAAGCGCCTGACCTCACTCGGCAGCACGCTGAACGGCGAGCGCCGCGTCGCTCACGATGCAAAGGCTATCGCGGGCGCCCTGGCGGAACTGAAGGCTGAGGGCTGCGACCTCTTTCTGATCGCCGGCGCGTCGGCCATCGTCGATCGAAACGATGTCGTGCCGGCCGGCATCGAGGCGGCGGGCGGCAATGTCATCCACTTCGGCATGCCGGTCGATCCCGGCAATCTGCTCCTCACGGCGGAACTGGACGGCAAACCGGTGCTCGGCCTGCCGGGCTGCGCCAAGTCGCCGAAGTACAACGGCTTCGACATGGTGCTGGAGCGGCTTGCCGCGCGCCTGCCGGTCGGCCGCGCCGAGATCGTGCGCATGGGCTCGGGCGGCCTGCTGGCGGAAATTCCCAGCCGGCCGCAGCCGCGCGACGAGACGGACTCCGAGGATACCGGTCCGCAGCAGGCGCCGCGCGTGGCGGTGTTGGTGCTGGCGGCCGGCCGCTCGACGCGCATGGGCGGGCCGAACAAGCTGCTGGCCGAAGCCGAAGGTGCGCCGCTGGTCGTCCATGCGGTGAAGGCGGCGCTTGCTTCGCAGGCGGTCGAGGTCGTCGTGGTGCTGGGCCACATGGCCGACGATGTCCGCGCCGCCGTTGAGAGAGCGGTCCAGCCGCGCTCGCGGGTGCGCTTCGTCACCAATCCGGATTTTGCCCAGGGCCTCAGCACCTCCGTCCGCACCGGTATCGGCGCATTGCCTACGACGGTCGATGCGGCGGTGGTCCAGCTGGGCGACATGCCGGGCGTTGGCGCGCCCCTGCTCAATCGCCTGATAGCCGCCTTCAGCCCGGTCGAGGGCCGCGCGATCTGCGTGCCGACGGTGGGCGGCAAGCGCGGAAATCCCGTGCTCTGGGCGCGGCGCTTCTTTCCGGAGATGGCGAAGCTGTCGGGCGACAGCGGCGCCAAGCATCTGATCGGCGAGCATGCCGATCTCGTCTGCGAGGTCGAGATGACGGGCGAGGCCGCGATCACCGACATCGACACGCCCGAGGCACTGGCGGCCTGGCGGGCGCGGAGCACTGCATGAGTTTTTTCCGATGAGCTTCGACGTCGCCGCCGTTCGCGGCCAGTTCCCGATCCTGTCCGAAATCATCGACGGGCTACCGGTCCACTATCTCGACAACGGCGCCTCGGCGCAGACGCCGCTCGCGGTGATCGACGCCGTGCGCCACTACGAGACGACCGGCCGCGCAAACGTACTGCGCGGCGTGCATCGCCTCGCCGAACGCGCCACCGAGTCCTACGAGAATGCCCGCGCCCAGGTCGCGACATTCCTCGGTGTCCCGACCATGGAGATCATCTTTACCGGCGGCTGCACGGCGGCGATCAATCTCGTGGCCTATTCCTTCGGCTCGCTCCTGAAGCCCGGCGACCGCATCCTGCTGTCGGAGATCGAGCACCATTCCAACATCGTGCCGTGGCAGATGCTGCGATCGCGTTCGGGCATCGAACTCGACATGCTGCCGGTCACGACCGACGGCCGCATCGACCTCGAGGCCCTGCCGCGCCTGCTGACGCCGCGCACCAGGCTGGTGTCGCTGGCGCATGTTTCCAACGTGACCGGTGCCCTGCTCGACGTGCGCGCCGTCGTCGAGGCGGTGAAGTCGGTCGGCGCCCGGGTGATGCTCGACGGCGCCCAGCGCGCGCCGCACGGGCCCGTCGACCTTCCGTCGCTGGGCGTAGATTTCTACGCCTTCGCTGGGCACAAGGCCTATGGGCCGAACGGGATTGGCGTGCTGTGGGGACGGCTGGAGCTTCTCGACGCGATGCCGCCCTTCATGGGCGGCGGCTCGATGATCGGCCGCGTGACCCTAGCCGAGACGACGTGGGCGCCGTCGCCGCGCCGCTTCGAGGCGGGGACCCCGGCGATCGGCCCGGCCATCGGTCTGGGTGCGGCCTGCGCCTGGATGCAGGCGCTCGACTGGACGGGCGCGCACGACCACGAGATGGCGCTGGTGCAGCGGCTCATGGACGGGCTGCAGAAGATCGACGGTACGCAGATCTTCGGCCCGGCGAGCCTGCAGAACCGATATCCGGTCGTGTCGTTCATGCTTGACGGCGTGCATCCCCACGACGTGGCGCAGACGCTTGATTCGTTCGGCGTCGCGGTGCGCGCCGGGCATCATTGCGCTCAGCCGCTGATGGACCGGTTCGACCTCGACGGCACGACCCGCGTCTCGATGGCGCCGTACAACGACAACAGCGACATCGACGCGCTGCTGACGGGTGTCGCGCATGCGGCGAAGACGCTGCGATGAGCGACCAGCTCTACCAGGAGCGCATCGTCGCTCTCGCAAAGGCGAAGACCGGGGCCGGCAAACTCGCCGAGCCGACGAAGACGGCGCGGCGCGACAATCCCCTGTGCGGCGATCGCGTGATCATCGACGTGCGTCTCGATGGAGAGGGGCGCATCGCCGAGATCGGCCACCAGGTGCGCGGTTGCCTCCTGTGCCAGGCTTCGGCCTCGGCGCTGTCCGCGGTCGCCGTCGGCCGTGATGCCGCCGGCATTGCCGAACTGCGCCACGACGCCGAACGCGCGCTGGGCCGCGAGGCCGGTGAGACGCATGAGCCTTTCGACGCCTTCGCACCGGTCGCCGCCCACAAGTCACGGCAGGAATGCGTGCTGCTGCCGCTCGAGGCGCTGAAGGACGCGCTTTCGTAGCTCGGCGCAGCGCGTCGGATAACGCAACGCCTCAGATGCAGGGAATATTGTCATCCCGAGCGCAGCGAGGGATCCTTAGCAACAGCCAATCAAGAATTCCTCGCTGCGTTCGGGATGACACGATTATTTTTGTCCGCGCAGTGCGTCGGACCTAAAGGTACGTACACCTACTTTGGTCGCTCCACCGCCGTGCTTGTGTCACAGTCGATAGGCAAGGTGCGCACGCATCCTGGGAGAGACCATGCGCCTTTTGATGAACGTCGTGGCCCTGCTGGGCCTCCTTGCGTTCCCGACCTTCGCCTTTGCCCAGGACCTCGCGCTGAAGCGCGTCATGCTGTCGTCCGGCGGGCTGGGCTACTTCGAATATGAGGCGACCGTCGAGGGCGACGCTACGCTGAAGCTCACCGTGTCGCTGGGGCAGGTCGACGACGTTCTGAAAAGCCTCGTGGTCTATGACGACAAGGGTGGCGTCGGCGGGTTGAGCCTGCCCGGACGCGAGCCGCTGGCGCAGGCCTTCAAGGACCTGCCGTTCGACCAGGGGTCGCTGGGTTCGCCGGCCGAGCTGTTGCAGACCCTGAAGGGCGCGCAGGTCACCGTCGGCGGCAGCCGCGCGCTCACCGGCCGCATCGTCTCGGTCGAGGAGGACACGCTCCTGCTGCCCGAGAACAAGGGCACGATGAAGCGCACGCGGGTCACGCTCTACACCGACCGCGGCCTGCAGCAGTTCATCCTCGAGGAAGCCGAGAACCTGCAATTCGCCGATCCTGCGTTACGCGACAAGGTCGGCCAGGCGCTGGTCGCGATCCAGGGCAACCGCGCCAAGGACGCCCGCACCATCGACCTGTCGATGCGCGGGCAGGGCAAGCGCACGGTTCGCGTCGCCTACATCGTCGAGGCGCCGGTCTGGAAGGCCTCGTACCGGCTGACGCTCGGCGCGGATCCCGCGGCGGCGCGCTCGGCGCTGCAGGGCTGGGCCATCGTCGAGAACATGAGCGGCCAGGACTGGAAGGATGTCGAGCTGACGCTCGTGTCGGGCCGGCCGGTCGCATTCCATCAGGCGCTCTACAACGCCTATTACGTGACGCGCCCCGAGATCCCTGTCGAGATCGCCGGCCGCCTGATGCCGGGCGTTGATCGCGGTGGTGTCGTCGCCGACCAGAAGCGTGCCAATGCGCCGCTGCCCATGCCGGCACCCGCGCCGTACCGGGCGCAACAGGAAAGGTCCGTCTCGTCGCCTGCGATGGCGCCTCCGCCTCCGCCGCCTGCAGGCATGGCTGCAGCCGCGGAGCAGATCGAGGCCAGTGACGCCGCCACGCAGGTGATCTTCAAGTTCCCGCGCGCCGTCAGCGTCGAGAACGGCCGCACGCTCTCAATTCCGATTGTCGACAGGCAGGTGCCGGCACAGCGGCTCGCGCTCTATCAGGCCGACGCCGCAGCGCGCAATCCGCTGGCCGCGATCCGCCTGACCAACGACGGCGAATCGGGCCTGCCGCCGGGCATCATCACGCTCTACGAGCGCGACAAGGCCGGTTCCGTCTCCTATGTCGGCGACGCGCGGCTGTCGGGTTTCCCGGTCGGCGAGACGCGCCTGCTGGCCTATGCGCTGGACGAGAAGATCGTCATCGAACGCGACGTGGCGCAGGCCGAGCGGGTGGCGTCGGGCACCATCGCCAACGGGGCGCTCCGGCTTTCGCGCGTCATCCGCCAGAACACCGTCTACCGCGTGCGCGGCCCGGCCAAGGAGCCGCGCCAGCTCGTCGTGGTGCAGCGTCGCCTGCCGGGCTGGACGCTGACCAAGCCCGAGGCGAAGGACGTCGAGCTGAGCGAGGGCAATTACCGCATCCCGTTCCAGCTTCCGGGCGGCGACCAGACGCAGACCTTCGAGGTCGTGCAGGAGCAGACGCAGCAGCAGGAAATCCGGCTGGTCGAGAGCGCGGCCGAACAGATCCGCGTCTATGCCCAGGCCCGCGAGTTCGACGCCAAGACGCGCGAGGCGCTGACCCGCGTGCTGCAGCTCCAGCAGACCGTAGCGGAGGCCCAGCGCAAGGTGGCGCAGGTCGACGCCGAGCGGCAGGCGATCGTGCAGGAGCAGGCGCGCCTGCGCGAGAACCTGGCGCGGGTTCCGGCCAACAGCGACCTGCAGCGGCGCTACCTCGCCACGCTCGACAAGCAGGAGACCGACCTCGAGGCGCTCGCCAAGCGTCGTGCGGAGGCCGACAAGGCCGTCGAGGAAGCCCGCGCCGCGCTGCGCACGTATGTGAGCCAGCTCGGCTGATCTCGAGAAGGATCCCTCGCTGCGCTCGGGATGACACGAACATTGTCATCCCGAGCGCAGCGAGGGATCCTTTCGACTAACCCGCCCTTAGCGTCCTCACCGCGTCGTCGCGGCGGAACAGGTAGAGCAGGGCGCGCAGGGCCTGGCCGCGCTCAGTCTGCAGGTCCGGATCGCGGGCGATCACCAGTCGCGCATCGTCGCGCGCGGCCTCCAGAAGCTCGTTGTGGATCGCCAGGTCGGCCAGGCGCATGTCGGGCAAGCCGCTCTGGCGGGTGCCCAGAAGCTCGCCGGCGCCGCGCAGCTTGAGATCCTCCTCGGCGATGCGGAAGCCGTCCTCCGTCTCGCGCATGATCGCGAGGCGCGACTTGGCGGTCTCGCCGAGCGGCATGGCGTAGAGTAGCAGGCAGGTCGACTTGGCGCTGCCGCGCCCCACGCGACCGCGCAGCTGGTGGAGCTGGGCGAGGCCGAAGCGCTCGGCATGCTCGATCACCATCACCGTCGCAGCCGGCACATCGACACCGACCTCGATCACGGTCGTGGCGACCAGGATCGACAGGCGGCCGTCGGCAAAGGCCGCCATCGTGGCCTCGCGTTCCGCGCTCTTCAGCCGTCCGTGCAGGAGCCCGACCTTGCCGGGGAAGCGGTCGCCCAGGATGCGGAAGCGCTCCTGTACGTTCGCGAGGTCGATCTCCTCGGATTCCTCGATCAGCGGACAGACCCAGTAGACGCGCGCGCCGGCCGCGATCTGGCGGCCGATCCCCTGGGCGACCTCGCCGAGCCGCTCCAGCGGCATTGTGCGGGTGTCGATCGGCTGGCGGCCCTTGGGCTTCTCGGTGAGCTTGGAGACGTCGAGATCGCCGTAGGCCGCCAGCATGAGCGTGCGCGGAATCGGGGTCGCGGTCATGACGAGGAGATCGACGGCATGGCCCTTCGACGACAGCGCCATGCGCTGATGCACGCCAAACCGGTGTTGTTCGTCGACCACGGCCATTGCGAGGTCGGCGAATTCGACATCCTCCTGCACCAGCGCGTGCGTGCCGACGACGAGCTGGATCGTGCCGTCCGCCAGGCCCTGCAGCGTCTGCTTCTTCGCCCGCTGGCCGTCGCGGCCGGTCAGCAGCGCGATCCTCACGCCGGCGGCTTCCGCCAGCGGCGCGATGGTCGCGAAATGCTGGCGTGCCAGCAGCTCGGTCGGCGCCATCATCGCCGCCTGCGCGCCGGCCTCCACACAGATCAGCATGGCGAGCAAGGCGACCAGCGTCTTGCCGCTACCGACATCGCCCTGCAGCAGGCGCACCATGCGCTCCTCCTTACCGAGATCGTCGGCGATCTCGGCGATGGCCTGGGTCTGGCTGGAGGTCAGCTCGAAGCCCAGCGAGGCGAGGGCGGCCTGGCGCAGCCGGCCGTCGCCTTTGGTCGCATGGCCCGCGAGCGTGCGGTTGTGATGGCGCACCAGCGCGATGGCGAGCTGGCTGGCCAGCAGCTCGTCGAAGGCGAGGCGGGCGCGGGCCGGGTGGGCGGGCGACAGGTCACCCGGCTCCCCGGGCGCGTGGGCGCGGGCGACCGCCGTCTTCCAGTCGCTCCAGCCCTGCTTCCTGTGATAGGCGGGGTCCTGCCATTCCGGCAGCGCGGGCGTGCGCTCGACGGCGGCGGCAGTTGCCTTCTGCACCGGCCGCTGCGTCAGTCCAGCGGTGAGGCCGTAGAGCGGCTCGACGCGCAGGATCGACGGGCGTTCGTCGAGCGGCACGACATGGTCGGGGTGCGTCATCTGCACCTCGCCCTGGTAGATCTCGACCTTGCCGCTCACCACGCGGGTCTCGCCGGGCGGCAGCAGCTTCTTCAGATAGTCTTCGCGGCCATTGAAGTAGGTCAGGCAGAGGCGGCCGGTCTCGTCGCTGCACCAGACCTTGTAGGGCTGACGCGGACTGTGCGGGACGATGTGTTCCTCGACGACGACGGTGAGCGTTGCCACCTCGCCGCCACGCGCCTGGGCGACATCGGGCGCATTCCGGCGATCGATCACGCCAGCGGGCAGGTGCCAGAGCAGGTCGACGACCAGCGGGCCTGCAAGTTTCTCCACGAGCGTCCCCAGCCGCGGTCCGATTCCGGGCAGCGACGTGACCTGGGCAAAGAGAGGGGTAAGGGCTTGCGGGCGCATGGTTGGCTTGATCAGGGGCTGCGTGACTTCGCCATCGCCGCCGCCTATATGCTACGCCCCTTTTTGGTCCGGGACTGGGGAAAACATGACCGCCGACACGGATCTGGTAACGCGCCGGAAGCGTTTGCTGTACCGCAGCACCTATCGCGGCAACAAGGAGAACGACATCCTCCTTGGCCAATTCGCGCGCGCCCACATCGATGAATTCGGCGCCGCGGAGCTCGACCAGTACGAGCGCCTGCTTGAGGTGGGCGACAACGACATCTACGACTGGGTGTCGGGCAAGACCGCGGTTCCGGCCGATCACGACACGCCGGTGGTGCGCAAGCTTCTGGCGTTTCGCGTGAGGTTCTAGTGTCCCTGCCGTTCGTGAACGCCCTGGCAGCGATCCCCCGCAAGCAAGGCAAGTGGACGATCGCGGGCCTGCCCGAGGGCGCCGATGCGATGGTCCTCTCCGAGCTGGCGCGCGCGACCGGCGGTGCGGACATTCTGCACGTGGCGCGCGACGGGCAGCGGCTGGAACGGCTGCAGGACGGGCTGCGCTTCTTCAGCCCCGAACGTGAGGTGCTGGTGTTCCCGGCCTGGGATTGCCTGCCCTACGACCGCATGTCGCCGCATCCCGACATCGTGGCCGAGCGGCTGGAGACGTTGAGCCGGCTGGCGACCCCCAGGACGCCCGGCGCGCCGGCGCGGATCATCCTCGCCTCTGTGGGCGCGGCGCTGCAGCGGGTGCCACCCCGGAGCCTCTACGCCGAGGCCGCCACCATCCTGCGCAAGGGCCAGACGGTCGACGTGGCCTGGCTGACGAAGTTTCTCTCCGAGAACGGCTACGGCCGCGCCGAGACGGTCATGGAGCCGGGCGAATTCGCGGTGCGCGGCGGGCTGTTCGATCTCTTTCCGCCCGGCACGACCGAGCCGCTGCGCCTCGACCTTTTCGGTGACACGCTGGAAGCGATCCGCTCGTTCGACCCGATGAGCCAGCGCTCCACCGGCAATCGCGACGAGGTCGTGCTGCTGCCGGTCAGCGAGTTGCTGCTCACGCCCGAGAGCATCGAGCGCTTCCGTAGCGGCTATCGCGAGCTGTTCGGCAACGTCTCGGGCGAGGACCTGCTCTACGAGGCGGTGTCGGCCGGTCAACGCCATGTCGGTGTCGAGCACTGGCTGCCGCTGTTCCACGACCATATGGAGACGCTGCTCGACTATTGCCCCGGCGCCCTCGTCACGGCGGACCATGAGGCGGGCGAGGCCCTGACCGCGCGCTACGAGCTGATCGCAGACTACTACGACGCGCGCCAGAAGACCGGAGCCAAGGGCGGCATGACGGGGGGCGCGGATTACAAGCCCGTCCCGCCGGAACGGCTCTACATCAAGCCATCCGAGTGGGATCGGCTGCTGGAGGGCCGCACGCTCGCGCAGTTCTCGACGTTCGATTCTGCGCCAGGTGCTGTGAACACGATAGACCTCGGCGGCCGTCGCCACGAGGGCTTCGCCCAGGCGCGTACGGCGCAGGGCGTGAACCTGTTCGACAAGGTCGCCGAGCATGTGAAGGCCGCCAACGTCGCCGGCCGCCGCATCGTCGTTGCGGGCTACACCGACGGCTCGACGACCCGCCTGCAGCATCTCCTGCAGGAGCACGGCGCCACCACACCGGTGATGGCCGCCGATTACGCCATGGTGCAGGCGCTGCCGGCAGGTGTGCTGGCCATAGCGATCTGGCCGCTGGAGCATGGTTTCGTGCTCGACGGGCTGGAGGTCATCGGCGAGGAGGACATCCTCGGCGACCGCCTGTCGCGTCCCGCCAAGAAGCGGCGCCCCTCGGAGCGCTTCATCGCGGAAGCCTCGGCGCTGAGCGACGGCGACCTGGTGGTGCATCGCGAGCATGGCGTCGGCCGCTACGAGGGCCTGGTCACGCTCGAAATCCAGAACGCTCGTCACGACTGCCTTCGGCTGACCTATGAAGGCGGCGACAAGCTCTTCGTCCCGGTCGAGAACATCGACGTGCTGAGCCGCTATGGCGCGGGAGAGGAGGGCGCCGTCCTCGACCGTCTGGGCGGCGTCGCCTGGCAGTCGCGCAAGGCACGGCTGAAGCAGCGCATCGCCGACATGGCCGACCGCCTGATCCAGATCGCCGCCGAGCGCGCGATCCGGCGCGGCGAGACGCTGAGCCCGCCCGAGGGCCTCTACGAGGAATTCTGCGCGCGCTTCCCCTATGCCGAGACCGACGACCAGCTCCAGGCCATCTCCGACGTGATGGACGACCTGTCGTCGGGCAAGCCGATGGACCGGCTGGTCTGCGGCGATGTCGGCTTCGGCAAGACCGAGGTCGCCTTGCGCGCGGCCTTCGTGGCGGCCCTGTCGGGCAAGCAGGTGGCCGTGATCGGACCGACGACCCTGCTGGCCCGCCAGCATCACCGTACCTTCGTCGAGCGTTTCCAGGGCATGCCGGTGAACATCGGCCGCCTGTCGCGCCTGGTGCCGGCCAAGGAGGCCAAGGCCACCAAGGAAGGGCTGAAGGACGGCACCGTCAACATCGTGTGCGGCACGCACGCGCTGCTGGCCAAGAGCGTCGAGTTCAAGGATCTCGGCCTGCTCATCGTCGACGAGGAGCAGCATTTTGGCGTCGGCCACAAGGAGCGGCTGAAGGAGCTGCGCGCCGACGTCCATGTGCTGACACTGACCGCGACGCCGATCCCGCGCACGCTGCAGCTCGCTCTGACCGGCGTGCGCGACATGAGCCTGATCGCCACGCCGCCGGTCGATCGACTGGCGGTGCGCACCTTCATCACGCCCTTCGACGCCGTCACGATCCGCGAGGCGCTGCTGCGCGAGCAGTTCCGCGGCGGCCAGACTTTCTATGTGTGCCCGCGGGTCGAGGACCTGGCCTCGGTCGCGGCGGAGATCCGCGAGTTGGTGCCGGAGATTCGCCTGGGCATGGCGCACGGCAAGATGGCGCCGACCACCATCGAGAACACGATGCAGGATTTCGTCGAAGGCAAGTTCGACGTGCTGCTCTCGACCAACATCGTGGAAAGCGGCCTCGACATCCGCAATGCCAACACGATGATCATTCATCGCGCAGACATGTTTGGCCTCGCGCAGCTCTACCAGCTGCGCGGCCGGGTCGGCCGTGGCAAGACGCGCGCCTATGCCTATCTCACCGTACCGCCGGGACGGGCGTTGAACGAGTCGGCGGCCAAGCGCCTCGAGGTGATGCAGACGCTCGACACACTGGGCGCGGGTTTCCAGCTCGCCAGCCACGATCTCGACATCCGCGGCGCCGGCAACCTGCTGGGCGACGAACAGTCGGGACACATCCGGGAGGTCGGCATCGAGCTCTACCAGCAGCTCCTGGAGGAGGCCGTCGCGGCGGCGCGCGGCCGCTCGCAGGAAGCCGAGAAGTCGGAATGGTCGCCCCAGATCAATCTCGGCATTCCGGTTCTGATCCCCGAGGAGTACGTGGCCGATCTGTCGGTGCGCATGGGCCTCTACCGGCGTCTGGGCGGTCTCACCAACCAGGGCGAGATCGATTCCTTCGCCGCCGAACTGGTCGACCGGTTCGGCCGCATGCCGGTCGAGGCCGAATTCCTCCTGAACACCGTGGCCCTCAAGCTGCTTTGCCGCGCCGCCCAGGTCGAGAAGATCGACGCCGGCGAGAAGGCCGTCGTCTTCAGCTTCCACGACAACAAGTTCGAGCGACCCGACCGGCTGATCGGCTGGATCCAGAAAAACGCGCCGCTGGTGAAGCTCAGGCCCGACCACCGCGTGATCGTGATGCGCGTCTGGAAGGACGAGCGGCAGCGGCTTTCGGGCGTGACGTCGATCGTTTCTTCGCTGGCGAAGCTCGCCGCTTAGGCGACTTCTTCGGTCTGGGCTTCGCTTTCGGTTTCATCAGGGCCCTGGCCGTGCGCCGGGCGCAGCGCAGCAGCCAGTCGCTGAGGCGTGTATCGCCCGAGGCGCGCGCCAGGGTCACGGCGCCCACGGCGAGGATGGCGATGGCCGTTGCGTCGGCATCGAGCGCACGCCGCTTTCCCCTGGCAAGCTCGGCGATGACGCCATGGAGCACGTTGGCATAGGCGAGCCGCGCCGCCAGAGGCGCTCGCGCCACGTCGCCGGCGAGAGAGGCGAGGGCGCAGCCCTGCGCGCTGGCGGCGAGTGTCTCGCGGTCGAGATAGGCGTCCAGTACGGCTTCGGGTTTTTCGGCGGCGCGCAGCCTGGGCAGCAGCCCGTGCCCCATTCGCACGATCTCGGCGAACAGCGCCTCCTTCGACGTGAAGTGGGCATAGAAGGCGCCGCGCGTCAGCCCGGCCGCCAGCATGATGTCGTCGATGTTGGTTCCGGCGTGACCGCGCAGCCGGAACAGCCGCGCGGCGTGCTCGACGATCTCGGCCCGGATGGCGGCCTTGCGGGTGGCGCTGATGGGCATGATATGTCGATGATCATATCATATGATATCTGACATATGAAATGGCTGAATGCGCACGACCTCACCCTGAGGAGCGGCCGCAGGCCGCGTCTCGAAGGGTCGCTACAAACAAGGCGTGCGTTGCCCATCCTTCGAGACGCCACGCTAGGCGTGGCTCCTCAGGATGAGGTCAGTGGTGAATTGCCGAAGGTTGCTACGCGGTTGATTGTGCCGCGCTCGTGGCGGCGTCGCGTTCGGCGAGGTTGAAGACCTCGATGAAGGCGGGCGGGGGCTGGGCGCCGGAGACGGCGTACTTGCGGTTCACGATGAAGCAGGGCACGCCGTTGATGCCGAGACGTCGCGCATAGACGTCGGAGGCAACGACCTCCTGGCGGCCCTCGTCGCTGGCGAGGTGGTGGCGGGCGAGGTCCTCCTCGATGCCGGCGCGAACAGCGACCTCGATCAGCGTATCGCGATCGCCGATGTCGAGCCCTTCCTCGAAATAGGCCTTGAACAGCTCGCCCACGACCTCGTCCTGCCGCTCGACCTTGGCGCTCCAGTGGACCAGCCGGTGCGAGAGCACGGTGTTGGGGGTGCGCTTGATGCGTGAGAACTGGAATTCGATACCGGCCTCCCGGCCGCTCTCGGCAATCGCCTGGTAGATCTGGCGCGGCCGGTCGCCGCCGCCGAACTTGGCGCGGACATAGTCGTCGCGCGTCATGCCCTCGGCCGGCATGTCGGGGTTGAGCTGGAAGGGACGCCAGGCGATCGCGACGTCCGTGCGGCCGCTCTGCTCCAGCGCGCGCTCGAAGCGGCGCTTGCCGATGTAGCACCAGGGACAGATCGTATCGGAGACGATGTCGACGTAGATCATGGCGCGAGTTTATGCCTTTCGCGCCAGTGCAGGAAGAGGCCGGCGGCGGCGGCCACGGCGAGCGCCCCGGTGGTCAGCCAGGCCGCGCTCGGCCAGCCGCCGGCCGCCACAAGTGCGCCGGTGATGGGCGGACCGAGAAGGCCGCCGATGTTGGAGCCCTGCATCAGCAGGCCGGTCGAGGCACCGGCCAGTTCGGGGCGCGGGGCATGGACCGGGATGGCAGTGAACAGCGCGCCGGGCACGACCCCGATCACCGCCGAATAGACCCCGGCCAAGACGAGCCGCAGCAGGTCGGGCACGCCGCTCACGAAGATGCCTGCGGCGCACAGGCTCATCGAGAGGCAGGCGCCGACGATCACCGCCACCCTGGGGACGCCACGGTGCAGCAGCCAGCCGGCGCCGAGATTGCCGGTGACGTTCAGGATGGCGACGGCGGCGGTGACGATGGCGGCGGTCGAGGTCGAATAGCCCAGCCGCTCGGTCAGCAGGGTCGGCAGGAAGCCGATGATGGCGAACCAGCAGCAGGCATAAGCGCCGAAGCAGAGCGCGATCGCCAGCGGGCCGCCGCTGGTTGCCACTTCCTTCATCTCAGAAAGCAAAGGCCGGGGCGTGACCGGGAGCGGGTCAAGTTCGCGCCGGGGAACGGCCAGCAGCAGGAGCGCCGCGGCCATCAGCCCCGCCGCGGCCGCCGCGACGAGCCAGACGATGCGCCACGAGGTGCCGGGCAGCACGACGGCCGCGATCACCATCATGATGCCGGATCCGGCCGGCATGTAGGTGCTCCAGATCGCCATGGCGAGCCGCTGGTCGCCAGGGCGCGTGAGGCGCAGCAGCAGGCTCGGCACGGCCACCACGACGCTGATGAAGCCCAGCCCCTCGAGGATGCGACCGACCAGCAGCGAGTCGACATTGGGCGCGAAGGCTCCGGCGAGGCTCGCCCCGCCGGCCAGCAGCGTGCCGAAGATCGCCAGCCGTCGGTGGCCGATGCGGTCGGCCGTCAGTGCGATCGCCATGCCGCCCAGCGCCGTCATCAGGTTGATGACCGAGAGCAGCCAGCCCGCTTGTTCCAGCGTGGCGCCGAGATCGTCGCGGATCGACGGGAGGGCGGGGGGTGCCTTGCCGACCTGGAAGGCCGCGACCATGCCGGCCGCCACCAGCAGGGCGACCAGCGGCCATGGCGTGCGGGCAGGCGTCAGTATTGCACCCGCGCGGTGATGGCGCCGTCGACGACCATGTTGACGCCGGTGATGAACGAGGCGGGCGTGCCGGACAGAAACACGACGGCGTTCGCCACCTCTTGCGGCGTGCCCATGCGGCCGGTGGGGTTGCGTGCCAGCGAACGCTTGTAGCGGTCGCTGCCGGCGTCACGCTGGCGGCCCCAGGTGTTGCCGTCCTCGAGGATGGTGCCCGGCGAAACCATGTTGGCGCGCACGCCCTTCGGCGCCATCTCGATCGCCATCGACTTGATCATGGGCACCAGCGCGGCCTTCACCGAGCGGTAGGGCTGGGTGGGGCCGGCGACCTCGACCAGCGAGGTCGTGCCGATGATGGTGAGCGTGGCGCCGGACCCGCGCGCCTCCAGGTGAGGGCGGACGTTCAGCACCGCGTTCACCGTGGCGACGAGGTCGATCTCGATGGCCTTGCGCCAGCCCTCGACCGTGTTGTCGGTGCCGAGTGCGCTCACGTTGGCGACGAAATGGTCGATGCCGCCGTCGGCCGCGAAACCGTCGATCCACGCCTTCAGCGCGGCATTGTCGGTGACGTCGAGCGCGGTACCGGTGGCGCGGCCCTGCTGCGATCGCCATTCGGCCTCGCGCTCCCTGACCAGCGCCGCATCGCGAGCGCAAAATCCCACGACCGCGCCCTCGGCCAGGAAGGTGTCGACGATGGCGCGGCCGATGCTCTTCGTGCCGCCAGTTACCATCACGCGCTTGCCTTTGAGACCGAGGTCCATGTTTCCTCCGAACGGGTCGCTCGCCTATAAGGCCGGCATGAAACAGTGGAGCGTCCGGCATGTCCAAGCGATTCGACCTTAGCGGCAAAGTGGCCCTGGTGACCGGCGCCTCGTCTGGTCTCGGCGTGCATTTTGCGCGCACGCTCGCGGAAGCTGGCGCCTCGGTCGCCATCGCGGCGCGGCGCGCCGACCGGCTGGCCTCTCTTCAGGCGGAACTGCAACAGGGCGGCGCCAGGGCGCTGGCGGTCGATCTCGACGTGCAGTCGGCGGCGTCGATCGCGGCGGCCTTCGACAAGGTCGAGGCGGCTCTCGGGCCGGTCGACATACTGGTGAACAATGCCGGCATCTCGATCGTGAAGCCCGCACTCGACATGCCGGAAGCGGACTGGGATTCGGTCGTCGACACCAACCTGCGTGGCGCCTGGCTGATGACGCAGACGGCGGGCAAGCGCTGGGTGGCGGCCAAGCGGCCGGGCTCGATCGTCAACATCGCCTCGATCCTGGGTCTGCGCACGATCGGCCAGGTGGCGCCGTACAACGCCTCGAAGGCGGGTCTGATCCATCTCACGCGCGCGCTCGCTATGGAGTGGGCGCGCTACCAGATCCGCGTCAACGCGATCTGCCCCGGCTACATCGAGACCGAGATGAACGGCGACTTCTGGAAGACCCCGGGCGGCCAGCGCCTGATCGACCGCATTCCGCAGCGGCGCATCGGCCAGCCCGAGCATCTCGATGGCGCGCTGCTGCTGCTCGCGTCGGAAGCGGGCGCGTTCATGACCGGCAGCGTGATCACGGTCGACGGCGGCCACACGGTGAGTTCGCTGTAGCTCACCACCCGTTGATGCGGTCGTAGACGTCCACCACCGACCTGCCGCCGTCGAGGTCGCTGTCGACGACGTAGTAGCGGTCGTAGGCCGCAGCGGTGATGCAGGCGTGGTTGGGCAGGATGCGCACGCGCGTGCCTACGGGGAGGTTGCCGTAGGGCAGCGGTTCGTCGGCAGCGACGAAGCCGTGCTCCTGCGAGCATTCGATCACGGCCATGCCAGCCGCAGGCGGGTTGGCAATGGTGCCGTAGCCGACCTTGGGCTGGAATTCCTGCGCGCTGATGTCTTTCGAAAGGGCAAGCGCGCCGGCATCGACCAGCATCTGGTTGCGGTGCGGATAGTGGCCGATCACCGAGGCCAGCACCGAGAGCGCGATGTCGCCCGCGCCGCACGACCCGATATACTCCTGGTCGAGATCGTTGAAGACATAGACGCCCGGCCGCATCTCGGTGATGCCGGTGAAGTCGCGCGAATGCATCGCCGTCGGCGTCGAGCCGCCCGAGACGATCGGGCAGGGAATGCCGGCTGCGCGCAGCTTTTCCGCCGCAGTCACGATGGCCACGCGTTCCTGCTCGGCGACGCCCGCGATCCCGTCGGGCGTGCTCTGGTGATAGGAGTGACCGGCATGGGTCATGACGCCGGCGAGATCGACGCCCGGTGCCTCGTGCAGCACGCGCGCGATGTCGAGCAGGCCGGGCAGGGCGGGATAGGGAAGGCCGGCGCGGCCGCCGCCGCTGTCGATTTCGATGAATACGGAGAAGGTGTTGCTATCTTTCGCCGCCGTGGCGATAGCCTTCGCGACGGCGAGATTGTCGGTAACGACTCGCAGGTTCACGCCACGCCGGCGCAGTTCGGTCACGGCCGCGAGCTTCGCGGGGATGATACCGACGCCGTAGAGAATGTCCTTGAAGCCACCATCGGCGAAGTACCGCGCCTCGGCCAGGGTCGAGACGGTGATGCGCCCGTCATGGCCCTCGACGGCCATGCGGCCGATCTCGACCGACTTGGCGGTCTTGAGATGGGGGCGCAGCATCACACCGGCCTTTTGAAGGCGCTCGCTCATGCGCTTGAGGTTGCGGCGCAGGATCGCCCGGTCGAGAATGAGCGCGGGAGTCGGCAGGTCGTCGATTGTCTGTGTAGCCATGGTGGCGATTCTAGCATGCCGATCGAAAACGAGCGCAAATTTGTCCTGAACGAACAGGCGACGGACCTGGAGGCGGAGCTGGGCCGGCGGCCGGGCGTCGCGCGCCATCTGCTGCGGCAGGCCTATCTCGATGCGCCGGGCCTGCGCATCCGCTCCCTGGAAGGCGACGGTGGGACCGAGCACGTCTTCACATACAAGCGCACCATTGAGGGGCAGGTCGTCGAGATCGAGACCGGCCTCAGCGCCATCGACTTCGCGCGCTTGTGGACGCAGCGCAAGGAGACACTGGTCAAGGTCCGCTACTCATGGAGCGAAGGCCGCTATCACTGGGACGTCGACTTCTTCAAGCGCGACGACGCCTCGACCTATTTCGCCATGGCCGAGGTCGAGATGCCGGAAGAGCAGAACGAGCCACCGCCGCTGCCGGATTTCCTGGCAGCGCATCTGCTGATGACGGCGCCGGCGTTGGACCCGCGCTTCACCTCCAAGCGCATTGCCGACCAGACGCATGCCACCAAGCTGCTCGCCGACATTCGGGCGAACGGCGGGATCGCCTAGCTCTTCCGTGGCCTGATCCTCGGCAGTGTCACCAGCGACCAGGGATCGGGGAACTGGCCGACCGGGCAGTCGATCAGGAGCGGCACGCCCTTGGCGATGCCGCGCGAGATCGCCGCGCTCAGTTCGTCGGGCGATCCGACACGCACCGCATCGATGCTAAAGCTCTCGGCCATCTTCACGAAGTCCGGATTGCGCAGGTCCGTGGCGATGGTGCGGTTGTTGAACGACTGCTGCTGGATGCGCTTCACGTTGCCGAAGGCACCGTCGCTGAACACCACGGCCACGACGCCGATCCCGTGCTGGGCGGCCGTCGCCATCTCCATCGCGGTGAACATGAATCCGCCGTCGCCGCTGATCGACAGCACGGCGCTGTCGGGCTTGGCGATCTTGGCGCCGAGCGAGGTCGCGTAGCCCCAGCCCAGCGTGCCCTGGTAGCCGGGCGACAGGAAGGTGCGCGGCCTGTAGGTCGGCCAGGCGAAGCGGGCGGCGTAGCCCATCTGCGTCAGCTCATCGACCAGGATGCCGTCCTCGGGCAGGGCTTTTCGCATGGCTTCGAGGTAGGCGATCTGCGGCGCCAGCAGGTCGCGGATCTTCTTCGTGGACGCTGCCTTGATCTCGGCAACCTGCTCGGCCCGGCCGTTGCGCTTCATGTTGTGCTTGGCCAAACGATCGGCCAGCACCCTCAGCGTCGCCGTGGCGTCGCCCACGATTCCGATCTCCGGCTTGCGCTGGCGGTCGAGTTCCTCGCTGTCGGCATCGATGCGGATGATCTTCAGCGTGTCGTCGATGCCCCAGTTCTGCTGCTGCGGCTGCAGGCGTGTGCCGACGGCCAGCACGACATCGGCCTCGCCCCAGAACTGGTAGCCGGCCGGCGAGGTGATAGAGAGGCGATGGCGGCCGTCGATCACGCCCTGGCCCATGCGGCCGGTCATCACGGGCGCATCGAGCAGCTCGGCGATGCGCTGCACGTATTCACCCGCACCTTGGGCGCCCCCGCCGACGACAATCATCGGACGCTCGGCACCGCCCAGCAGCCTGGCGGCGCGCTCGACCGCGTCCTCGTCAACCGGGCAGGGATCGGCCAGCGCGGCCGTGCCGATCAGCTCGACTGGCGCACGACGCGCCCAGGTGTCCATCGCGCATTCGAGAGCGACCGGACGCTGGCGTCCCGAGAGCAGGCGGCGGAAGGCTTCATTCACAAGCCCGGGCGCGGCGCTTGGCGAGGGGATGCGGTCGGCCCACTTGGTGAGGCCGCGCATGATCGCCAGCTGGTCGGGCAGCTCATGCAACAAGCCGACGTTGCGACCGATCATCGACTGCTGGATCTGGCCCGTGAGCGCCAGCACCGGCGCATTGACCGCATAGGCGGTCGACAGCGCCGCCGTCGTGTTGAGAAAGCCCGGCCCGGGCACGACCACGTAGGCAGAGGGCTTGCCGGAGGCCATCGCATAGCCCAGCGCCATGTAGGCGCAGGCCTGCTCGTGGCGCGCGTGGATCGGCCGGATGGCGTTGGTGCGATCGTAGAGGGCGTCGAAGAACGGGTCGTTCTGGACGCCGGGAAGGCAGAAGAGGGTGTCGATGCCGTTCACTTCCAGCATCGACACGACGGTTTGGGCGGTGGTGAGGGTTTGCATGCCCTCAGTCTACACGCGCCAGGCCGGGTTCGCGCTACTCCACGCGCGCGCCCGATGCCTTGATGATCGGCGCGAGACGGGCTTCCTCGGAATCGCGGTAGGCCAGGGTGTCGGCCGGGCTGCGCCAGATTGCAATGGCGGCCTGGTCGAAGAACTTGGCCTTGAGGTCTTCGCTCTCCAGCGCCTTCTTCGACAGATCCGACAGTCGGGTGACGATCTCGGGCGGCAGCTTCGCGGGGCCCGTGAGCGTGGTCCACGAGTTGATGTCGAAGCCCGGCAGGGTCTCGGCGATGGCGGGCACGTCCGGCACGACCGGGCTGCGCTTGGCGGAGGTTACGCCTAGCGCCCGTACCTTGCCGGGGCGCGCCTGGGCCAGCGCGCCGGGGATGTTGTCGAAGATCATGTGGATCTGGCCGGCCAGCAGGTCCTGCATCGCGGGGCCGCCACCGCGATAGGGGACATGGATGATGTCGACCTTGGCCATGAGCTTGAACAGCTCGCCCGACAGGTGCAGCGTCGTGCCCGATCCGGCCGAGCCGTAGGAATACTTGCCGGGGTTCTTGCGCAGGAGCTCGATCAGCTCAGGCACGGTCTTGGCCGGCACATCGAGATTGACCACCAGCATGTTGGGCAACTGCCACATCGTCGAAATGAATGTGAAGTCGGTCCTGGCGTTGAACGGCAGCTTCGCATAGAGCGTCGGCGAGATGGCATGGCTGGCGATGCCGCCGAGGCCCAGCGTGTAGCCGTCGGGCGGTGACTGGGCGAGGGCGTCCATGCCGACATTGCCGCCGGAGCCACCCTTGTTCTCGACGATCCACTGCTGCCCGCTCAGCTCGCTCATCTTGGCGCAGAACATGCGCGACAGCGTGTCGGTGGCCCCGCCGGCCGGGAACGGATTGATGTAGCGGATGGTCTTGTTTGGATAGGTGCCCTGGGCCTTCACGAGGGCCGGAGCGGCGAGGGTTGCCGCGGCGATTCCGCCCACGACCGTGCGGCGTCCGATCAGACGCTTGCCGATTGTCATTTCTTGTTTCCTCCCTTTGACGGCAGGGAGCGTGCCAAAAACCGGGCCTGCCGTCGATGGGGGAGGCCCGAATGCCTTGATAAAGTCCCGGGATTGTGTCCGGTTTGGGGCGTAGCCGGCCTTGCCACTGCCTTCCAAATATCTGAAAAGTCGCCTCCATTGGGTACATTCGCCGATCAGGTGCAAAATGGCTTTGGGGGCCATCGCGCACCGGCAAGAGGAATGGTCATGTGGGGTTTTGAGCGTTGGGTCGCAGCGCGCTGGGTTGCCCGCGGCGCTGCCTTGGGAGCGCTGTGTTCCGTGGCCGCGACGCCGCTCGTGGCGCAGCAGCGGCCTGCAAGCCAGCCTGTACCGGCAGGCCAGGCGCAGCCCGCGCCCGCGCAAGCCGGGCCCGCCCAGCCGGCGCAGCAGACCGCGACGAGGAAGGCCAGGAAGCCGGGCGAGCCCTCGGAAGTCGATGTCTGCTACGGCATGACCGGCGCCAGCGCGGAGGGCAAGATCGAGGCCTGCACCGACGTGATCGACAATGGCCTGGCTTCGGGCGGCGCGCTCGCGCTTGCCTATCTCCATCGCGGCATGTCGTGGAAAGGGCCCGACAGCGACAAGCGCTCCAAGTCCGACTTTCGCACGGCCGTGCGCATGTACAACGACGCCGTCATGGCGCAGCCGCTCAACCCGCATCTCTACATCCAGCGCGGCGTCGTGCATCAGACGATCGGCGAGGCCGATCGTGCGATCATCGACTACAGCGATGCCATACGGCTCGCGCCGCGCGATACGCTTCCGCTGATCAACCGCGGCGTCGTGCTCTATACGCGCAAGGACAACAACGAGGGCGCGATCGCCGACTTCAACTCGGCGCTCAAGATCAACAACAAGGAAATCAGCGCCTGGACCAACCGCGGCATCGTCTATCGCAAGAAGGGCGACGTTAACCAGGCCATCGCGGACTTCACCACGGCCATCAAGATCCTGCCGGAGAAAATCCAGCCGGTATCGCTCACGATCGTGCCCGACTCGGTCACCAGCCAGCTCGCCAAGTCGCCGCAGCAGGAGGCCAACCGCATCGCGCTGCAGGCCGCCTTCGTCCATTTCCAGCGGGGCCTCGCCTGGTACGACAAGAACGACTACGACAAGGCGATTGCCGACTTCTCCGAGTCGATCCGCCTCAATCCGCGCGACGGCGCGCCCTGGGTCGGCCGCGGCGCGGCGTACATGTACAAGAACGACCTGAAGCAGGCGATTGCCGACTTCACGGAAAGCATCAGGCTGGCGCCCGGCCAGGCCTTCGCCCACATGCAGCGCGGCATCGCCTATCATCGCATCGGCGATTCCGACAACGCGCTCGCCGACTACACCGCCGCCCATGAACTCACGCCCAAGGACCCGAACCCGCTCGTCAATCGCGGGATCGTCTACTACACGAAGAAGGGCAAGTTCGAGGAGGCGGTCGCCGACTTCGATCTGGCGCTGAAGCTCAATCCAAAGGAAGTGAACGCCCTGATCAACCGTGGCGTCACGTGGCGGCAGCGCAACGATCCGGACCGCGCCATCACCGACTTCACGGAGGCCGTCCGGCTCGGGCTGCAGACGTCCGAGATCCTGAAGCTCACGCAGAAGGACAAGGACGGAAAGAAGGATCCGGCGGCGGCGCAGACCGCCGACCAGGTGGCCAATGCCTACTACCAGCGCGGCATGGCGATGATCGACAAGCAGGAGTACGAGGCGGCGGTCAAGGATTTCGAGGCCGCGCTAGAGATTAACGACAAGGAGCCGCGCGCCTATCTCGGACGCGGTGCCACCTACCTCAAGATGGACAAGACGGAACAGGCGGTGGCCGACCTCGACCGCGCCATCGAACTCGCGCCGGGCATGGCTTTCGCATACTTCGAGCGTGGCGCCGCCTATCACCGCATCGACAACTACGACAAGGCGATTGCCGACTACACGGCCTCGATCGAAATCGATCCCAAGGAACCGCTGGCCTATATCAACCGCGGCATGTCGAAGATCTTCAAGGACCGGATCGACGAGGCGATCGCCGACTTCGATGCCGCCCTCAAGATCAGCCCCGATGACATCAATGGGCTGATCCAGCGCGGCTTCGCCTACGGCCTGAAGAAGGACTATCCGCGGGCGCTCGCCGACATCGACGATGCGCTGCGCCTGTCACCGGGCAATCCGACGGCGCTTTACTACCGCGCGCAGGTCATGGCGTTCCGCGGCGATGCCGGCCGCGCAATCGAGGACTACACGCAGGCTGTCAAGACCGACCAGAAGAACCCGCGCATCTATGCCAGCCGTGCCAATCTCTACAGTAACCTGGGTGAATACGAGAACGCGATCGAGGACCTCGACCAGGCGATCCGGCTGCGCCCTCGCGATGCCAACCTGTACCTCAACCGCGGCATCGCCTACTTCAACAAGAGCGATTACGCCAAAGCCGTATCTGACTATGACGAGGCCCTGAAGCTCGATCCGAAGATGTCGCCGGCGCTGAACAACCGTTGCCTCACTCGGGCCGTGATGGGCTCCAATCTCGAGGGGGCGCTGGCCGACTGCAACGAGGTGCTGAAGCTTGTGCCGAACGATCCTTACGCGCACGACAATATCGGGCTGATCAATCTCAAGATGAAGCAGTACGACAAGGCGATCGCGCAGTACAATCTGTCGCTCCAGACAGATCCCGACCGCGCCCGCGCTCTCTACGGCCGCGGGCTCGCCCGGGCGCGCAATGGCCAGGGGCCGGCCGGTATTTCGGATATGTCGACCGCGTCGGGCATCCAGCCGAACATCGCCGAGGAGTTCAAGCGCTACGGCGTCAACTGAAGCCGCGCGTTGTGCGCGCTCCGGCTTCCCGATTATGAAGGAAGCCGGAGCGGCGCGATTGTCGGCGTCCTCCCAACCCAAAAGGGGGATACGACATGTTCTTCAACGGCTACATTGCCTCCACCGACCTCATCGCCATCGCACTCGTGGTGATCTTCGGCCTGCTTGCCCTCGTGCGGCGCCAGCGCCTGTGGCTCGCCGCCGCAACGATCGTGGTGGTGATCTGGGCCGTGATCCGCTTCATACGCCCCTTCTGAAGGTCGTCGGCGAGGCTAGTCGGCGACGGCGCCGGAGTCCTTCACCGCCTTGCCCCACTTGGGCACGTCGCGCTGCAGCACCTCGGTCAGACCTTGCGGCGATGAGGCCACCACCTCGAGGCCGATCTTCGCCAAGCGTTCGCGCGTCTCAGGCTCGCGCAACGTCGCGGTGATCTCCTGGTTCAGCTTGGCCACGATGTCGGCCGGGATGCCGGGCGGGCCCATGATCGCGAGCCAGCTGTCGCCCTCGAAGGCGATGCCGCCTTCTGCGAAGGTCGGCACGTCGGGCAGGGCGGGCGAGCGCTTCGAGGAGGCCACGCCCAGCGCGCGAACCTTGCCGGACTGGATGTGCGGCAGAGCGGTATTGACGCTGACCGCCGTCATCTGCACTTCGCCCGAGAGCAGCGCCTGCACCGCCGGCGCACCGCCCTTGTAGGGCACGTGCACCATGTCGAGCCCGCCCGCGGCGGTGCGGAACAGCTCGATCGTGAGGTGCGAGCCGTTACCCGTTCCCGCCGAGGAGTAGGTGAGCTTGCCGGGCTGGCTCTTCACCAGCGCCACGAACTCCTTCGGCGTCTGCGCCGGCACCGAGGGATGAATCATGATTACCGTGGGGAAGGTGGCGGCCAGCATGACCGGCGTGAAGTCCTTGAAGACATCGTAGGAGAGCTTGCTGCCGTAGAGCGTCGGCGCGATGGCGTGCGTGCCGTTGTCGGCCACCACCAGCGTGTAGCCGTCGGGGGTGCTCTTGGAGACCAGCGCGCTGCCCACAGTCCCGCCGGCGCCGGTGCGGTTCTCGACCACGACCTGCTGCCCGATCCGCTCGCCGAGCTTCTGCGCCAGGATGCGGGCAAAGGTGTCGGAGTTGCCGCCCGGCGCATGTGGCGCCACCAGCCGGATGGTCCTCGACGGGAAGGGTGTGCCCTGCGCGAAGGCCGGCCACGCGCCCGCGGCGGCCGACGCACCGAAGAGTCCCAGCGCCTGGCGGCGAGTCGTCCTCGTCATTCCTGCTTCCTCCCGTTCTGCTTTTGCCGGAAGGCTAGCACGGCGCCGGATTCGACTCACGCGCACCCATGACCACGACAGCAACCGGCGCGGCCTGACCCGAGCTCGACGCCGGGACGATCCGCCGTTCCACGAGGTCACCTAGCTCACGGTGACGGTGCGGCATGCGCGGCAGGCCACTCCCGCCGGAACGCACCGCCCCACGCCCTTGCACATTTGAAGAACGTTGAGTGAGAATGAGCGCTGAAACCGCAGAGCCGCTCAGCCCCCGATGAAAACCTCACGCGTACTGGCTTCGATTTTGTTGTTCGCCATAGGCCTTTTCCCTCATGCCGGTAATTCTCAGGGCATGCTGGTCGGCGCCGGCGGCCTTCAATGCTCTCAGATCACTACGGAAGAGGGCACCCATCGCGATGCAATGAATTGGCTCATCGGCTACCTCTTCGCCCGAGATCTTGAGGGCAATCCGGCCGGTGAGGCGGGCTATGTTCTCAAAGATCGCACATCCGAAGAACTTCTAACCCAATTGATCGCAACATGCCGGGCGCATCCATCTTTCAAACTGGAGCGTGCCGCTATTGAACTTCATTGGCAGCTCACGGCGGCGAAGAGAAAATTGCGGTAAAAAGCTGCGGTCATGTCGGCCTGTGAGCGTGCTTCAGCTCTAAAGTCACCTGCTGGACAAGCGCGACGACGAGACCTCGGAGGCCATCAATGCGGCGATCAGCGCGGTCGACATGACCCATTCGGGGGCAATTCGGCTTTCGTTCCGGCGCAGCCTCCGGTAAAAGGCCCGGAATTACAGGCCTTTTGGCGGTCTAGTGGATGGGTGGCCGAGCGGTTTAAGGCACCGGTCTTGAAAACCGGCGTGGGTTCACGCCCACCGTGGGTTCGAATCCCACCCCCTCCGCCATATTGCCGGCACCTCAGCCGCCCTGTTCCCGCCGGATGGCTTCGCGACGCAGCATGGCGCGCCATTCTGCGGGTGAGACGCATTTGTGGCCGTGGACGCCCAGCTTGCGTTCCATGGCCTCGCGCTCCTCGGAGGCGTAGCGCTCCTTGCTGCCAGGCAGGCTCCACGCCCAGCCGGCGGCGACCATCTTCTCCTGCAGATCGTCTTCACCTGCGAAGCACTGCGCCACCGGCGGATTGGTCTTCTTGTCGGTGTCGACCAGCCTGCAGTTGACCGGGCGGCCGGAGATGAAATCCTCCAGCGCCTTGCGCGCCAGCAGGCCGGCGCGCCACTGGCCGTCGTCGCAGGTCTGGCTGCGCTCCGGTGCGTCGATGCCGAAAAGGCGGACGGTTTGCGGGCCGAACCTGACCGTGTCGCCATCCACCACGGTGAATCGCGGCTTCGGCACCGGCGGCAGGACGGTGTCGTCGTCCGCGGACTGGGCGGCGGCGCTGGCCGTCATGGCCGTCATGGCCATCGTGGCGAGGAGGGCGGCGATTGCGACGGTTGGCCAGGAGTTTTCTTTGGACGACATGAATTGTGCGGCGGCGGTTCTGATGGGCGGCTTATAGCACCGCACAACGCATCTGCCTGTGCCCTCGTGGTCACACCCGCACTCTATCTTGATGACGCGCTACTCGCTGCGATGGTTCCCAACGAACGCTTTTAGTTGTAGTGAGAGTGCGGGAACTTTTCGGGTGTGCATGGGACGGGCATGGGACTTGGGGTCCGAAGCTCTCCCTCGCTTACTTTTCTATGAAGGCATGGTGGTCTCGTAAGCCCCGGCAGGGTTAGCGCGACTGCAATCCTGGGGGCTGTGCGATGTGTATCTTCTGTGGTGACGGCAAGGGCCTCTCGCACTGGGGCTGGGCGGGTTTCGAGAATTTCGCCGTTTCCGACACGCCGCCCGGGGCCGCTTCGCCCGGCGGTTCGTCCATCACTCCGACGTCCGCAGCCGTCCCCGTCAGCTCCGACTTCGAGCGTGAAGTCACGTTCATCACGGGCGTCAACGCAGACGGTACGATTTCGAACACATCTTATTGGGGTGCCACCTCCGATACGGCGCAGAAGTGGGGGACGCCGACCGCCGGTACCGGCGCGTCGATCACCTACACGTTCGACGTCGCCTCGGCTTTCACCGATACCGAGAAGCAGACCTTCATCACCGCGATGGACATGTGGGAGGCCGTGGCGGACGTCACCTTCTCGCTGGGCGGGAGCAATGCCGACGTCAAGCTGGTACGCGGAGCCGCTGGTAGCGGCGCGAACGCCGGAGGCCCGCACACCCAGGGCAGCGGAAGCACGTTGGGCCAGAACAGTGGCCAGTGGATCGTCAACATGGAGACGTCCAAGTACGGCTTCGATCTCAGCGGCTCATTCTCAGAAGCGGAAGCCTACGGGCTAAACACGATCCTGCATGAAGTCGGCCATGTGCTGGGCCTCGGACATGGTGGCGCCTACAACGGCGCGGCCGACGAAACGACCCA